>CAYUPF010000285.1:0-4625 GCA_964446545.1 uncultured Rubrivivax sp.
GATGACCCGAAACCTGTGCTTGTCGCTGGCCATGGCGACGCTGATGCTGGGCTGTACGCCGGCGCTCGACTGGCGCGAGCTGCGGCTTGCGGACAGTGGGCTGACCGTGCTCTTTCCCTGCAAGCCCACCAGCCATGCGCGGCGCGTGCGCCTGGGGCCCGATGCGGTGCGGCTGGAGCTGCATGCCTGCACGGCCGGCGGCATGACCTGGGCGGTGGCTCTTGCCGACATGCAGGATCCGGCGCGCGTGGGCCCGGCGCTGACGCAGTTGCGCACGGCCGCGGCCGACAACCTGTCGGCCGCGCCGGCACAGCTGCTGGCGCTGAAGGTCGAGGGGGCAACGCCGAACCCGGCCAGCGAGCGCGTGCAGTTCCAGGGCCGCATGCCGGACGGCCGCGCGGTCACGGAGCAGGTGGCGGTGTTTGCCAAGGGCACGCGTGTGTTCCAGGCCGTCGCCGTGGGTGAGAAGCTCGATGCCGAGGCGGCGGACGGCTTCTTCGGCAGCTTGCGCCTCGGCCCATGACACCGCCTGCCCAAAGCGCCGGGCTGCGCGCTGGCGTGGCCCTGGTGCTGGCCTTTGCCTTTGCGTACTTCCTATCGGCGCTGCTGCGCGCCGTCACCGCCACGCTGGCGCCGGTGTTCAGCATCGAACTCGGCTTGCAGGCCGCCGACCTGGGCCTGCTGGCCGGGGTCTACTTTCTCGGTTTTGCCTCGCTGCAGCTGCCGCTGGGTCGCGCGCTCGACCGCTTCGGGCCGCGGCGCGTGCAACTGGTGCTGCTGAGCCTGGCCGTCGTCGGCTGCGTGGCCTTTGCCCAGGCGCGCGGCATGGCGTCGCTGAGCGCGGCGCGGCTGCTCATCGGCATGGGCGTGGCGGCCTGCCTGATGGCGCCGCTGACCTGCTTCCGACATGTTTTCGATGCCACCACGCAGTTGCGGCTGAATTCGTGGATGCTGATGACCGGCTCGCTGGGCATGGTGGCTTCCACCCTGCCGGTGCAGTGGCTGCTGCCCCTCTGGGGCTGGCGCGGGCTGTTCATGGCGCTGGCCGCGCTGTTGCTGCTGGCAATGCTGCTCATTGGCGTGTTCGCGCCCAAGGCCGCGCCGGCTGCTACGGCACAGGCCGGCGGGCGCTACCGCGACATGATGCGCCACCCGATGTTCGTGGCCCTGGCGCCGCTGGGCTTCTTCAGCTATGGCGGGCTCATCGCCATCCAGTCGCTGTGGGCCGGCCCCTGGCTGACCCAGGTGTCGGGGTGGTCGGCCACGCAGGCCGCCGCTGGCTTGTTCGGCATCAATCTGAGCATGCTGCTTGCCTTCATGTCCTGGGGTGTGGTCATGCCGCGGCTGGCCCGCGCCGGGCTGCACGCGCGCCAGGTCATCACCTGGGGCTTGCCGGCGAGCATGCTGGTGCTGGGCCTGATCGCCGCGCTGGGCCCTGCAGCGGGCGCCTGGCATTGGGCCGCGTGGTGCGTGCTGTCGAGCTGCATCACGCTGAGCCAGCCGGCCGTGGGCCAAGCTTTCCCGTCCGCGTGGGCCGGGCGTGCCTTGTCCGCCTTCAATCTGGTGATCTTCGGTGGCGTGTTCTGCCTGCAGTGGGGCATCGGGCTGACGATCGACGCACTGGGCGCTCTCGGGTGGTCGCGCCCAGCCTCGTTCCAGGGCGCGATGGGCCTGTTCGCGCTGTGCTGCGCACTGGCTCAGGGCTGGTTTCTGATGCGGCAGCGCCGAATGGCGATAATCCAGCGCGAAGCGGCCTTCAGATGACCCACGTCCTGATCATTGCGCATGCCCCGCTGGCCTCGGCTCTGAAGGCGGTGGCCCAGCATGCCTACCCCGACTGCGCGGCCGACGTGCAGGTGCTGGACGTGGCGCGCGATGCGACCGCCGAGAGCGTCGAAGCACAGGCCAGAGCGCAGATCGAGCGCCACGGCGACGCAGATACGCTGGTGTTCACCGATGTGTTCGGCGCCACGCCTTGCCGCGGAGCGACGCTGTTGCTCGGCAACCCGCGCGTGCGCGTGGTGGTGGGCGTGAACGTGCCGATGCTGTGGCGCACGCTGTGCTATGGCACGAAGGAGCCGCTGGACGCGCTGGTCGCGCGCGCCGTGGCCGGTGCCACCCAGGGCGTGATGCCGGTCGCCGTATCGCCCCCGCAGAACCAGACCCTCAGAGCCGCATCCCATGATCAAGCGGGCCGCCACGATCAGCAATAAGCTCGGGTTGCACGCGCGTGCCTCGGCCAAACTCACCAAGCTGGCCGGCAGCTTCAGTTGTGACGTGCACATGTCGCGCAACGGTCGGCGTGTCAATGCCAAGAGCATCATGGGCGTCATGATGCTGGCGGCGGGCGCGGGCTCCGAGGTCGAGATCGAGACCGAAGGCGCCGACGAACAGGCCGCCATGGACGCCATCGTCGCCCTCATCGACGACAAGTTCGGCGAAGGGCAGTAGCGCTCATGAGCATCCAGTTCTTCGGCATGCCGGTGTCGCGCGGCGTGGCCATCGGCCGTGCGGTGCTGGTGGCGTCCAGCCGCGTCGACGTGGCGCACTACTTCATCGCCGTTGAGCATGTCGAGGGGGAGGTGGAGCGGCTGCGCCACGCGCGCGACACCGTGGCCGCGGAGTTGAGCGCGCTGCAGCGCGACCTGCCCGAGGATGCGCCGGCGGAACTGTCCGCGCTGCTCGACGTACATCTGATGCTGCTGCACGACGAGGCGCTTGCGGGTGCCGCCAAGAGCTGGGTCGTGGACCGCCACTACAACGCGGAATGGGCGCTGTCGGCGCAGCTGGAGGTGCTGGCGCGGCAATTCGACGAAATGGAGGACGACTACCTGCGCGAGCGCAAGGCCGACCTGGAGCAGGTGGTCGAGCGCATGCTGCGCGCCATGTCGCGCGACCCGGCCGCGGCCGACCACGCCGAAGTGCTGGGGCCGCGCGACTTTGCTGGCGAGGACCCATTGGTGCTGGTCGCCAACGACGTGGCGCCCGCGGACATGATGCGTTTCAAGCGCAGTGTGTTCACCGGTTTCATCACCGACGTCGGCGGGCGCACCTCGCACACGGCAATCGTGGCGCGCAGCATGGACATTCCGGCGGTGGTGGGTGCGCGCGAGGCCAGCCGCCTGATCCGGCCCGACGACTGGGTGGTCATCGACGGCGATGTCGGCATCGTCATCGTCGATCCCTCGCCGATCGTGCTGGAGGAATACCGCTTCAGGCAAAGGCAGAGCGAACTCGAACGTGCGCGGCTGCACCGGCTGCGGCACACGCCGTCGGTGACGCTCGACGGCCAGCCGGTGGAACTGCTGGCCAACATCGAGCAGCCCGGCGACGCACCTGCGGCCCTGGAGGCCGGTGCCGTCGGCGTGGGCCTGTTCCGCAGCGAGTTCCTCTTCATGAGCCGGACGGACGATCTGCCGGACGAGGAAGAGCAGTTCGAGGCCTACCGCGACGCGGTGATCGCCATGAAGGGCTTGCCGGTGACCATCCGCACGGTGGACGTCGGCGCCGACAAGCCGCTGGAACGCCTGTCCGTTCAGGAATTGCGGCACGAGCATGTGCTGAACCCGGCGCTGGGGCTGCGTGCCATCCGCTGGAGCCTGTCCGAGCCAGGGATGTTCAGGCAGCAGCTGCGCGCCATCCTGCGCGCCAGTGCTTTCGGGCGTGTGCGCATCCTGATTCCGATGGTGGCGCATCTCAGCGAAGTCAGGCTCACGCTGGAAGCTCTGGAACGCGCGCGTCGACAGCTCGACGAAGCCGGGCATGCCTACGCGCATGTCGATATCGGCGCGATGATCGAGGTGCCGGCCGCGGCCTTGAGCCTGACGCAGTTCCTGCGCCATTTCGACTTCGTCTCGATCGGCACCAACGATTTGATCCAGTACACGCTGGCCATCGACCGCGCCGACGATGCCGTATCGCACTTGTACGACCCGTGGCATCCGGCCGTCATCGGACTGATTGCCAGCGTCATCGCCTGTGCCAACGCCGCCGGCAAGGGCGTCAGCGTGTGCGGCGAGATGGCTGGCGACGCGGCCTTCACCGAACTGCTGCTGGCCATGGGGCTGCGCAGCTTTTCGATGCATCCCGCGCAGATCCCGTCGATCAAGCAGCGCATCCTGCGCGCGGACACACGCCGCCTGGCGAGCGCACTGGAGCGTGTGCTGGCTGCGGACGATCCCATGCAGGAATCTGCTCGCGCCTTCACCATGGGTGCCTTGCAGTGACGGCGCCCGTCTGAACGATTTTTCGACGAAGGGCTTGCGGGCGCCGCATCTCATGCTATAGTCATAGGCTGCGCTTAGGGGTGCAGATGAGTCGATCGCAAGACGACCGCTAATCCCGAAGAAAAGCAGTGGAACTTGACAGGGCATTAAAAGCACTTCATAATTCCATCTCTTTGTTGCTGACGAAATTCGATAGCGCAGAGAAGTTCTTTAACAACATACAGCCGATAAGCGTGGGCGTTTGAAGGCGAGTGCCAAGAGGCTTGCGAGAAACTGCAAGACTCGAGGTCTTATGACCTTAAACGCTCATGGAAGTGAAGTTCACTTCAATTCTTTGAGCAAACATTCAAGATCGAACTGAAGAGTTTGATCCTGGCTCAGATTGAACGCTGGCGGCAT
>CAYUPF010000286.1:0-4611 GCA_964446545.1 uncultured Rubrivivax sp.
TGGGACGAGGCCACGCAGATCCGCCGGCAGGTGTTCTTCACCAAGGGCCGCATCATCGTGCGCGGCCGGCTGGTCGGCCGCGGCAAGGCGAAGAAGTGCGACTTCGTGCTGTACCGGCAGCACATTCCGCTGGCGGTGATCGAGGCCAAGAAGACCCGCTTCACTGCTGGCCACGGCCTGCAGCAGGCGCTGGACTACGCCGCCGCGCTGCAGGCACCCTTCGTCTTCAGCAGCAACGGCCAGGGCTTCGTCTTCCACGACCGCACCGGCCTGGTGGTGCCCATCGAGGCCAGCCTGCAGATGCACGAATTCCCCAGCCCCGAGCGGCTGTGGGCCGCCTATCGCGCCTGGAAAGGGCTGGACGCCGCGCAGGAGCGCATCGTCCTGCAGCCCTACCACGACGACGGCAGCGGCAAGGAGCCGCGCTACTACCAGCGCAATGCGGTCAATGCCGCGGTCGAGGCCATCGCCAAGGGTCAGCCGCGCGTGCTGCTGGTCATGGCCACCGGCACCGGCAAGACCTACACCGCGTTCCAGATCATCTGGCGGCTGTGGAAATCGGACTGGCATGCCGGCCGGCAGAAGCGGGTGCTGTTCCTGGCCGACCGCAACATCCTGGTCGACCAGACCATGGTCAACGACTTTCGCCCCTTCGGCGCGGCGATGGCCAAGCTCAGCACGCACAGCAAGACCATCGAACGCGATGACGGCTCGAAGGCCGAGCTGACACTGGCGCTGGACCGCCAGCGGCGCATCGACACCTCCTTCGAGATCTACCTGGGCCTGTACCAGGCGCTCACCGGCCCCGAGGAACGGCAGAAGATCTTCCGCGAACTGTCGCCGGACTTCTTCGACCTGGTGATCGTCGACGAATGCCACCGCGGCAGTGCCGCCGAGGACGCCGCCTGGCGCGAGATCCTGGACCACTTCGCCCCGGCCACGCAGATCGGCATGACGGCCACGCCGAAGGAGACCGAATACGCGTCGAACATCCAGTATTTCGGCGCGCCGGTGTACAGCTACTCGCTCAGGCAGGGCATCGGCGACGGCTTCCTCGCGCCGTACAAGGTGATCCGCGTGCATCTGGACGTGGACGTGCAGGGCTGGCGCCCGCACGCCGGCGAGACCGACAAGCACGCCCGGCCGATCGACGACCGCATCTACAACCTGAAGGACTTCGACCGCAGCCTGGTCATCGATGCGCGCACGCAGCGCGTGGCGCGCTGGATCAGCGACTACCTCAAAGGCAGCGGCCAGCGCATGCACAAGGCCATCGTCTTCTGCGTCGACACCGAACATGCGTCGCTGCTGCGCCAGGCGCTGGTGGTGGAAAACCAGGACCTGGTGCTGCGGGACGCGCGCTACGTGATGCGCATCACCGGCGACGACCCGGCCGGCACCGAGCAGCTGGACAACTTCATCGATCCGGAGTCCGACTACCCGGTGATCGTCACCACCTCGCGCCTGTTGTCCACCGGCGTCGATGCGCAGACCTGCCGGCTGATCGTGCTGGACCGCACGGTGGGCTCGATGACCGAGTTCAAGCAGATCGTCGGCCGCGGCACGCGCGTGCACGAGGACACGCAGAAGTACTATTTCACGCTGGTGGACTTTCGCGGCGCCACCGCGCACTTTGCCGACCCGGCCTTCGACGGCGAGCCGGTGCAGGTCTACGAACCCGGCGAACACGACCCGCCGGTGCCGCCGGAGCCCCCTGACGATGGCGGGGATGGCACCGACGCAGAAGGCGAAAGCGAGATCGGCGAAGTCCTGTTCGACCCACCACCACCCGGTCCGCTGCCGCCACCGCCACCCCCGCCCAAGTTCTATATCCGTGGCCAGCCGGTCACCGTGCTGACCGAGCGCATCGAATACCTCGACGCCGACGGCAAGCTGGTCACCGAGACGCTGCGCGACTACTCGCGCAAGACCATCCGCGCGCAGTACGCCAGCCTGGACGACTTCCTGCGCCGCTGGAGCGCGGCCGAGCGCAAGGAAGCCGTCATCGCCGAACTGGCCGACCAGGGCCTGCTGCTGGAGCCGCTGCTCGACGAGCTGGGCAAGGACCTCGATCCCTTCGACCTGATCTGCCACGTCGCCTTCGACCGCCCGCCGCTGACACGCCGCGAGCGTGCCGCCAACGTGAAGAAGCGCGACGTGTTCACCAGGTACGGCCCGCAGGCCCGCGCCGTGCTGGAAGCGCTGCTCGCCAAGTACCAGGACGAAGGCCTCGTCGGCGAGCTGGACAACGTGAAGATGCTGGAGATCCCGCCTTTCAGCGCGATGGGCACGCCGTTGCAGCTGATCAAGCCCTTCGGCGGCAAGGCCGGCTTCGAGCAGGCGGTGCACGAACTGCAGGCGGCGCTGTACCAGGAGTCAGCCTGAACCTGGCCATCGATAACGCCCGCTAGACTTGCCAGCAGACAACACCAAGGCCTGCGATCGTGACGTTCCGCTTCGAATGGGATCCTGGCAAGGCGGGCGTGAACCTCGGGAAGCATGGCGTCTCGTTCGAAGAGGCGGCCTCGGTATTCAACGACCCGCTGGCCTACACTTTCGCGGACCCCGGCCACTCCATCGGTGAAGAACGCATGCTGACCTTCGGCCTTTCCAGTGCAGGACGCCTGTTGGCAGTCATTTCGACCGAGCGCGGCACGGCGTTGCGCATCATCAGCGCTCGCAGAGCAACCCGCCATGAGCGAGGCATCTATGAACAAGGTTGACGACGACATCCGGCCCGAATACAAGCGCGAGGACCTGGGCAAGGGCGTGCGCGGCAAGTACCTGGGCCGGGTTTCCCGAGGCACCAACCTCGTGCTGCTGGACGACAAGGTGGCCAAGGCCTTCCCCACGTCGGAGGCGGTGAACGAGGCCCTGCTGGGCCTGCTGTCGCTGACCGAACAGACTGCACGCATCACGCGCCGTTCAGCGACTCGCACCAAGGCGCGGCGCTGACAGCGCGGCGCAGGACCTGGCGGCCGCTGCGCCAGCTGCCGGACCCCCTTGCGCCAGCGAGCCGCTGACGCCAACCCATCGCCATTGAACAGCCCGGCACCGCCGGCCCGCACCCATGTCAGCCCGAACCGTCGTCAAGAGCATCCAGGACATCATGCGGCAGGACGTGGGCGTCGACGGCGACGCGCAGCGGCTGTCGCAGCTGTGCTGGATGTTCTTCCTGAAGATCATCGACGACCAGGACCAGCAGTTGGAAGCGCTGCAGGACGGCTACCGCTCGCCGATCCCGCCGCGCCTGCAGTGGCGCCAATGGGCGGCCGACCCCGAAGGCCTGACCGGCGACGCGCTGATGGCCTTCGTCAACGGCGAGCTGTTCCCCGCACTGAAGGGCTTGAGCGCCAGCGGCAGCGCAGCACCCCGCGCACGCGTGGTGCGCGGGGTGTTCGAAGACGCCTACAACTACATGAAGAGCGGCCAGCTGATGCGCCAGGTGCTCAACAGGATCAGCGGCGTCGACTTCAACGACCTGGCCGAACGCCGCCACTTCGGCGAGATCTACGAACAGCTGCTCAACGACCTGCAAAGCGCCGGCAACGCCGGCGAGTACTACACGCCGCGCGCGCTGACCGCCTTCATGGTCGAGCGCATCGACCCGCGGCCCGGCGAAACGCTGTTCGACCCGAGCTGCGGCACCGGCGGCTTCCTGACCTGCGCCATCCGCCACATGCGCGAGCGCTACGTGAAGAAGCCCGAGGACGAGGCCCGATTGCAGGCCGGCCTGCGCGCGGTGGAGAAGAAGCCGCTGCCGCACATGCTGTGCGTGACCAACATGCTGCTGCACGGCATCGAAGACCCCGGCTTCGTGCGCCACGACAACACCCTCGCGCGGCCCTACATCGGCTGGGGCCAGGCCGACCGGGTGGACATCATCCTCACCAACCCGCCCTTCGGCGGGCGCGAGGAAGACGGCATCGAGAGCAACTTCCCGGCGCACTTCCGTACCAAGGAGACGGCCGACCTGTTCCTGGCGCTGTTCATCCGCCTGCTCAAGCCGGGCGGGCGCGCCGCCATCGTGCTGCCCGACGGCAGCCTGTTCGGCGAAGGCGTGAAGACGCGGCTGAAGGAGCAGTTGCTGGCCGAGTGCCACCTGCACACCATCGTGCGGCTGCCGAACAGCGTGTTCCGGCCCTACGCCAGCATCGGCACCAACCTGCTGTTCTTCGAGAAGGGCCGGCCCACCGACGCCATCTGGTTCTACGAACACCGCGTGCCCGAAGGTCAGAAGGCCTATTCGATGACGCGGCCGATCCGTGTCGAGCACCTGCAGCCCTGCGTGGACTGGTGGGGCGGCGCGGCGCGCGAAGGCCGGGTGGAAACGCCGCAGGCCTGGCGCGTGGGCATCGACGAGGTGAAGGCGCGCGGCTACAACCTGGACATCAAGAACCCGCATGCGGTGGCCGACGACCATGGCGACCCGGCGACACTGCTGGCGGCGCTGGATGCGGCCGAGGCCGAGGCGGCGACCTTGCGCGAGCAGTTGAAGGCGGTGCTGGCCGAGGCGCTGCTGCGGTGAACGCCGACGAGCTGCTGCGGCACTACGAGCGGATTGCCGATGCGCCGGATGCGGTGGCGCGGCTGCGGCGCTTCATCCTCGAT
>CAYUPF010000287.1:0-4577 GCA_964446545.1 uncultured Rubrivivax sp.
CGCGCGATCTCGGGCTCGCCGGCGATCAGGTTGAGGAAGCGCACCATGGCCGACTTGCTGTCGAGCATGGCCTCGTCCATGTTGATGTCGATGATCTGCGCGCCGTTTTCCACCTGCTGGCGCGCGACGGTCAGCGCCTGCTCGAACTCGCCGTTCAGGATCATGCGCGCGAAGGCCTTCGAGCCGGTGACGTTGGTGCGTTCGCCGATGTTGACGAACAGCGAGTTCGAGTCAATCACCACCGGCTCCAGGCCGGAGAGCTTCATCGGCAGGACGGTGGGGGCGGGAGCGGGAGCGTTCATGGGTGTGGCCTCATCGCAAGGCCGCCGAACTCACCGCGGCCTGCTGGACGGGTGAGCGCGGTTGAACACTGAATTTCCCAAGCCTGGCAGCCGGCAAGGCTGTCGCAGCGCTCCTTGGGATGGCAGATTGTAGTGAACTGCGGCTGTTCAGGCCGTGACCAAGTCACTGAACAGCGCGCCGTGCCGGCAGCGCGGCTTGTAACGGCCGACATGCGCGGCGATCTGCGCAATGTGCTCCGGCGTCGTGCCGCAGCAGCCGCCGGCGATGTTGAGGAAGCCCGCCTGCGCGAAGCCCTCCATCAGCCCGGCGGTGACGTCCGGCGTCTCGTCGAAGCCGGTCTCGCTCATCGGGTTGGGCAGCCCGGCGTTGGGGTAGCAGCTGATGAAGGTGTCGCCGGCCACCTTGGCCAGCTCTTCGATGTACGGGCGCATCAGCGCCGCGCCGAGCGCGCAGTTCAGGCCCACCGCCAGCGGCTTGGCATGGCGCACCGAATGCCAGAACGCGCCGACGGTCTGCCCCGACAGGATGCGGCCCGACGCGTCGGTCACCGTGCCGGAAACGATCACCGGCAGGCGCTCGCCGGTGGCCTCCATCAGCTCGTCCAGCGCGAACAGCGCCGCCTTGGCGTTGAGCGTGTCGAAGATCGTCTCCACCAGGAACAGGTCGCAGCCGCCTTCCAGCAAGCCTTCGGCCTGCTCGTGATAGGCGACGCGCAGCTCGTCGAAGCCGACGTTGCGTGCCGCCGGGTCGTTGACATCGGGGCTGATGCTGGCGGTGCGCGGCGTCGGGCCCAGCGCGCCGGCGACGAAGCGCGGCTTGTCGTTCGTGCTGTACTTGTCGCAAGCCTCGCGCGCCAGCCGGGCGGCGGCGACGTTCATCTCGCGGGCGATAGCGCCCAGGCCATAGTCCTCTTGCGCAATGCTGGTCGCGCCGAAGCTGTTGGTCTCGATGATGTCGGCACCGGCCGCCAGGTACTGCTCGTGGATCTGGCGGATCACTTCCGGCCGCGTCAGCACCAACAGGTCGTTGTTGCCCTTCAGGTCCTTCGCGTGGTCCTTGAAGCGCTCGCCGCGGAAGGCCTCTTCGCCCAGGCGGTAGCGCTGGATCATCGTGCCCATCGCGCCGTCGATGATCAGGATGCGCTGCTGCAGCAGCGCTGGCAGCGCGCTGGCGCGGGTGAAGGCGGGGCTGGGGGCGTTCATTGCGCGATTGTAGGTAGGCCGCCGGTTCCGATACGGCGCAAGGATCGCCACGACGCCGCTGTGAAGTAACATATTGGTGTTCAAGCACCAATGTGAGCACCCAATGAGCCGACTCACCATCACCTTGTCCGAAGCCCGATATCGGGCGTTGAAGGAAGCCTCCGCGCAGCGTGACAAGACCATCGGCCAGCTGATCGACGAGAGTCTGGAGTTCTACGGCATCAAGTCGCGCGAAGATGCGCTGGACCTCGTGCGCCGCGCGCGTGCACGCAGCAAGCTCACCGACGGGCAGGCCCTTTCCACGGCGCTGGAGCACGTCAGGGCCGCGCGGCGCGGCCGGTGAGCCGGGCCCTCGTCATCGTCGATACCAACGTGGTGGTGGCCGGGCTGCTGACGAGCCGCGATACCTCCCCGGTGGCACGAATGCTGGACGGCATGCTTCGCGCAGCATTGCCGTTCGTGGTGTCCGAAGCGCTGCTGGCCGAGTACCACGCCGTGCTCGTCAGGCCGGGCTTGCGCAAATTGCACGGGTTGACGGTGTCGGAGGTCGAGTCGCTGCTGACGACGCTCGCCCGGCACGCGATCGTGCTCGCGCCAGCCGAGGCGGCTGCCGCGCCGGACCCTGGCGACCAGCTGCTTTGGGATCTGCTCGCTGCCCGCACCGACCTGATGCTGGTGACCGGCGACAAGCGACTGCTTCAGGCTCCCGACATGTCCGGCCGCGTGATCACGCCGCACGCGTTTTGGGGTGGTGAATGAAGCCGCTGGTTCGCGGCAGCGAAAACGCCGCACCGGATGCGCAGGTCCGGCGCCGCCTGCACCGCGCCGGCCTGCGCTTCGCCTTGCGGCAGCAGGATCTGCCGGGCCGGCCCGACATCGTGCTGCCCAAAAGGCGCAGCGTCGTCTTCGTCCTCGACTGCTTCTGGCACGGCCACGACTGCAAGCTCGGCAGCGCCGCGCCGAAATTCAAGGTCGGCACCTGGGCCGAGAAGATCGCCGCCAACCGCGAGCATGACCTGCAGCACGGCGCCGCGCTTCGCGCCGCTGGATGGCATGTGGAAACCGTCTGGGAATGTCAGATCGAACGACGCGCCATGCTCGACAGGCTGGCCGCGCGCCTGCTCAGGCGCTGACGCGTCAGCTGCGCACGAAGCCGATCCCGCGCCGCTGCCGCACCTCGGGCTTGACGCGGTGCTCGCTCTCCAGCTGCGACAGGAACTCGTCCGGCTCGAAGACCTCGCCCAGGATTTCGACCTGGCGCTTGACCGCGGCGAAGTCGCCGGCCGCCAGCTGGTCCAGCGCCATCAGCCGCGCGCGCTGCTCGCCGTTCAGCAGCGACGCCTCGCCGCCCAGCGCCTCGGCGATGAACATGCGTTCGCGCTGTTCGCGCGTCAGCGGGTGGAAGCGCAGCTTGAAGGTGAAGCGGCGCAGCGCCGCCTCGTCCAGGTCTTCGAACAAATTCGTGGTGCAGACGAACACGCCGCCGAAGCGTTCCATGCCCTGCAGCATCTGGTTGACTTCGGTCACCTCGTAGTGGCGCTCGGCCATGCGCCGGCTGCGCAGGAAGCTGTCGGCCTCGTCCAGCAGCAGCACCGCGCCTTCGGATTGCGCCTCGTCGAACATGCGCGCCATGTTCTGTTCGGTCTCGCCGACGTACTTGCTGGCGATGTCGCTGGCCTGGCGGATCATCAGCGGCCGCTGCAGCGCCGCGGCGATGTGTTCGGCCAGCGCCGTCTTGCCGGTGCCCGGTGCGCCGTGAAAACACAGGCTGCCGTGGCCGCGGCGCTTCAGCGCCTCGATGATGCGCGGCAGCTCGAAGCGCGACTCCACGTTCAGCAGCCCCAGGTCGTAGGCGGTGACCACCGGCCGCGCGCCGCGCTCGCCGCTGCTGCCCAGCGCCTGGTCGGCATTGCCGAGCTGGCGCTGGATCAGCGCTTCGAAATCCGTGCCGCCGTCGTGCGCCAGTTGCGCGAAGCGCACCGCGGTGCGGATCTGCGCCGGCGTCAGCGCGCGCCGCTCGGCCAGCTTGGCGGCAAAGCCTTCGCCCACCGGCGCGCCGGCCAGCGCGCGCGCCACCAGGCCCTCGCGCGCGCCCGGCGGCGGGCTCTTCAGCAGCAGGTGGTACTGGAAGCGCCGGCGGAAGGCCGGGTCGATCTGCTCGATGCGGTTGGTGACCCAGATCACCGGCACCGGGTTGGTCTCGAGGATCTGGTTGACCCAGGCCTTGCCGCTGACGCTGCTGTTCATGCCGCCCGCCGCCGCATCGGCGCTGTCCAGGCGCGCGATCAGCTGCGCGGCTTCGCTGCTGATCGGCGGGAACACGTCCTCGACTTCGTCGAAGAGCAGCGCCACCTCGGGGCTGCCCTTCAGGAACACCTGGCTGATCTGCAGGCTGCGGTAGCGGTCGCGGCCGGACAGCGAGTTGCCGTCGCGGTCGGCGTATTCCACCTCGTACAGCTCCAGCCCGGCCGCGGCCGCGCAAACCTTGGCCAGTTCGGTCTTGCCGGTGCCCGGCGGGCCGTAGAGCAGCACGTTGACACCCGGCTCCTTGCGCGCCACCGCGTTGCGCAACAGCGCGCACAGCACGCCGGCGTCGTCGGCGACGAAGCCGAAGTCGTTGAGCGTCAGCTCGCTCTTCGTCGCCGGGCGCGTGAACACCGCCATCAGGTCGCCGGGCTGCGGGTATTCGCGCATCAGCACCGGCGGCAGCTGCTCGCTGACCTTCATCAGGTCGGCCAGGTCGGTGATGTTGTGCTCGGAAATCAAGTTCTCGACCATGCCCACGCGTTCCAGCCGCGAGCCGGCGCGCAGCGCCTCGGCCACGTCGCGCGCGTCGACGCCGGCCACCGCGGCGATCGCCGCATAGGCCTCCTGCGCGCTGGACACCTTGAACTCCACCAGCAGGCCGCGAAGGTCCCGTTGATAGCGCGCGAGGGTGCCGTAGAGCAGCAGCGCGCGTTCGGCCGGGTTCAGCTGCAGCAGGCCGGCGAGCGCGTCGATGTTCTTCTCGACCAGCGTGGCCTCCTTCTTCAGCCGGCGCTCCAGCCAGTCGCAGCTGGCGCCCAGCACCGC
>CAYUPF010000288.1:0-4577 GCA_964446545.1 uncultured Rubrivivax sp.
TGCTGGCCACCACCGGCAGCAGCGGCACGATCAGCAGCGCGACGATGTTGATGATCTTGATCAGCGGGTTGACGGCCGGGCCGGCGGTGTCCTTGTAGGGGTCGCCGACGGTGTCGCCGGTGACGGCGGCCTTGTGCGTCTCGCTGCCCTTGCCGCCGTGGTGCCCGTCCTCGATGTACTTCTTGGCGTTGTCCCAGGCGCCGCCGCCGGTGCACATGCTGATGGCGACGAACAACCCGGTGACGATGGTGCCCATCAGCAGCCCGCCCAGCGCGGCCGGGCCGAGCAGCAGGCCGACGACGATCGGCACCACCACCGGCAGCAGCGACGGAATCATCATCTCCTTGATCGCGGCCTTGGTCAGCATGTCGACCGCGGTGCCGTACTCGGGCTTGCCGGTGCCTTCCATGATGCCCTTGATCTCGCGGAACTGCCGGCGCACCTCGACCACCACCGAGCCGGCGGCGCGGCCCACGGCCTCCATCGCCATCGCACCGAACAGGTAGGGGATCAACCCGCCGATGAACAGCCCGACGATGACCTTCGGGTCGCTCAGGTCGAAGCTGATGCTCATACCGCGCGCTTCGAGCGAGTGCGTGTAGTCGGCGAACAGCACCAGCGCGGCCAGGCCGGCCGAGCCGATGGCGTAGCCCTTGGTCACCGCCTTGGTGGTGTTGCCCACCGCGTCCAGCGGGTCGGTGATGTCGCGCACGCTGTCGGGCAGCTCGGCCATTTCGGCGATGCCGCCGGCGTTGTCGGTGATCGGGCCGTAGGCGTCGAGCGCGACGACGATGCCGGCCATGCTCAGCATCGAGGTGGCGGCGATGGCGATACCGTACAGGCCGGCCAGGCCGTAGGACACCAGGATGGCGATGCAGACGAAGATCACCGGCCAGGCGGTGGAGCGCATCGACACGCCCAGGCCGGCGATGATGTTGGTGCCGTGGCCGGTGGTCGAGGCCTGCGCGATGTGCTGCACCGGCTTGTACTGCGTGCCGGTGTAGTACTCGGTGATCCACACCAGCGCGGCGGTCAGCACCAGGCCGACGGCGCAAGCGGCCCACAGCTTCATGTGCGTGCCCGCGCCCAGCGCGTCGGCCGGCATGACCATCGTGGTGACGAAGTAGAAAGCGATCAGCGACAGCACGCCGGCCACCGCCAAGCCCTTGTACAGCGCCGGCATCACGTTCTTCATGCCGGGTGAGGCCTTGACGAAGTAGCAGCCGATGATCGAGGCGATGATCGACACGCCGCCCAGCAGCAGCGGATAGACCACCGCTTGCATCGCCGCCGTCGTCACCACCAGCGTGCCCAGCGCCATGGTGGCGATGATCGTCACCGCATAGGTCTCGAACAGGTCGGCCGCCATGCCGGCGCAGTCGCCGACGTTGTCGCCGACGTTGTCGGCGATCACCGCCGGGTTGCGCGGGTCGTCCTCGGGAATGCCGGCCTCGACCTTGCCCACCAGGTCGGCGCCGACGTCGGCGCCCTTGGTGAAGATGCCGCCGCCCAGGCGCGCGAAGATCGAGATCAGCGACGAGCCGAAGGCGAAACCGAGCAGCGGCTTGAGCACCGCCGACAGCGTGGCGCCGTCCGGCGCGCCGCCCACCAGGTACCAGAAGAAGATGCCCACGCCCAGCAGGCCCAGGCCCACCACCAGCATGCCGGTGATGGCGCCGCCCTTGAAGGCCACGTCCAGCGCCGGGCCGATGCCCCTGGTGGCGGCCTGCGCGGTGCGCACGTTGGCGCGCACCGAGACGTTCATGCCGATGAAGCCGCAGGCGCCCGAGAGCACTGCGCCGAGCACGAAGCCGACGGCAGTGGTCAGGTCGAGGAAGACCGCGATCAGGATGGTGAGCACCACGCCGACCATCGCGATGGTCTTGTACTGGCGTGCCAGGTAGGCCGCGGCCCCTTGCTGGATGGCGCCGGCGATCTCCTGCATGCGGGCGTTGCCCGCGTCCTGCTTGAGGATCCAGCTGCGCTGGATGAAGCCGTAGAGCACGGCCGCCAGGCCGCAGATCAGCGCTATGTTCAACGCCATGGAGGTGGATATCAAGATGGTTCCTTTATGCGTTCAGGCTTGCCGTGGTGGTTTGCGTCCACAGACTCTCTCCCACCGAAGTGGCCGTGCTCGGCCGGGTGGGGGGGTGGATCGCGGGGCGCATACTACGGGAAAACGCGAAGCGCCCGGCTGAGTGTTTTCCTGCGGTGCACTGAAGCCGTGCGCCGTCAGGGCCTCGCAAGGGCGCTTCGTAGAATCTGCGCGTCAGCAATGAAAGAACCGCGATGAGCCTGCACAACGTCACCCCGGGCGCCAACGCGCCGGACGAATTCAACGTGATCATCGAGATCCCGATGAACGCCGACCCAATCAAGTACGAGGTCGACCACGACAGTGGTGCGATGTTCGTCGACCGCTTCATGAGCACGGCGATGCATTACCCGTGCAACTATGGCTACATCCCGAACACGCTGGCCGACGACGGCGACCCGGTGGACGTGCTGGTGGTGACGCCGGTACCGCTGATCCCGGGCGTGGTCGTGACCTGCCGCCCGCTGGGCATGCTGAAGATGGAGGACGAAGCCGGCGGCGACAACAAGCTGCTGGCGGTGCCGATCGACCGCATCCTGTCGATCTACACGCAGTGGAAGAAGCCCGAGGACCTGAATCCGCTGCGGCTGAAGACCATCCAGCACTTCTTCGAGCACTACAAGGATCTGGAGCCCGGCAAGTGGGTCAAGGTCAAGGGCTGGGAAGGCCCGGACAGCGCGCGTGCCGAAATCCGCGACGGCATGGCCAACTGGCAGAAGATCCAGAAGTAGCGCCGTTCAGCGGAAGGGATTGCGCTCGCGCAGTTCGTCCACGTAGGCTTCGATGCCGGCGCCTTCGCGCTGCAGATGGCGCGCCACCGCGTCGGCAAAGGCCGGATGGCTGAGCCAGTGCGCCGAATGCGTCAGCACCGGCAGCAGCCCGCGCGCCATCTTGTGCTCGCCCTGCGCGCCGCCTTCGAAGCGTTCGTATCGCTGCGCGATGCACCAGGCCAGCGGCTGGTAGTAGCAGGCCTCGAAATGCAGGCAGGGCACGTACTCGATGCTGCCCCAGTAGCGCCCGTAAGCCTGGCTGCGAACGGGGTCGACGGCGATCAGCGAGCAGGCCACGCGCCGGCCGTCGCGGTGCGCGACGAACATCACCCAGTGCCGCGCCATCGATTGCTGCATGCGCGCGAAGAAGTCGCGCGTCAGGTACGGCGTCGAATGATGCGCCGCATAGGTCAACGTATAGCAGTGGTGGAAGAAGTCCCACAACGCGGTGTCGATCTGCGCGCCTTCGTGCACCGTGAAGCGGATGCCGGCCTCGGCCACGCGGCGCCGCTCCTGCGCGATCTTCTTGCGCTTGTCGCGCTGCAGGCTGGCCAGGAACTCGTCGAAGTTGGCATAGCCTTGGGGCCGGCGGTTGAGCCAGTGGAACTGCACTGTCTGGCGCAGCATCCAGCCTTCGTCGGATGCGGCTTGGCGGTCGGCCTCGTCCATGAACAGCAAGTGCGCCGACGACAGCTCGCCGGCTTCGCAGATCTGGCGCAGCGCCTGAAGCAGGAGCCGCCTCGACGCGCCATCGCGCGCCAGCAACCGGCTGCCCGGCACCGGCGTGAAGGGGACCGCGTTCAGCAGCTTGGGGTAGTAGTGCAGACCGTGGCGCCGGTAGGCGTCGGCCCAGGCCCAGTCGAACACGTATTCGCCGTAGGAATGGCTTTTCAGGTATAGCGCGCAGGCGCCCTGCAGCTCGTCGCCGCGCTGCAGGCACAGCAGCTGGTTGCCCCAGCCCGTTTCGGGCACGGCGCTGCCCGATGCATGCAGGGCCAGCAGATACTCGTGGCGCATGAAGGGCGTCGGCGCCGCCTGAGCCTCGAGCAAGGCGTTCCAGGTCGCGGCATCGATGCGCGCCGGGTCGTGGTGAACGTGGATCAGCGTGTCGGCGTCGGACGGGTGTGGACTCATGCGTGCGTTGGGCTCGGCCGGGCGATCTTAGGCGCAAGCCGCAGTGCACGCTGTTGCGGGTGCATGCGCCACAAACGCGCATCGGGCACGCCTTTGGTGCCCCGCGCCGCAGCGACCGGACAAGCGCCAACGGCGCGTTGATCCATGATTAAATCGCGGCAGTGCAATGCCTTCCGCGAGGTACAGACATGAAACAGATTACTGCCATCATCAAGCCCTTCAAGCTGGAGGAAGTGCGCGAGGCGCTGGCCGATGTCGGCGTGTCGGGACTGACGGTCACCGAGGTCAAGGGCTTTGGCCGGCAGAAGGGCCACACCGAGCTGTATCGCGGTGCCGAGTACGTGGTCGACTTCCTGCCGAAGATGAAGGTCGAGGTGGTGGTCAAGGATGCCGACATCGAGCGCTGCATCGAAGCCATCGTGCGTGCCGCCAAGACCGGCAAGATCGGCGACGGCAAGATCTTCGTCACGCCGGTGGAGCAGGTGGTGCGCATCCGCACCGGCGAGACCGACGAGGCTGCGGTCTAGGTCTTCGAATAGTCGTCCGGCGCGGTCGCGCCGGCGGCCAGTTGCCCCAGG
>CAYUPF010000289.1:0-4528 GCA_964446545.1 uncultured Rubrivivax sp.
CTCGGCCTCGGCCTCGGGTGCCTTGGTGTGCTTGATGAACAGTTTGGCCGACCAGATGCCGAACTCGTAGAGCAGGCACATCGGAATGGCCAGCGCCAGCTGCGAGACCACGTCCGGCGGCGTGATGATGGCCGAGACGACGAAGGCGCCGACGATGAAGTAGCCGCGCCACTTCTTCAGCTGCTCGATCGTCACCACGCCCAGCCGCGCCAGCACCACCACCGCCACCGGCACCTCGAAGGCGGCGCCGAAGGCGATGAACATGGTCATGACGAAGCTGAGGTAGGCCTCGATGTCCGGCGCGGCGGTGATGCTCTTCGGCGCGAAGCTCTGGATGAACTTGAAGACCTGGCCGAAGACCAGGAAGTAGCAGAAGGCCACGCCGAGGAAGAACAGCACCGTGCTGGAGATGACCAGCGGCAGCACCATCTTCTTCTCGTGGCTGTACAGCCCCGGCGCGACGAAAGCCCACACCTGGTACAGCACCACCGGCAAGGCCACCAGAAAGGCGGCCAGCAGCGTGATCTTCAGCGGCACCAGGAAGGGCGAGATCACGTTGGTGGCAATCATCGTGGCACCGGCCGGCAGATTGGCCACCAGCGGCGAGGCCAGCATGTCGTACAGCGGCCCCGAGCCGGGCCAGACCAGCAGAATGCCGAAGGCGATGCCCACGGCGATGAGCGCGCGAATCAGCCGGTCGCGCAGCTCGACAAGGTGCGAGACGAAGGGTGCCTCGGTGCCTTCGAGCTCGTCGCGGGGTTTTTCGGGCTCGCTCATGCCGCCCCCTTGGGCCTGCGGCCCGGCCTTGCAGGCCGCACCGGTCCAGTGGCCCGGCTCCTCGCCAGGCACGAACAATTCACCGGACCGCTCATGCCCGGGCTCGGCCTCCCGGCGGGGAGCGAGCGCCCCCGCAGCAGCCGCGCGGCGCTCACTGCCCGGCCTTGTGGCCCGGCGGCCGGAAGCGCGCGACCCGGGCCGCGCCGGACTGGGCCCGGGTGCGGATGCCCTGACGCTGCTTGTACCACTGCGGCGTGGCGCCGCGCTTCAAGCGCCAGCGCTTCTTCGGGTGCTTGTACTGCGGCGCCGTCCGGTCGGCCGCATCGACCGGCGGCGACTGCAGTTCGGACCAGGTGGTCTGCAGCGAATCATTGGCCTGCTGCACGCTGTCATTGACGCTCTTTTCGACGTCGCGCGTCGCGTCCTCGAACTGCGTCTTCATCTTCTTCAGCTCGTCGAGTTCGATCGAGCGGTTGACCTCGGCCTTGACGTCGGCCACGTAGCGCTGCGCCTTGCCCAGCATGTGGCCGACGGTGCGCGCCACGCGCGGCAGCTTCTCCGGGCCGATGACGATCAGCGCCACCGCGCCGATGAGCGCGAGCTTGTCGAAGCCGAAGTCGATCACGCCGGCTTCAGGACTTGGTCCGTGCCTCGACGTCGACGGTGTTGGAGCTGGCGCTCTTGTGCGTGCCCACCTGCGGCGCCGGTGCCGCCGCGTCGGCCTCGGCCTCGCCGCCGCTCTTCATGCCGTCCTTGAAACCCTTGACCGCACCGCCCAGATCGGAGCCGATGTTCTTCAGCTTCTTGGTGCCGAAGATCAACACCACGACCAGCAACACGATCAGCCAGTGCCAGATGCTGAACGAACCCATGTCATTACTCCTGCAAAGCGATCCGGGATTCTAGGTGAGTGGGGTGTGCCATCAGCCCTTCAACCACGGCCGCGGCCCGCCCATCACGTGCATATGCAGGTGTTGCACCTCCTGCCGCCCGTCCTCGCCGGTGTTGATCAGCGTGCGAAAGCCATTGACCACGCCCAACTCGCGCATCAGCCGCGGCGCCAGACCCAGCATGCGGCCGAGCAGCGCGCCGTGTTCCGGGCGTACGTCGTAGTGCGTGGCCACGTGCTCCTTGGGAATAACCAGCACATGCACCGGCGCCCAAGGGTTGATGTCGTGGAAGACCAGAAGTTCCGGGTCCTCGTGGACCTTCTTCGCCGGGATCTTGCCCTCGACGATCTTGCAGAAGATGCAGTTCGGGTCGTGCTTCATGGTGCTTCAGCCCGGCATCGCCACGTTGGCATTGAGGTTCATCCAGCCGCGCACGATGCGGTAGAGGAACCAGATCGAGATCACGCCCCAGGCGATCCAGCCCGGGATGAAGAACAGCAGCCACAGTGGCGCGGTCACCAGGTACAGCCCCGCGGCCCACAGCACGCTGCGGATACGCCAGCGGAAATGCGATTCCTGCCAGGTGCCGACCGCGCTGTCCTTCTTCACCAGGTCGATGACGAAGGCCACGACGAGCAGCGCCACGCTGGCCTGCGCGCCGGGCATCACCGCGCCGACCGCGACGATCAGGTGCAGCAGGTAGCTGACATGGCCGACGGTCTTCAGCGAGGCTTCGCGTTCGTCGAGTTGCACGATCTGATTCATGGGCCCTCACCCTCCCTTGCCTTGAGCTTGCGTGCGGCGAACTCCTCCAGCCCCGACAGGCCTTCGCGGCGCTCCAGTTCGGCCAGCACGTCGGCCGGCTTGAGGCCGAATTGCGCCAGCAGCAGCATCGAATGGAACCACAGATCCGCCACCTCGTAGACGATCTTCTGGCGATCACCGTCCTTGCCGGCCATGACCGTTTCGGTGGCTTCCTCGCCGATCTTCTTCAAGATGGCGTCGCCCCCCTTGGAAAACAAGCGGGCGACGTAGCTCTTGTCCGGGTCGCCGCCGCGGCGCGCGTCAATGACCTGGGCCAGCCGTGCCAGCGTGTCGTTGCTGCTCATCTACTTGTAGATCCGTTCGGGCTCGACCAGCACCGGCTCGACGCTGCGCCAAGCGCCATTCTCGTAGCGCTGGAAGAAACAGCTGTGACGCCCGGTGTGGCAGGCGATGCCCGGCTCGTGGCCCAGCTGCGTGACCTTGAGCAGCAGCACGTCGTTGTCGCAGTCGAGCCGCATCTCGTGCACCTGCTGGAAGTGGCCGGACTCCTCGCCCTTGTGCCACAGCCGCTGGCGCGAGCGGCTCCAGTACACCGCCTGGCCGGTTTCGGCGGTGCGTGCCAGCGCCTCGCGGTTCATGAAGGCGAACATCAGCACGTCGTTGCTGCCCACCTCCTGCGCGATCACCGGCAGCAGGCCCTGCGCGTCCCACTTCACCTCGTCCAACCAGTCCATCGGGGCAGTGTAGCAATCAGCCTCGAGTCGATCCGGCTCTGCCTGGCAACTTGACCCCCTCGGGGCGTTCAGTATGGGTGGCGCCGGCAAAACCGCGCTCGGCGGCAAACCATTGCAGCACCGGCAAGGTGCCGGGCAGCACCGGCTGCACCTGCACCGGCAAGTCCTGCCAGGCCATCACCTGGCCCTCGCGCATCTCGAAATCGCCCTTCCAGTCGAAGACCTTGCAGAAGTGCAACCGCACGCGCGCGTGTTCGTAGTCCACCAGTTCGATCTTCCACGGCTGCGCCGCGCCGATGGTGATGCCCAGTTCCTCGTACAGCTCGCGCCGCAGCGCCTGTTCCACCGTCTCGCCGGCTTCGAGCTTGCCACCGGGGAATTCCCAGTAGCCGGCGTAGACCTTGCCTACGGGCCGGCTGGTCAGCAGGAAGCGGCCTGCGGCGTCGATCAATACCCCGACCGCGACCTCCACCGGCACACGCTCGGCACTCAAGCGTGGTGCCTTCCGGAATAATCCTTGGCGAACTGGTAGGCCACGCGGCCGGAGCGCGAACCGCGCTCCAGCGCCCATACCAAGCTTTCCTGCCGCGCCGCGGCAATGGCGGCTTCGTCGACGCCGAAGCCGCGCAGCCATTGCGCGACGATGGTCAAGTACTCGGCCTGCGTGAAGGGATAGAAGCTGACCCACAGCCCGAAGCGCTCGGACAGCGAGATCTTCTCCTCCACCACCTCGCCGGGGTGCACCTCGCCGTCCTCCGTGTGCTTGTAGCTCAGGTTCTCCGACATGTACTCGGGCAGCAGGTGGCGGCGGTTGCTGGTGGCATAGATCAGCACGTTGTCGGAGGCCTGCGACACCGAGCCGTCGAGGATCGACTTCAGCGCCTTGTAGCCGGGCTCGCCCTCGTCGAAGCTGAGGTCGTCGCAGTAGACGATGAAACGCTCCGGCCGTTCGGCCACCAGCTCGACGATGTCCGGCAGGTCCACCAGGTCGGCCTTGTCGACCTCGATCAGCCGCAGGCCGCGCGACGCGAACTCGTTCAGGCAGGCCTTGATCAGCGAGCTCTTGCCGGTGCCACGCGCGCCCGTCAGCAGCACGTTGTTGGCGCCGTGGCCGGCGACGAACTGTTCGGTGTTGCGCAGTAGCCGCTGCTTCTGCGGTTCGACCTCGACCAGCGCCTCCAGCCGGATCGTCGCCACGTGCCGCACCGGCTCGATGCGGCCGCTGGCGCCGCGCTTGCGGTAGCGGAAGGCCACCGAGGCGTTCCAGTCGGGTGCCGCCACGGCTTGCGGCAGCATCGTTTCCAGGCGCACCAGCAGGGCTTCGGCGCGCGCAATCAGGGAGTCGAGAGCATTCGCATTCAT
>CAYUPF010000290.1:0-4499 GCA_964446545.1 uncultured Rubrivivax sp.
GGGCAGGTTGCAGCTCAGACATTGTGAACTTTCCATCATGGCACCACACGCAGGCACCATGCTATGCGTGCGCGAGGCTCGACTCATGGTTTTCCCGAGCCCTCGTGGGCCGACGAGGCCACCGGGGCCTGATAGGCTCGCCCCTCTCGCAACGTGGCCACCGAGCATGAGTTTCCTTGCCATCGACATCGGCAACACGCGCCTGAAGTGGGCGCAGTACGCAGCGGCGAAGGCGGGATCCGCCGTGACTGCCCAGGGCGCGGTCTTTCTGGAAACCATCGATACGCTGGCAGAAACCGACTGGCTGCACCTGCGGCCGCCGACCAGCATGCTGGGCTGCGTGGTGGCTGGCGAGGCGGTGCGCCGCCGTGTCGAAGAGCAGATGGAGCTATGGGACGTCGAGCCGCACTGGGTGGTGTCCACGCAGCGCGAGTCGGGCCTGGTGAACGGCTACGACCACCCCAACCGCCTGGGCGCCGACCGCTGGGTCGCGCTGGTCGGCGCGCGGGCGCGGCTGCTCGCCGCCGGGCCGCCGCGCCCGGCGCTGGTGGTGATGATCGGTACTGCTGCCACCGTGGATGCCATCGATGCCGACGGGAACTTCCTGGGTGGGCTGATCCTGCCCGGCTTCGGGCTGATGCTCAAGGCGCTGGAGATGGGCACTGCCGGGTTGAAGTTTCCGACCGGGGACGTGGTGGACTTTCCCACCAACACCAGCGACGCGCTGATGAGCGGCGGGGCCAACGCGATCGCCGGTGCCATCGAACGGCAGCACCGCAAGCTGCTGGAGCGTACCGGCATGGAGCCGGCACTGTTCATGACCGGGGGCGCAGCAGTGAAGTTGGCGCCGATCACCGACCTGGCCTTCGAGACCGTCGATTCGCTGATCTTCGACGGCCTGTTGCAGATCCAGTCGCGGCGCCTCGCCGCGTAACGCGCTACAGGATGTAGCGCGACAGGTCTTCGTTCTTCGCCAGGTCCGACAGGCGTGCGTCGACCAGAGCTGCGTCGACGTTGACCGTCTGCCCCTGCAGCTTCGGCGCATCGAAGCTGATCTCGTCGAGCAGCCGTTCCATCACCGTGGCCAGCCGGCGTGCACCGATGTTCTCGGTGCTCTCGTTCACGTCGAAGGCGATCTGCGCCAAGCGGCGCACGCCCTCGGGCGTGATCTCCAGCGTCACGCCCTCGGTGGCGAGCAGCGCCTGGTACTGCTTCACCAGGCTGGCATGGGTGCTGGTGAGGATGGCCTCGAAGTCGTCCACGCTCAGCGAGCCCAGTTCCACGCGGATCGGAAAGCGGCCCTGCAGTTCGGGAATCAGGTCGCTGGGTTTGGCCAGGTGGAAGGCGCCGGAGGCGATGAACAGGATGTGGTCGGTCTTGACCATGCCGTACTTGGTGGTCACCGAGGTGCCTTCCACCAGCGGCAGCAGGTCGCGCTGCACGCCCTGGCGCGACACCTCCGCGCCGCCATGCTCGCTGCGCGAGGCCACCTTGTCGATCTCGTCGATGAAGACGATGCCGTTGTTTTCGGCATGGGCCAGCGCGGCCGACTTGATTTCCTCTTCGTTGACCAGCTTGCCGGCCTCTTCGTCGACCAGCAGCTTCAGCGCCTCACCGATCCTCAGCTTGCGCGTCCGGCGCTTGCTCTGGCCGAGTTGCGAGAACAGGCCCTTCAACTGCTCGGCCATCTCCTCCATGCCCTGCGGCCCCATGATCTCCAGCGAGGGCTTGGCCTCGGCCAGGTCGACCTCGACTTCGCGGTCGTCCAAGCTGCCTTCGCGCAGGCGCTTGCGCATCACCTGGCGAGCGGTGTTCTCGGGGCTGGGTGTGGCGGCGACGCCGAACTCGGCACGCGGCGGCGGCACCAGGATATCGAGCACGCGCTCCTCGGCCGCGTCTTCGGCCTGGGCGCGCTTGCGCTTGACCTGCAGCTCGCGCTCCTGCTTGACGGCCACTTCCATCAGGTCGCGGATGATGCTGTCCACGTCCTTGCCGACATAGCCAACCTCGGTGAACTTGGTGGCCTCGACCTTGATGAAGGGCGCATCGGCCAGCCGCGCCAGGCGGCGCGCGATCTCCGTCTTGCCCACGCCGGTGGGCCCGATCATCAGGATGTTCTTCGGCGTGATCTCGCCGCGCATCGGTTCGGCCACCTGCTGGCGGCGCCAGCGGTTGCGCAGCGCGATGGCGACCGCGCGCTTGGCGCCTTGCTGGCCGACGATGTGGCGGTCGAGTTCGGAGACGATCTCCTGCGGCGTCATGTGGCTCATTCCAGAATCTCGATGACGTGGCTCTGATTGGTGTAGATGCAGATGTCGCCGGCGATCTCGAGCGACTTCTTCACCATCTCGGCCGGTGCCATCTCGGTGTGCGCCAGCAGCGCACGCGCCGCGGCCTGGGCATAGGCGCCGCCGGAGCCGATGGCGACGATGCCGTGCTCGGGCTCGAGCACGTCGCCATTGCCGGTGATGATCAGCGAGGCCTCGCGGTCGGCTACCGCCAGCATCGCCTCCAGCCGGCGCAGCACGCGGTCGGTGCGCCAGTCCTTGGTCAGCTCGATGGCGGCCCGCACCAGGTGGCCCTGGTGCTTTTCCAGCTTGGCCTCGAAGCGCTCGAACAGCGTGAAGGCATCGGCCGTGGCACCGGCAAAGCCGGCCAGCACCTGGTCGCGATAGAGCTTGCGCACCTTGCGCGCGCTGGACTTGACGACGATGTGGCCCAAGGTCACCTGGCCGTCGCCGCCCAGGGCGACGCTGCGGCCACGGCGCACGCTGACGATGGTGGTGCCGTGGAACACGGCGGGTTCTTCAGAGGCATGCATGGCCATGAGCTGGGGTCGTTTCGGCGGAGGACAAGCGCGATTGTCGCGCCGCGCGAGGATCAGACCTTGCGCACCTGCACCTTGGCGTGCTCGTTGATGCCCATCGCGCCGAAGAACAGCGCCACCAGGCGGTGTGCGTCGACGAACTGCACCATGCGCTTCTCGCTGCGCCGCACCAGCACCCAGTTGAGCAGGTCGCCGGCGGCGATAAAGTCCACACGGATCAGCTTGGCGCAGGACACGCTGACCACCAGCGAGTTGCCCAGTTGCGCCGTCAGCCGCTCCAGCGTGCCGCTGATGTCGCCGACCAGCTGGCCCGACAGCTCGATGCTCGCCACCTGCGTGCCGCTGACCGTGTCGTCGACCAACCCCGATTCCATGAAGCCCGTGGACACCTCGCTGACCATCGACAGCGGCGGCGTGTGCGTGTTCATGCCCGAACCGCTGATGCGCACGTTGCAGCGCGCGCGCTCCCACGACGGCGGCGAAACCTCGTAGGTGACGCAGTAGTCGATGGCGGCCTCGTCGAACTGGTCGGCGCGGTTGGCCAGCTTCAGGCCATCGAGCCTGGCCTGCCAGTAGGCCGGGTCGGCATCGCGCACGCCGGTGGGCGCGGCGTCCTGCAGCGTGGTGAACAGGGTCTCACCGGAGATCCAGCGCATTTCCAGCTGCTGCTTGCTCCAGTGGCGGAACAGCGAGGACAGTTGCGTCGCCGCCTCGGCATCGATGCCGCGCAGCGCCGCCCAGTCGAAGACCCAGGGCAGCGGCATCTGCAGCGTTTGCGAACGCAGTCGCGCCACCGCATCGATGTCCAGCAGCTCGGGGCAGACCCAGCCGACCTCACCACTCAGCGGGCCATGGATGCTGCGCTCGGTCTGGGCGGCATCGGCCACCGCGTCCGACACCAGCTTGGGCAGCGAGAACCACTGCGGCGCCGACCAGCCGAACTGGTGCGCGTAGTCGCCGGCCAGCGCCTCGAAGCGCTGCTGCTGGCCGGTGGCGCGGTACAGGTCGAACAGCACCAGCCAGGTTTCGGCATGCTGCGCGCGCGCGCCGCCCGGCCCGGTGATATTCGAAAGCGACTGCTCACATTGATTGAAGTCCGCATTGGCGAAGGCGATCACCGCCTCGTCCAGATCGGGGTCGTGCACCACCTCGCTGACCTCGACACCGAAGCGGTGCTCGAACTCGCCGGTATCTCCCGCACTGGCCAGCGACAGCGGCGCCAGTGGCGGCAGGCCCGGTGCGTTGAACACCGGCGCCGGTGTCTCCTCGGTCGGAGCGATGTCCAGATCGGGCAGCGGTGGCAGGGCCGGCAGCACCTCGTGCTGCGCGTCCAGTGGCACCGCGGCAGACGGCGGCGGCAGCCCCGAGCGCGCCAGCACGGCGGGTTCGGTGGGTGCGTTGAAAAAGCCCGAATTGCGCCGCCCCGACGACGAGAATGCGCCGCCGACCATCTGCTGTTCGATCTCGTCGATCTTGGCCTTGACGCCGCCCTCGGGCCGCGCGCTGGCGTTCTCGGACTGGCGCGCCTCGGAGTCGTCGATGCGCGACGAACTGCCCAGCGTGGCCAGTTGCTCCGGCGACAGGCCTTCGCGGCGCACCTTGCGCAGCATGTCGAATTCGCGCTTGCGCACGAAGTCGTTGCGCCGCTTGCGCTCGACCATCGCCTTGAGTT
>CAYUPF010000291.1:0-4489 GCA_964446545.1 uncultured Rubrivivax sp.
GGGCCGGCGCTGGAAACCAGCTTCGGCAATGCCGGCGAGGTGTCGCCGGGCTATTCCGCACCCTGGGCCGGTCCGGGCGTGCCCATCAAGGCCATCAAGTGGATGCTGATGCGACACAGCCCGCTGGTCATCTGGCCGCTGCTGGACCCGGCGATGTGGCGCTGGGGCGCCGCGATGCTGGCCAACTGCAGCGAGCGTGCCTATGCGGTCAACAAGAGCCGCATGGTGCCGATCGCCGAATACAGCCGCGACTGCATGAAGGCCTTGCGTGCCGAGATCGGCATCGCCTACGACGAGCGCGCGCTGGGCACGCTGCAGCTGTTCCGCACGCAGTCGCAGCTGGACGGCACCGCCAAGGACATCGAGGTCCTCAAGCAGTACCGGGTGCCCTACGAGCTGCTGGACCGCGACGGCTTCGTCGAGGTTGAACCGGCACTGGCGCTGACGAAGCACAAGTTCGTCGGCGCGCTGCGCCTGCCCGGCGACGAGACCGGCGACTGCTTCAAGTTCAGCAACCGCCTGGCCGAGATGGCGCAAGTGCTGGGCGTGGACTTCCGCTGGGGAACCGACATCCATGGGCTCGATGTGCAGGGTGGGCAGATCGCCGGCGTGCGCACCGCTGCCGGCCTGCTGCGGGCCGAGCGCTACGTGCTGGCGCTGGGCAGCTATTCGCCGCTGCTGCTGCGGCCGCTGGGCCTGCGCATCCCGGTGTATCCGGTGAAGGGCTATTCGATCACCGTGCCGATCACCGATGCGAAGTACGCGCCCGAGTCCACCATCATGGACGAGACGCACAAGGTGGCGGTGACACGGCTTGGCGAGCGCATCCGTGTCGGCGGCACGGCCGAACTGGCCGGCTACAGCCTGAAGCTGCGCGAGGCGCGGCGCGACACGCTCGACCACGTGGTCACCGACCTGTTCCCGAAGGGCGGCGATGTGTCCAAGGCCAGCTTCTGGTGCGGCCTGCGGCCGATGACGCCCGACGGCACGCCCATCGTCGGCCCGACGCCGCTGCCCAACCTGCTGCTGGCCACCGGCCACGGCACGCTGGGCTGGACCATGGCCGCCGGCACCGGGCGCGTCATCGCCGACCTGGTGTCCGGCCGCACGCCCGACATCGACATCGAGGGTCTGACGATGGCGCGCTACGGCCGCTGAGGCCGGGCCGCTCCCTACAATCCGCCGCCATGGCAAAACAGGGAACGTACGGCGAAGCCTCGATCCGCGTGCTGAAGGGCCTGGAGCCCGTGAAGCAGCGGCCGGGCATGTACACGCGCACCGACAACCCGCTGCACGTGGTGCAGGAAGTCATCGACAACGCCGCCGACGAGGCGCTGGCCGGCTTCGGCAAACGCATCGCGCTGACGTTGCACGGCGACGGCTCGGTCAGCGTCGACGACGACGGCCGCGGCATCCCCTTCGGCCTGCACCCCGAGGAGCAGGTGCCGGTGGTGGAGATCGTGTTTACGCGGCTGCATGCCGGCGGCAAGTTCGACAAGGGTGCGGGCGGCGCCTACAGCTTTTCTGGCGGGCTGCACGGCGTCGGCGTCAGCGTCACCAACGCGCTCGCCAAGCGCTTGCAGGTGACGGTGTGGCGCGACGGCCAGGTGGCGACGCTGGCCTTCGGCGGCGGCGACGTGATCGAACCACTGGCCCTGCGCAAGGCCAACGCCGGCGAGCGCAAGCAGGGTACCTGCGTGCGCGTCTGGCCCGATGCCAAGTACTTCGACAGCGCCGAATTGCCCAGGAACGAGCTGCTGCACCTGCTGCGCAGCAAGGCGGTGCTGATGCCCGGCGTCACCGTCACGCTGACGCACGAAAAGAACAACGAGACCCAGACCTGGCTCTACAAGGGCGGCTTGAGCGACTACCTGAACCAGCACCTGGCGGCCGAGCCGCTGATCCCGCTGTTCGAAGGCGAGCAGTACGCCACCGGCAACGAGACCGAGAATATCGCCGAAGGCGAGGGCGCGACTTGGGTGGTGGCCTTCACCGACGAGGGCGCGACGCTGCGCGAGAGCTACGTCAACCTGATTCCCACCGTGGCTGGCGGCACCCACGAGAGCGGGCTGAAGGATGGCCTGTTCGGCGCGATCAAGGGCTTTATCGAGCTGCATGCGCTGTTGCCCAAGGGCGTGAAGCTGATGCCCGAGGACGTGTTCTCGCGCGCCAGCTTCGTGCTGTCGGCCAAGGTGCTGGACCCGCAGTTCCAGGGCCAGATCAAGGAGCGGCTGAACAGCCGCGATGCCTTGAGGCTGGTGTCGGCCTACGTCAAGCCGGCGCTGGAGCTGTGGCTGAACCAGCATGTGGAATACGGCAAAAAGCTCGCGGACCTGGTGATCCGCCAGGCGCAGACGCGCCAGCGCGCATCGCAGAAGGTCGAGAAGCGCAAGGGCTCCGGCGTGGCCGTGCTGCCGGGCAAGCTGACCGATTGCGAAAGCCGCGACCTGAACCTGAACGAGGTCTTCCTGGTCGAGGGCGACTCGGCCGGCGGCAGCGCCAAGATGGGCCGCGACAAGGAGACGCAGGCGATCCTGCCGCTGCGCGGCAAGGTGCTGAACTCGTGGGAGGTGGAGCGCGATCGCCTCTTCGCCAACAACGAGATCCACGACATCGCGGTGGCGGTGGGCGTGGACCCGCACGGCCCGAACGACGCGCCCGACTTCAGCGGCCTGCGCTACGGCAAGGTGTGCATCCTGAGCGATGCCGACGTCGACGGCTCGCACATCCAGGTGCTGCTGCTGACGCTGTTCCTGCGCCACTTCCCCAAGCTGATCGAGCGCGGCCACGTGTACGTGGCCAAGCCGCCGCTGTTCCGCGTCGATGCGCCGGCACGCGGCAAGAAGCCGGCGGCGAAGATCTACGCGCTGGATGACGGCGAGCTCGAAGCCACGCTCGACAAGCTGCGCAAGGAAGGCGCACGCGAAGGCAGCTGGAGCATCAGCCGCTTCAAGGGCCTGGGCGAGATGAATGCCGAGCAGTTGTGGGACACCACGCTGAACCCGGACACGCGCCGGCTGCTGCCGGTCGCCTATGGTTCGACCGGCTTCGATGCCACGGTGCTGTCCTTGACCAAGTTGATGGGCAAGGGCGAAGCGGCCGCGCGTCGCGAGCTGATGGAGTTGCACGGCGACGCGATCGAGGTCGACGTCTAACGCTACATTGGGGGATCAGCATCCCCGAAGGAGCCCCCATGTCCGCAGTCCTCGATACCGCCCCCGACACTCAGGCCATCCGCGACGTGGTGAGTTCGCTACGCCAGCCGGCGGTGGACATGCTGTGCCAGCTAGTGGCTGAGCCGTCGCTGCTGGGCGACGAGGCCTCGGCGCAGGCGCTGATGGCGCAACACTTCAAGCAGCTCGGGCTGCGCGTCGACGAGTTCGAGATCGACGAGGACAAGATCCGCGATCACCCCGGCTATTCGCCGTCGATCGTGTCCTATGCCGGGCGGCGCAACGTCGTCGGCGTGCACCAGCCGCAGGGCCCGGTGCGCGGCAAGTCGCTGATCCTCAACGGCCACATCGACGTGGTGCCGGTGGGCGCGCAACGGCTGTGGACGCGAGCGCCCTTCGAGCCGTGGATCGACGGCGACAAGCTCTACGGCCGCGGCAGCGGCGACATGAAGGCCGGCATCGTCGCCTACTGCATGGCCTTCGAGGCGCTGCGCAAGCTGGGCTACGAGCCGGCCGCGCCGGTGGTCCTGCAGTCGGTGATCGAGGAGGAATGCACCGGCAACGGCGCGCTTGCCTGCCTGGTGCAAGGCTACAAGGGCGACGCGGCGCTGATCCCCGAGCCGATCCCCGGCATCATGACCGGGCAGATGGGCGTGATGTGGGTCGGCATCGAGGTGCTGGGCACGCCCGTGCATGCCGCGGTGGCGCAGACCGGCGTGGCGGCGATCGAGTTCGCGCAGTACCTGTGCGCCAGGCTCAAGGAGCTGGAGGCGCAGTGGAACGAGCCGGTCAACCGCCACCCGCACTACGCACAGCACGATCATCCGATCAACTTCAACATCGGCAAGCTGTCGGGCGGGGAATGGGCCTCGTCGGTGGCCACCCAATGCCGTGCCGACGTGCGCATCGGTTTCTACCCGGGCATGAAGCCGGCGCAGGTGCGCGCGCTGATCGAGGCGGTGATCAAGGCCGCCTACGAAGCGCACCCCAAGAAGGCCAGCGTGCGCTACGAGCTGATCTACGAAGGCTTCCAGGCCGAAGGCATGCTGGTCGACATGAACCAGCCGATGATCGACACGCTGAAGACCTGCCACCACGAGGTCGCCGGCGGCCAGATGGAGTTGATCGCCAGCACTGCGACCACCGACGCGCGCTTCTTCCAGCTCTACGGCGGCATTCCCGCCACCTGCTACGGACCGCAGTCGGGCAACACCCACGGCATCGACGAATGGGTGTCGATCGACAGCATGATGGAGGTCAGCGCGGTGATCGCGCTGTTCATCGCACGCTGGTGCCGGCTCAACGAGCGCTGACAG
>CAYUPF010000292.1:0-4457 GCA_964446545.1 uncultured Rubrivivax sp.
CCAATGCCAATGCCAATGCCAATGCCCTTGTTCTGATCGATCTGCAGAACGACTATTTCCCCGGCGGCACGATGGAACTGGTCGGCGCCGACGCGGCCGTGGCGCAGGCCGCGCTGCTGCTGCAGGCCTTCCGCCAGCGCGGGCTGCCGGTGTTCCACATCCAGCACATCGCCAAGCGCCCGGGCGCGACCTTCTTCCTGCCGGGCACGGCCGGCGCCGAGATCCATGCGGCGGTGCGGCCGCATGCCGGCGAGGCCGTGATCACCAAGCACTTTCCCAACAGCTTCCGCGAGACCTCGCTGCTCCAGTCGCTGCGCGCTGCCGACGTGTCGAAGATCTTGTTCGCCGGCATGATGACCCACATGTGCGTGGACACCACGGTGCGCGCCGCCGCCGACCTGGGCTTCGGCTGCGCGCTGGCGCAGGACGGCTGCGCGACGCGCGCGCTGCAGTTCGACGGCCAGCCGGTCGAGGCCGAGCAGGTGCAGCGCGCCTACCTGGCCGGGCTGAACGGCGCCTTCGCCAGCGTCAAGCCGGCGCAGGCCTTGTGCGACGGGCTGTGAAGTCCACCGGCTGCAGCGTGCGCGCGCGCAGCTGGCCGCAGCCGGCCTGCACATCCTGGCCGGCAGAGCGGCGCAGCTTGGTGAGCACGCCGCGGCGGTGCAGCGTGCGCGCCATCTCGGCCGCACGCTCGGCCTCGGGCCGCGCGAGGTCCAGCCCGTCGACGCGGTTGTAGGGGATCAGGTTCAGCACCGCGTAGCGGCCGGCGAGCAGCTGGACCAGCGCGTCGACCTCGTCGTCGCCGTCGTTGATGCCCCGCAGCAGCGTCCACTGCAGCTGCAGCGGGTAGCCGCTGGCGCGCGCATAGGCCTCGCTGCGCGCCACCAGCTCGTCGGGCGCGATGCGCGGCGCGCGCGGCAGCAGCCGGGCACGGCGCTCGGCCTGCGTCGAATGCAGCGACAACGCCAGCGCCGGCTTGACGCGCACCAGCGGCAGCCGCTCGAACACGCGAGTGTCACCGACGGTGGAGAGCACCAGGTTCTTGTGGCCGATGCCGCCGGCCGTGCCCAGCAGGTCGATGGCCTCGAGCACGGCATCGAGGTTGTGCGCCGGCTCGCCCATGCCCATGAACACCACCTTCGACACGCTGCGCTGCGTGCGCGCCAGCGCCACCTGCGCCACGATCTCGGCGCTGCCCAGCTGGCGCGCCAGACCGCTGCGGCCGGTCATGCAGAAGACGCAGCCCACCGCGCAGCCCACCTGCGTCGACACGCACAGCGCGTCGCGCGGCAGCAGCACGCTTTCCACGCTCTGGCCGTCGGCCAGTTGCAGCAGCAGGCGCTGCGAACCGTCCTCGCCGGCATGCACCGAATGTAGCCGCGCCAGCGACCCCAGCTCGTCCATCAACTGCGGCAGCATGCGGCGCAGCGCCAGCGGCAGGAAGTCCTCGATGCGGCGGCGCCCGGCCTCCAGCGGCAGTGCCTGTGCCCAGTGGCGCAGCACACGTTCTTCGTGCAGCGGCCGCGCGCCGGCGGCACGCAGCTGGCGGCGGATGTCTTCGATATGCATGGCCGGCATCATGCCTGTGCCGGCAAGGCCTTCAGAGCCGGAGCTGCGCCACCACCTGCAAGGCGTCGTCGTTGCGGCGCAGCACCACGCCCTCGGCCGAGCCCGTCGGCTGGCCGGTGAGCGCACGGATGTTCACCTGGTGCGTCACCACCACCAAGGTGCCGCGCTCGCGCCAGCCCAGCAGCAGCTTGCGCGCCGCGGCGGTCTGCGCGGCTTCGTCGCCGTGCTCGCCGAAGAAGGAATTGAAGGCGCCGACCTCGCGTACCGGGCCCAGCGCGAACAGCGCGGCGGTGTCGCGCGTGCGGCACCATTGCGAGCTCCACAGCGCGCTCACCGGCACGCCCTCGCTCTTCAGCCGTTCGCCGATGCGCCGCGCCTGCGCCCGGCCGGTGGCGTCCAGGTTGCGCTGCGTGCGGCAGTCGCCCAGGCTGAATTCCGCTGGGTCGCCGACACCGGGCGCATGGGCGTGGCGGAAGAGCACGATCGCGCCTTCGCGCAGCGCGGCCCATGCGGCCTCGTCTTCGCTCGCGGTCGCGGACCGCAGCGCCACCAGCCCCAGCACGGCGAGCAGGCAGCGGCGAGAGACGGCGGTGGCCTGATGCATCGTGCAGTCTCCCGCGTTGTGGGCGACACTGCAAGGGTTGGCGCTGTCCACCGCTGACGCCGCTGGTGCGTTGGGAGGCTGCGGCCGAGCAACCGAGGCCGCGAGCGGCCATCTCACTCCAGCCCTGGCGAGGACCGACCATGAACCGATGCCTGCTTGCCATTGCCGCCCTGGGCCTGTGCGGCGCCGCCACCCTGGCCAGCGCCAGGCCGCCGCATGGCGGCGGGGGGCGCCATGCCGGCCCGCCGGTGGTCGTCGTCGGTGGCGGCTACCGCCCCTTCTATCCGGGCTATCGGCCGGTTTATCCTGGCTGGCGCGCCGGCTACTGGGGACCGGGCTACTGGGGCCCCTGGCCCTATGCCTGGGGCGCCGCGGTCGCGCTGCCCTATGCCGTGGCGCCGCTGGTGGTGAACACCGTACCGGCTGTGCCGGTCATCGTGCAGCCGGCACCCGAAGCGCCGGCCACCAGCTACTGGTACTACTGCACCCAGCCGGCCGGCTACTTTCCCTATGTGCAGCAATGCGCCCAGCCGTGGATGAAGGTGGTGCCGCAGGTGCCGGGCAGCAACAGCTCGCCGCCGCAACTGGCGCCGTGAACATGCGGCCCTGGCTTCGAGCTTCGTCTGTGGCGGCCGCCGCCGCGCTGTCGGGCTGTGCCGTGGTGCCGCCCGGCCCGAGCGTGATGGTGCTGCCCGGCGCGCAGAAGTCGCAGGCGCAGTTCCAGGACGACCAGGCCGGCTGCCAGCAACAGGCGCGGCAGAGCGTGGCGCCGTCCGTGGATGCGGCCAACCAGCAGGCCGCCGCCACGGCGGTGGTCGGCACGGCCATCGGTGCGGCGGTGGGTGCGCTGGTCGGCTACGGCGGCTATAGCGGCTACGGCCACTATGCCCACCAGTCGGTGGCCTGGGGCGCGGGCGCCGGGCTCATGTACGGCGCTGCGGTGGGCGGCGGCTCGCAGGCGGCCAATGCGGGGCTGCAGCAGCGCTACGACAACGCCTTCGCGCAGTGCATGGCGCTGCGCGGCAACCAACTGCCCGGCTTGGTCGGCTACCGGCGCGCGACGCCGGTGGCGCTGCCGCCACCGCCGCCGGGCCATCTGCCGCCGGCCGTGCCGCCGCCGAACACGCCGCCGCCGGTGTGATTCAGCCGTGCAACCGGCTGCTGCGCGGCACGCTGGCGAGCAGGAAGTCCATCTGGTCGACGAGGATGCGCCGTCCGCGCAGGATCATGTCCTCGTGCAGGCTGGGCACGTAGGGCAGGTACATCAGGCTCATGCGCGCTTCTTCGGGCAGGCGGTTGCCCTTGCGGCCGTTGCAGGCGCGGCAGGCGGTGATGCAGTTCATCCAGCTGTCCTGTCCGCCGCGCGACACCGGCGTGATGTGCTCGCGCGTCAGCTCGTCGAAGTGGAAGTACCCGCCGCAGTAGGCGCAGATCTGGCGGTCGCGGTTGAACAGCTTGAGGTTGTTCAGCGCCGGTGCCTGGCGCCAGGCGCGCGACGGGATGGCGCCGCGCACGGCGATGATCGGATGCAGTTCGATGCGCGACTGCAAACCGCTGACGCGCTGGATGCCACCGCGCAGCACCTGACAGGTGTCGCCGAGCGTCCAGGCCACGGCATCGCAGGCATAGAGCACGGCCGCTTCGCGCGGCGCGATCCAGGCTTGCGGACGACCCGATACGTCCAACTGCAGAACGTCCATGGATGCGAGAGTAATCGAAGACGCTGCCTTCGCTATGACTCAAGGGTAAACCCTCATCTTGCGCCCGGTTGCCGATGTTTCTAGAACCGGGCCCCTAGAAAAAGCCGCGCTGCCGTAGCTCGCACCGGGTGGAAGTCTGCAGAATAGAACGATCGTTCGTTTTCGTAGACCACCGTGTCCGCACTCCCGTCGCACCGTTCGTCGCAGGTCCCGAGCACCAGGCCGATGCCAAAAGGCCAGCTCACGCGTGCCGCGATCCTCGATTCGGCGCTGAGCCTGGCGTCGCAGATGGGCCTGGAGGGCTTGTCGATCGGCGTGCTCGCCGAAGTCGCCGGCATGAGCAAGTCGGGCGTGTTCGCCCACTTCGGCTCGCGCGAGGAACTGCAGATCGCCGTCATCCGCGAGTACCACCGCCGCTTCGAGGAAGAGGTGTTCTTCCCGGCGATGCGCGAGCCGCGCGGGGTGCCGCGCTTGCGTGCACTGTTCGAGCGCTGGCTGCGGCGCGTCTCGGTCGAGGTCGATTCGGGCTGCATCTACATCAGCGGCGCGGTCGAGTTCGACGACCGGCCCGGCCCGGTGCGCGA
>CAYUPF010000293.1:0-4427 GCA_964446545.1 uncultured Rubrivivax sp.
GCAGCGCCTCGGCGAACAGGCCCATCGCATGCAGCGGCTGGCGCAGGTCGTGGCTGGCGGCGGCGAAGAACTGCGTCTTGGCACGGCTGGCGGCCTCGGCGGCGCGGCGCGCCTGTTCGGACACGCCCATCTCGGCATGCAGCTGCACGGCCAGCTTCTCGCTGTGCGCCTTGAGCCGGATCACCTGGTCGAGCGCGCTGCGCTGCACCCGCCCCATCACCAGCAGCGCGATGAACTGCAGCACCAGGATGCCGGCCAGCTGCCAGTGCCAGGGCTGGCTGGTGTCGGTGGCGATGCGCACGATCGCCGGCCCCAGCAGCACGCAGACGAAGACGATGTACAGCCGCTGCTGCGTGGCCAGCAGCTGCACCGAGGCCAGGCCGAGGCTGAAGATCACCAGCATCAACGCGGTGCGGTGGTAGGGCGTGCCCAGGTCCCAGAACAACCACACCGCCACCGCCCAGCAGGAGGCCTGCAGCAGCACCAACGCCTTCCAGCTGCGCCGCCATTCGTGCAGCGTGGCCTCGTCGGCGTCGGGGTTGCGTCTGAAGCGCAGATAGTGCGCCAGCCGCACCCCCAGCAGCGACGCCAGCACGCCGCTCCAGGCGAGCATCGGGCCGCGCGGTGCCAGCGGCCAGTACATGGCCACCATCAGGCTCCAGCCGATCAGGTAGCCGACCAGCGAGGCCGGCGTCTGTACGAACAGCGCGCGGATGTGGTCGAAGCGCCGGCCTTCCGGCGGCGTGGGCAGCGCCGCGGGCGGCGCCGCGCTCATCGGGTGTCGGGCGGCGAAGGCTGGCGCGAGTTCTGCGCCGCCTGCTGCTGCATCTGGCTCACCGCCAGCACCGCCTGCGTGCGCGAGCTGACGCCGAGTGCGCGCAGCACCGCCGCCACATGGTCCTTGACGGTCTCGACCGAGACGTTGAGCTCGCGCGCGATCAGCTTGTTCGGCTTGCCCTGCAGCAGCAGCGCGAGCACGTCGCCCTGGCGCGGTGTCAGGCCCACCGATTCCAGCGACAGCGGCGCCTTCTGGTAGCTGGACTGGCCGCTGGCCGCGGCCACCGGGCGCATCACGTCGGGCACGGTATCGCCCTCGATCGGCGGCGCGTCCAGGCCCAGCATCATCGGCGGCACGTACAGGCCGCCGGACATGACCATGCGCAGCGCCTCGAACAGCTGGTCGTTGGACGAGCGCTTGGGCACGAAGCCCATCGCGCCCAGGTCGATGGCGCGGATCACGTCGCTGGTGCGGTCGGAGGCCGACACCACCACCACCGGCAGCGACGGGTAGGCGGCGCGCAGTTCGGTCAGCACCTCGAAGCCGTCGGCATCGCCCAGCGACAGGTCGAGCAGCACCAAGTCGAAGTCGGCATCCTTTTGCAGTGCCGCGCGTGCCTCGGCGGCACTGCCGGCACCGAGCACGGCCACGTCGTCGCCCAGCCCCTTGATCACCGTCTGCAGCGCAGACAGGATCAATGGGTGGTCATCGACCAGCAGCACCTTCATACCGCCCTCCCCGTTCTTGTGTTCTCCCACGGCGATGGTAGTGCAGCTTGTCAGGTGTAGCGGCGCGAGATCGTCTCGGCGATGCAGGCCGGCTTGGCCGAGCCTTCGAGCTCGATGGCGGCCTCCACCGTCAGCTGCGCGCCGCCGTCGAGCGGCAGGTACTCGCGCAGCACGAAGCGCCCGCGCACGCGGCCGCCGCTGGGCACCGGCGCGGTGAAGCGCACCTTGTTCAGCCCGTAGTTGACACCCATGCGCACGTCCGCCACCTCGAAGGCCGCGGCGAACAGCTCCGGCAGCAGGCTCAGCGTCAGGAAGCCATGCGCGATGGTCCTGCCGAACGGGCCCTGCGCGGCCTTGACCGGGTCGATGTGGATCCACTGGTGGTCGCCGGTGGCCTCGGCAAACAGGTCGATGCGCTTCTGGTCGACCGTGATCCAGTCGCTCAGGCCGATCTCCTGGCCGACCAGCGCCTGCAGCTCGTGCAGCTTCGCAAAATGTCTCATCGTGCTATCCACTCCTTCAGAGGCAACCATTGTTCGAGGTCGCGTTCGACGCGACTCGGCGCCACGTCCCACAGCGTCAGCCCGCGTGCCGCGAGCTGCACGTAATTCTGCGTGTCGCGCAGCCAGGCCACCACCGGCACGTTCAGCGTTGCCAGGTACTGGTGCAGCTGGTCGTTGGCGATGGTGTGCTCGCGCACGCGCATGCCCACCAGGCCGAGCTCGATGTCGGCGGCGCGCGGATGCGCGCGCAACGCAACCAGGAAGGCATGCGTGGCGCGGATGTCGAACAGGCTGGGCTGCAGCGGGATCAGCAGCTTGCTCGCGATGCGCAGCACCGCATCCAGCCGCTTGCCGTGCAGCCCTGCCGGCGTGTCCAGCACGACGTGCGTGGTGCCCTTGGGCGGGCGCACGATGTCGTTGTGGCTGACTTCCCAGCTGCGGATCAGCGGCAGCTGCGCCGGCCGCATCGCCAGCCACTGCCGCGACGACTGCTGGCGATCGACATCGCCCAGCATCACCGCATGTCCGGCCTTGGCCAGCGCGCCCGCCATGTTGGTGGCCAGCGTGCTCTTGCCGGCCCCGCCCTTGGGGTTGGCGACCACGATCACAGGCATGCGCGACTCCGGGATGAGAAGCCGTGAACGGACCCAGCACGCCCGCGCCGGGATGGCCAAGGGCCCTGAGCCAGGCGCAGCACGCCGCCCGCACCGACGTGCGGGCAAGCGGTGCAACGACGCGCAGGGCCCTTGGGGCGAGGCGACAGCCAAGCGGCCCTTCGGGTTGCCCCCACAAAGCGCCCGCTCGTCGTTGCAGATGCTCGCCGTGCCGACGGGCACGGCTGCGCTTTGCGCCTGGATTGGGCGCTTTGCGGGGGCAACGCGGGCGTGCTGGGTCCGTTCACAGCTTGTCGGGGTTCGGGTTATGGTAGCGGCGCGCCGGAGCGGCTTGCACCGGGCAAACCCAAGCGCTTGCGCATGCCCGACATCATCGTCCTCGTGGCCCACCCGCAGCAGGAGCATTCGCGCATCAACCGCGCGCTGATGCGCGGCGCCGCACGCGCCGCATCGGGCCGCGTCGAGGTGCGCGACCTGTATGCGCTGTACCCCGACTACCTGATCGACGTGCAGGCCGAGCAAGCACGGTTGGGCGACGCCCGGCTGGTGGTGTGGCAGCACCCGATCCACTGGTACGGCATGCCGCCGCTGATGAAGCTGTGGCTGGACGAGGTCTTCGCCTTCGGCTGGGCCTACGGCCCGGGCGGCCACCGCCTGCAGGGCAAGGACCTGTGGCTGGTGGCCTCGACCGGCGGGCCGCCGGAGTCGTACCGGCCCGAGGGCTACAACCGCTACTTCTTCGACGCCTTCCTGCCGCCCTACGAGCAAACGGCCGCGCTGGCCGGCATGCGCTTCCTGCCGCCGCTGCTGGTGCACGGCGCGCACCGCCTCGACGACGACGAGCTGGACGAGCAGGTGGACATCTACGCGCAGCGCCTGGCCCGCTACCCCGACTGGCCGGAGCTGGGCGAACTGGAAGCCTGCGCACCCTGCATCGTGCCCGGCGACGCACGCCCGGCAGACTGAACATGGAGCACGACACGAGCTGGCTGCAGACCAGCCTGGTGTACCTGGGCGCGGCGGTGGTGGCAGTGCCGCTGTCGCGGCTGCTGGGGCTGGGCTCGATCATCGGCTACCTGGCGGCCGGCATGGCCATCGGCCCCGGGGGGCTGCGGCTGGTAACCGACCCGATCACCATCCTGCACATCGCCGAGTTCGGCGTGGTGCTGATGATGTTCCTGGTCGGCCTGGAACTCCAGCCGCGGCGCCTGTGGGCGATGCGCCGGCCGATCTTCGGCTGGGGCAGCGTGCAGTTGTTCGGTTCGGCCGCGCTGCTGGCCGGCATCGCCGTGGCCTGCGGCATCGACTGGCGCATCGCGCTGGTGGCCTCGCTGGGCCTGGCCGATTCCTCCACCGCCACCGGGCTGGGCATCGCCGCCGAGCGCAACCTGCTGCCCACCAACTCGGGCCAGCGCATGCTGGGCGTGCTGCTGCTGCAGGACGTGGCCGCGATCCCGATCCTGGCGCTGATTCCGCTGCTGGCCGTGGCCGGCGCGCATGCCGAAGGCAGCGGCTGGATCAGCGCGGCCAAGGCGGTGGGCGTAATCGCCGCCATCGTCTTCGGCGGCCGGCTGCTGCTGCGCCCGGCACTGCGCTGGATCGCGCGCAGCGATTCGCCGGAGATCTTCAGCGCCGCCTCGCTGCTGCTGGTGGTGGCCACCGCGGCGCTGATGCATTCGGTGGGGCTGTCGATGGCGCTCGGCGCCTTCCTCGCCGGCGTGCTGCTGGCCGAGAGCGAATACCGGCGCGAGCTGGAAACCGACATCGAGCCCTTCAAGAGCCTGCTGCTCGGCCTGTTCTTCAT
>CAYUPF010000294.1:0-4423 GCA_964446545.1 uncultured Rubrivivax sp.
TTCGACAACATCAGTCACGAGTGGCTGCTCGCCCATGTCCCCATGGACAAAGGCGTGCTGCGCAAGTGGCTGAAAGCCGGGTACTTCGAGGGCAATACCCTCTTCCCGACAGAGAGCGGGACACCGCAGGGCGGGATCATCTCGCCCGTCTTAGCGAACTTGGCACTGGACGGTCTGCAAAGCAAACTGGCGGGACTTTTCCGCACGGTGCGCGATGCCAGGGCGGCCAAGGTCAACTTCGTGCGCTACGCCGATGACTTCATCATCACCAGCAGTTCGCGAGAGCTGTTGGAAGAGAAGATCAAACCGCTCGTGCAGGAGTTCATGCGCGAGCGCGGGCTTGAACTTTCAGAGAAGAAGACGTTGATCACCCACGTGGACGATGGATTCGACTTTCTGGGATGGACGGCCCGCTGGCAAGGCGGCATGTTGTTGACGAAACCGGCCAGGAAGAACGTCAAGAACTTTCTGGAGAAGATTCGCGGGACGCTGCGGCAGATGCGCACAGCCAGACAGGAAGAAGTGATCGACAAGCTCAACCCGGTCATCCGGGGCTGGGCCAACTATCACCGAAGCCAGATGGCAACGCGCACGTTCGCGAAGACCGACCATTTGATCTGGCAGGCGCTGTGGCGCTGGGCTCGCCGCCGTCACCCCAACAAAGGGCAGCGGTGGATCAAGGCCCGGTATTTCCGGCGCATCGCAGGTCGCGATTGGCGGTTCGCGGACAAGGACAAAGCGCTGTTGACGCTGGTGAGCTTCCACAAGAAGCGGCACGTAAAGATCGACGGCAGCCGAAATCCGTACAACCCGGAAGACGAGGACTACTTCGACACGCGCCTCGCGCGCAAGATGGAGTCGGACTTGAAAGGGCGCCGGAAGCTGGCGTGGTTGTGGTACTGGCAGGAAGGACTGTGTCCGTGCTGCAACCAGAAGATCACGAAGACGACGGGGTGGCACATCCACCATGTGGTCAAGCGGTCTGAAGGCGGGTCGGAACAGATGAGCAATCTTCAACTGCTCCATCCGAACTGCCATCGGCAACACCACGCCACCGAGTGAGTCAGGGGCACGACCGAAGGCTCCGCAAACTTTGCAGCGGTTACCATTGCCGGAAACGGCGGGTGACTTCAGGCTGCTTGAGCCGGATGCGGAGAAATTTGCACGTCCGGTTCTTAGGGGAGGGACATGCCGTGAGGCATGTTCCTTACCCGACTTTAGACAGGGGTTCGATTCCCCTCACCCGCTCCAGACATGCACCGCCCTCCCATGATCCCGCCGCTGCATGTACTCTGGGTCGGCGCCGACGCGCCGGACCTGTCCGCTTCGGAGTACGGGCCTTTCACCACGGACAGTTGCGACTCGCTCGAGGCCGCGGCGCAGGCGCTGCGCGACCGCGCGCACGATGCGCTGGTGCTGTACCTCGACCAGCCGGGCCAGGGGCCGGCGCTGGCCGACTGGCAGTCGCTGTCGCATGCGGTGCTGGATGCCGCGGTGGTGGTGGTGCTGCCCGACCCCTCGGCGGCGCTGGCGCTGCAGCTGACACAACGCGGCGTGCAGGACCTGCTGCCCACGCCGCAGGCCGATGCCGCCACGCTGGAGCGCGTGCTGCGCCTGGCCATCGAGCGCAAGCGGCTCGAGCGCACGGCGCGCAAGGCCTATGCCACCGACCTGTCCACCGGGCTGCCCAACCATGCGCAGCTGCTGGAGCACATGACGCACCTGCTGGCGCTGCGCGAACGCGAGCCGGCACCGATGGCGCTGCTGGTGCTGCGCATCGAAGGCCTGTCGACGACCGAGCGTGCGCTCGGCCACGAAGCGGCCAATGTGCTGCGTCGCAAGCTCGCCGTGCGCGTGCGCGCCGGCCTGCGCGCCAGCGACGTGGTCGCCTCCATCGGCAACGATGCCTTCGCGGTGCTGCTGGCCTGGATCGACGCGCCGCGCGATGCGATGCGCGTGGCCGCCAAGCTGGCGCTGTCGCTGCAGCAGCCGCTGAACGTGGCTGGGCACGAGCAGACGGTGGCGGTGGCTTTCGGTGTGAGCCAGTATCCGCAGCACGGCCGCCAGGCCGACGAACTGCTGCGCCGCGCCCTCGGCCAGGCCACGGCGACCGTGCCGGTGGGCCGCGGCGGCTACGCCAACCGCGTCGAGCGCGGCGCGGTGCCGGCGGCCAACGACGAAGGGCCGCAGACGCTCTGAGCGCCCCCAGGGCCGGGCGGCCGCGCCAAGCCCGCCCTGCGTGGGAGTCAAGGAGAGTGGCGAAGCCGCATTTCCTTGAGAGCCACCCCGGCTACTTCTGGATGTCGCCCAGGCACAGGTACTTGATCTCGACGTAGTCGTCGATGCCGTGGTGGGCCCCCTCGCGCCCCAGGCCCGACTGCTTGACGCCGCCGAAGGGCACTTCGGCGGTGGAGATCAACCCGGTGTTGATGCCGACCATGCCGTATTCCAGCGCCTCGCCGACGCGGAAGATGCGGCCGATGTCACGGCTGTAGAAGTAGCTGGCCAGGCCGAACTCGGTGTCGTTGGCCCTCTCGATGGCCTGCTCTTCCGTCTTGAAGCGGAACACCGGCGCCACCGGGCCGAAGGTTTCCTCGCGTGCGCACAGCATGTCCTGCGTCACTTCCGCCAGCACCGTGGGCGTGTAGAAACGATCGCCGATGCGCCTGCCGCCGACCACCAGCTTGGCGCCCTTGGCCAGCGCGTCGGCAACATGCGATTCGACCTTGGCCATGGCCTGCACGTCGATCAGCGGCCCCTGGTTGACGCCGGTCTCGAAGCCGTTGCCCACCTTGATGGCCTTGGCCTTCTCGGCGAGCTTGGCGACGAAGGCGTCGTAGATGCCGTCCTGCGCATAGAGGCGGTTGGCGCAGACGCAGGTCTGGCCGGCGTTGCGGTATTTGCTGATCATCGCGCCCTCGACCGCGCTGTCCAGGTCGGCGTCGTCGAAGACGATGAACGGGGCGTTGCCGCCGAGCTCCAGGCTCAGCTTCTTGATCGTCGGCGCGCATTGCGCGGCCAGGATGCGGCCGACCTCGGTGCTGCCGGTGAAGGACAGGTGGCGCACCACGTCGCTGGCGCACAGCCGCTTGCCGATCTCGATGGAGGCTTGTGCGTCGGCCGTCAGGATGTTCAGCACGCCGGCCGGCATGCCGGCGCGCTGCGCCAGCTCGGCCACGGCCAGCGCCGACAGCGGCGTCTGTTCCGCCGGCTTGATGATCACCGGGCAGCCGGCCGCCAGCGCAGGCGCCACCTTGCGCGTGATCATCGCGATCGGGAAATTCCACGGCGTGATCGCCGCGCACACGCCGATCGGCTGCTTGATGATCAGGAAGCGCTTGTTGTTGTCGGTGCTGGGAATGGTCTCGCCGTAGATGCGGCGCGCCTCCTCGGCGAACCATTCCAGGAAACTGGCACCGTAGGCGACCTCGCCCTTGGCCTCGGCCAGCGGCTTACCCTGCTCGGCGGTCATGATGCGCGCCAGGTCGTCGGCATGCTGGTGCAGCAGCGCAAACCATTTCATCAGCACCGCGGCGCGCTCCTTCGCGGCCTTGGCACGCCACGCCGGCCAGGCCTTGTTCGCCGCGGCGATGGCGGCCTCGGCTTCGGCCGCGCCGAGGTTGGCGACATCGGCCAGCCGCTGGCCGGTGGCCGGGTCGTGCACCTCGAAGCGTGTCGCGCCCTTGACCCAGTCGCCGCCGATCAGCGCATCGGTCCTCAACAGGTTCGGGTCGTTCAGCGGGGTCAGCGGAGAAGTCTTGGCATCCATGATCGTCCTCGTTCAGCGCAGCTCGATCTCGATGAACACCACCTCGTGGTCGGTGTTATTGATGACGTTGTGCTCGACGCCCAGCTGCCGGGTGTAGGACTTGCCCGTCACCAGCGGCGCGGTGCGTTCGCCTTCCGGTGTTTCCAGCAGCAGTTCGCCGTCTGTCGTCGGCACCACCACGTAGTCGTGGGCATGGCGGTGCCAGCCAGTCTCGGCACCGGGCGCGAAGCGCCACTCGGTGACGATGACGCGCGGGTTGTCGATCTGCACGGTGGGTACGGCCTGCGGTCTGGGCATGCTGCTCTCGGTCTCAGTTGAAGGCCGCGATGCCGGTGATGGCCCGCCCGAGGATCAGCGCATGGATGTCGTGCGTGCCCTCGTAGGTGTTGACGACTTCGAGGTTGACCAGGTGCCGCGCCACGCCGAACTCGTCGCTGATGCCGTTGCCGCCCATCATGTCGCGCGCCAGCCGCGCGATGTCCAGCGCCTTGCCGCAGCTGTTGCGCTTCATGATGCTGGTGACTTCCACCGACGCCGTGCCTTCGTCCTTCATCCGCCCCAGCCGCAGGCAGCCCTGCAGCCCCAGCGTGATCTCGGTGAGCATGTCGGCCAGCTTCTTCTGCACCAGCTGGTTGGCCGCCAGTGCTCGGCCGA
>CAYUPF010000295.1:0-2517 GCA_964446545.1 uncultured Rubrivivax sp.
CGAACAGGATGGCCGCGATCACCACCAGCGCCTCGCCGCCGTTGGTGGGCAGCATGAAGAGGATGAACTTGCGGATGTTGTCGTAGACGGCGCGGCCCTCGCGCACCGCCGCGGCGATGGTGGCGAAGTTGTCGTTGGCCAGCACCATGTCCGAGGCCTCCTTGGCGGCCTCGGTGCCCTTGCAGCCCATGGCCACGCCGACATCGGCGCGCTTCAGTGCCGGCGCGTCGTTGACGCCGTCGCCGGTCATCGCCACCACCTGGCCACCGTCCTGCAGCGCCTGCACCAGGCGCAGCTTGTGCTCGGGGCTGGCGCGCGCGAACACGTCGACCTCCATCGCCACGCGCCTGAGCGCGGCGTGGTCCATCAGCGCCACTTCGGCGCCGGTGAGCGCCGGCTTGCCCACGCCGATGGCCAGCTGCGCGCCGATGGCGCGTGCGGTCTCGGCGTGGTCGCCGGTGATCATCTTCACGCGGATGCCGGCGCCATGGCATTCGGCGACGGCGCGGATGGCCTCTTCGCGCGGCGGGTCGACGATGCCCACCAGCCCCAGCAGCGTGAAGCCGCGCTCGATGTCGGCGAAGCCCAGGCGCTCGCCCAGCGGTTCGGCGCGCTTGCAGGCCAGCGCCAGCAGGCGCAGGCCCTTGGCGGCGGTGTCGTTGGCCATGCGCCGCCAGGTGTCGACGTCGATGGCGCGGTCACCGGCGTCGCTGCGCTCATGCTGGCAAATGTCCAGCAGCCGCTCCGGCGCACCCTTGACGAAGATCCACGACCAGCCGTCGGCGTCGCGGTGCCAGGTGGCCATGAAGCGGTGCTGCGACTCGAAGGGGATCGAGTCCAGCCGCGGCCATTCGGCGCTGCCCACGTGCTGCGTGAAACCGGCCTTCTGGCCGGCGACCAGCAGCGCGCCCTCGGTGGGGTCGCCCACCACCAGCCAGCGGCCTCCTTCTTCCTCGTGCAGCTGCGCGTCGTTGCACAGCACGCCGGCGCGCAGCGCCAGCGCCAGCGTCGGGTGGCGCTCGGTGTCGATGGCACGTCCGCCGATGCTGAACTCGCCCACCGGCTCGTAGCCCACGCCCGAGACATCGACGTCCAGCCCGGCGCAGACCACGCGCTGCACCGTCATCTCGTTGCGCGTGAGCGTGCCGGTCTTGTCGGAGCAGATCACCGTCACCGAGCCCAGCGCCTCCACCGCCGGCAGCCGGCGCACGATCGCCTGGCGCCTGGCCATGCGCTGCACGCCCAGCGCCAGCGTCACGGTCATGATGGCGGGCAGGCCCTCGGGGATGGCCGAGGCGGCCAGCGCCACCACCATCATGAACATCTCGGCCGCGGCATGGCCGCGCCACAGCACGCCGAGCACGAAGGTGGCGGCGCACAGCGCCAGGATGACCAGCGCCAGCACGCGCCCGAAGCGGTCGATCTGGCGCAGCAGCGGCGTGCTCAGGTGGCGGATGCCGGCGAGCATGCGGTTGATCTGGCCCAGCTCGGTGTGGCTGCCGGTGGCGACGACGATGCCGGCGGCCTGGCCGTAGACCACCAGCGTGCCCGAATAGGCCATGCCACTGCGGTCGCCGAGCGCGGCGTCGGCTTGCACCGGCTGCGTGTCCTTGTCCACCGGCAGCGATTCGCCGGTGAGCGCGGCCTCCTCGACGCGCAGCTCGCGCACCTCGACCAGGCGCAGGTCGGCGGGCACGCGGTCGCCCGAGGCCAGCAGCACGCGGTCGCCGGGCACCAGCTCGGCGGCGGCTATGTCGCGGCGCTGGCCCTCGCGCAGCACGGTGGCATGCGGCGAGAGCATCGAGCGGATGGCTTCCAGCGCCGATTCGGCCTTGCCTTCCTGGATGAAGCCGATGATGGCGTTGACCAGCACCGCCGCCAGCAGCACGCCGGTGTCCACCCAATGGCCGAGCGCGGCGGTGATGAGCGCGGCGCCCAGCATCACGTAGAGCAGGATGTTGTGAAACTGCATCACGAAGCGCAGCAGCGGGCCGCGGCGCTGGGGCGGGGCCAGCCGGTTGGGCCCGTGCAGCGCCAGGCGGCGCCGCACTTCGGCGTCGTTCAGGCCACCGGCATCGGCCTGCAGCCGGCGCTGAGCCTCGGTGGCGTCCAGCGCATGCCAGGGGGGCGGCGCTGAAGGCGGCGGGGTGCTGGCGTGCTCGGGCATCGCTGGAATTCTCCTGCAGGGGGTTGCGCCGCGACGCGGGCGCGCACGACAGCGACCCGCCGTGTGACCCGGGGTTCCGGGGAGCGCCGACCCTAACAGCCCGACCCGCGCTGCGACGCACCGTCCTTTGCGCCAGATCAAGGCGATCGGCGTGCAGCGGCCTCGCTGCGGCCCAGTTCGAAGACACCGGGCAGCGGGATCAGCCGCAGCGCACGCGTACCCTGCTCGAACTGGCTGATCTGCAGCACGGCACCCGACGCGCGCGGCGCGCGCTGGTCGAAGACGAAGTTGCCCAGGCTGTACACCTGCACCGCGTCGAGCCCGCCCAGCAGCTCGATGCGCCGGCTGGC
>CAYUPF010000295.1:2617-4396 GCA_964446545.1 uncultured Rubrivivax sp.
CCATCGCTGCATAGGCGTCGTCGCCCCGGTCGCGGCTGTGGTTGTTGGCCACGCTCACCGCCACCACGCCCAGCTCGCGCAGCCAGCGCAGCGTCTCGTCAGTGGGCATGGCCAGCTGCGGCGCATGTTCGGTATGGCCGTCGCCGCTGAGCACGCCTTCCAGGTTGAGCAGCGGGCAGCCGTTCAGCCGGCGGCGCAGCTGGTCGGCCACCCGCTGGTGCACCGCCTCCTCGCGCAACGCCACCACGACATGCGGCCAAAGAAGGTGTCGAACAGCAGCGAATCCGCGACCAGCGGCGATCGTTGCAGCGCCGCCGCGGTCGGGCGGTCGGCCGGCACGCGACCGAGCACGGTGTCGAAATCGTGCGCCGTGGTGGTGAAGGCGCGCGTGCTGCGCTTGAAGTGGTCGGGCGTCAGCATGACGATGCGCTCGGGCTGCGCCCCCTGTGCGGCCGTCAGCATGCCGCCAGCGATCAGGTCGCTGGCCACGCGGTGGTGCGGCAGCACCAGGCCGGTGACGGCGGCGCCGCCCAGGTCCACCGGCCGTGCCTCGGCGATGGCCTGCAGCACAGGCTGCGGGTCCAGCGGGTGCGCGCGCCAGGGCGGGTCCTGTGCCACGGCCGCGGCCGCCCAGGTCAGGGCAACGGCCAGGGCCAGGCATCGATGCATGCCCAATGATGCCGCGCCGCGTCGCGCAGGTGGCAGGTGTGCGCGACGTGTGCCGCTAGCATGCGCCGGGTGAATGCCCCGGGCGCCCGATGAACACCACCCTCCGCTACCCGCACGTCTTCTCGCCGCTGGACCTGGGCTTCATGCGGTTGAAGAACCGCATGCTGGTGCCAACCTTGCCACGATGGCTGGCATGAAGGCCCATCGCCGGCTGGCGGCGGAGGTCTGAAGGTGAGCCACCAGCCCAAGCTGCATCACATCCCTGTCGGCGGCCTGTCGCTGGCCGCCTTCGAATGGCGTGCCGCACAACGCGGCAGCGCACCGACGCTGTGGCTGGTGCATGCCACCGGCTTCCACGGCCGCGTCTGGGATCAGGTGATCCACCACCTGCCCGGCCACCACGTCGTCGCCATCGAACAGCGCGGCCACGGCCGCAGCGAGGGCACCGGTTTCGACAGCTGGGCCGACTTCGGCCGCGACCAGGCGGCGATGGCCGCGGCGCTGGACCTGCAGGGCGCCGTCGGCGTGGGCCACAGCATGGGCGCGCATGCGCTGGTGCAGGCCGCGGCCTTTGCGCCCGGGCGCTTTCGCCAGCTGGTGCTGATCGACCCGGTGATCCGCGCACCGGCCGAATACCACCAGCCGCCGCCACCGCCGGGCACGCTGCACCCGGCGGCGCAGCGCAAGAACCGCTTCGCCTCGGCGCAGCAGATGTTCGAACGCTTCGCCGACCGGCCGCCCTATGCGGTGTTCGACACGCGCTCGCTGCACGACTACTGCCAGCACGGGCTGAAGCCGGCCGACGACGGCGCCGGCTTCCAGCTGGCCTGCGCGCCGGCCTTCGAAGGCCTCATCTATCCGATGGCGCTGGCCAACGCCGGCATCTACGCCAGCATCCGCGCGCTGCAGATCCCCGTGCTGGTGCTGCGCGCGCGGCCGCAGGACCCGAGCATCAAACCCTGGGATGCGCTGGGCACGCCCACCTGGCCAGCGCTGGCGCAGGAGTTCCGCAACGGGCGCGACCTGCAGCTGATGGACAAGACGCACATGATGCCGATGGAAGATCCGGCGCTGGTGGCGCGGCTGATCACCGACGCCATGGCCGAAGCC
>CAYUPF010000296.1:0-4394 GCA_964446545.1 uncultured Rubrivivax sp.
GCGCAGGAGTTCTGGTTCTCGCCGATCGCACTGGCGCTGCTCGGTCTGTGCATCGGCAGCTTCCTCAACGTCGTCGCTCACCGGCTGCCCAAAGTGCTGGAGCGCGAATGGTGGCTCGACGTGGCACAAAACCAGCTGGGCGATGCCGAGGCCTGGCAGCGCGTCAGCGGCCGCAAGGGGGCACCGCCCGCGGCCTTTGGCCAGGCCTCGAAAGCGATTGCCGATACGCTCGAAGCACTCCCCGCGTTGAACCTGTCGCGGCCGCGTTCGCGCTGCCCGAGCTGCGGCCACGTGCTGCGCTGGCACGAGAACCTGCCCCTGCTCGGCTGGCTGCGGCTGAAGGGCCGCTGCTCGTCCTGCGGCACGGCCATCTCCAAGCGCTATCCGCTGGTGGAGCTGGCCACCGGGCTGCTGTTCGCCGCCTGCAGCTGGAAGTTCGGTGCGCAGCCGCAGACGCTGGTGTGGTGCGCGGCCGTGGCACTGATGGTGGCGATGGCACTGATCGACCTGGACACCACCTACCTGCCCGATGACCTGACGCTGCCGCTGATCGGCCTGGGCCTGCTCGGCGCCGGCCTGGGCTGGACCGGCACCACGCTCGAATCCGCGGCCTGGGGCGCGCTGGCCGGTTACGGCTCGCTGTGGCTGCTGGCCTTCAGCTACAAGAAGCTGCGTGGCGTCGAAGGCATGGGCGAAGGCGACTTCAAGCTGCTGGCCGGCCTGGGCGCGCTGCTCGGCTGGCAACTGCTGCCATCGATCGTGCTGCTCGCCTCGGGCGTCGGTGCGGTGGTCGGCATCGGCCTGATCGCCTTGGGTGGCCACAAGCGCGAGGTACCGATCCCCTTCGGCCCGTACCTGGTCGGCGGCGGCATCGCAGCGATCCTCTTCGGGCAGACGCTCACCCGGCTGTGGTTCCCGACACTCTGAAGCCGCTGCACGTCGGCCTGACCGGCGGCATCGGCAGCGGCAAGAGCACGGTGGCGACGATGCTGGTGGCCCGCGGCGCAATGCTCGTCGACACCGATGCCATCGCGCATGCGCTGACCGCGCCGGGTGGCGCGGCGCTACCGGCGCTGGCACAGACCTTCGGGCCCGACATCATTGCCGCCGACGGCTCGATGGACCGCACGCGCATGCGCACGCTGGCCTTCGGTGATGCGTCCGCCCGGCGGCGGCTCGAAGCCATCCTGCACCCGATGATCGGCGACGAAGCCCAGCGCCAGGCCAGCCTGGCCGAGGGCAAAGCGGTGATCTTCGACGTGCCGCTGCTGGCGGCATCCAGCGTCTGGCGACAGCGCGTCGAACGCGTGCTGGTGGTCGACTGCCAGGAAGACACGCAAATCCAGCGCGTGATGCAGCGCTCGGGCTGGACGGCCGAGCAGGTGCAGCGCGTGATCGCCCAGCAGACGCCGCGCACCGCGCGCCGCGCCATCGCCGACGCCGTGATCTTCAACGACGGCCTTTCACTGGCCGCATTGCAGGCCCAGGTGCAGGCCTTGTGGCAGCACTGGATCCGGATTCCCAGAGGCCGCGCGACAGTGCTGTGAAACAATCGGCCGGCAGGCGGCTCCAATGCGGGCTGCCCGCGCTGAAGCCTGACACCGGAGAGCCCGGCCTTGGTTCTGTACGAATACCCGTTCAACGAAAGCATCCGCACGATGCTGAGACTGGAGCACCTGTTCGAGAGGCTCGGTCAGTTGATGAGTCGTGAGGACGCGGTCGACCACCACTTCGCGCTGGTCACGGTGTTCGAGATCATGGACGTGGCCTCGCGCGCCGACCTGAAGTCCGACCTGCTGAAGGAGCTCGAGCGCCACCGCAGCCTGCTGCAGGGCTATCGCGGCAACCCGCAGATCTCAGAGGCCGCGCTCGACGAGGTGGTGGGGCGCATCGACCATGCCTTCGACAGGCTCAACCAGCTGGCCGGCAAGGCCGGACATGCGCTGACCACCAACGACTGGCTGATGAGCATCCGCAGCCGCATCAGCATCCCCGGCGGCACCTTCGAGTTCGATCTGCCCGGCTACTACGCCTGGCAGCAGCATCCAGCCGAGCGGCGACGTGCCGATCTGGCGCGCTGGACCGCCAGCCTGATGCCGCTGGCCGAAGCGCTGTACGTGCTGCTGGGCCTGCTGCGCGACAGCGGCGCGCCCCAGCGCGTGGTGGCGGTGGGCGGCCAGTTCCAGCAGAGCCTGCCGCCCGGACGCAGCTACCACCTGATGCGCGTGCGCCTGGAGGACGGCAGCGCGCTGGTGCCCGAGATCAGCGGACATCGGCTGATGGCGATGGTGCGACTGATGCAGCCCGAAGCCGATGGCCGGCTCAAGCCCAGTTCGAGCGACACCGAGTTCGAACTCACGCTCTGCTCATGAGCCAGGACTGCCCCGTGCGAGCGCGCTGGGTGCGCTGCCCGGCCTGTGGCAAACAGGCGCTGTACGGCCCGGAGAACCCGGCCAGGCCCTTCTGCAGCACCCGCTGCCGCAGCGTGGACCTGGGCGCCTGGGCCAGCGAAAGCTACCGCGTCGCCGCGCCCACGCCGCCCGAGGGCAGCGACGAGCCGCCCGCGTCCGACGCCGCACACTGAGGACGAGCGTTCCGGCAGGGCAGCGCGAAGACGGCCCTTGAAGTCCGCAGGCCGACCCCTATAATTCCCTTGTTAGCACTCGACTTGCGTGAGTGCTAACAATGTAACGAGGGCCGATCGGCTCTCGTTGCCCGTCCAAGTTAACGTGCGCCAACTTTGCGGGCGTGCCTTGGCAGTGCTCAATCTGACCCACTAGGAGATGCAATGAAACTTCGTCCTCTGCACGATCGCGTGATCGTCAAGCGCCTTGAACAGGAAACCAAGACGGCCTCCGGCATCGTCATCCCCGACAACGCCGCCGAAAAGCCCGACCAGGGCGAAGTGCTGGCGGTGGGCCCGGGCAAGCGCAACGACAAGGGCGACTTCGTCGTCCTGAACATCAAGGTCGGTGATCGCGTGCTGTTCGGCAAGTACAGCGGCCAGACCGTCAAGGTCGATGGCGAAGAACTGCTGGTGATGAAGGAAGACGACCTCTTCGCCGTGGTGGAAAAGTGATTGCCTGAAGCAATCACTTTCGTCGCAGGCCGACCTGGCGCAGCCAGATCAAGGGCCGAGGGCCCGCCCTGGAGACAAGAGTACTCACCTCACCTGAACCCCTGAACTGAATTCGGAGAAACACACATGGCAGCAAAAGACGTCATTTTCGGCAGCGATGCCCGCCACCGCATGGTCGAAGGCGTGAACATCCTGGCCAACGCGGTCAAGGTCACGCTCGGCCCGAAGGGCCGCAACGTGGTGCTCGAGCGCAGCTTCGGCGCCCCCACCGTCACCAAGGACGGTGTCTCGGTGGCCAAGGAAGTCGAGCTCAAGGACAAGCTCCAGAACATGGGCGCGCAGATGGTCAAGGAGGTCGCTTCCAAGACCAGCGACCTCGCCGGTGACGGCACCACCACCGCCACCGTGCTGGCCCAGGCCATCGTGCGCGAAGGCATGAAGTACGTGGCCGCCGGCATGAACCCGATGGACCTGAAGCGCGGCATCGACAAGGCCGTCACGGCCCTGGTCGAGCAGCTGAAGAAGCAGTCCAAGCCGACCACCACGTCGAAGGAAATCGCCCAGGTCGGTTCGATCTCGGCCAACAGCGACGAATCGATCGGCAAGATCATCGCCGACGCGATGGACAAGGTCGGCAAGGAAGGCGTGATCACCGTCGAAGACGGCAAGAGCTTGGACAACGAACTCGACATCGTCGAGGGCATGCAGTTCGATCGCGGCTACCTGTCGCCGTACTTCATCAACAACCCCGAGAAGCAGAGCGCGATCCTCGACGACCCGTACGTGCTGCTGTACGACAAGAAGATCAGCAACATCCGCGACCTGCTGCCCACGCTGGAGCAGGTGGCCAAGAGCGGCAAGCCGCTGCTGATCATCGCCGAGGAAGTCGAAGGCGAGGCGCTCGCCACCTTGGTGGTCAACACCATCCGCGGCATTCTGAAGGTCGTCGCCGTCAAGGCGCCGGGCTTCGGCGACCGTCGCAAGGCCATGCTCGAAGACATCGCCATCCTCACCGGCGGCAAGGTCATCGCCGAGGAAGTCGGCCTGACGCTCGAGAAGGTGACGCTGGCCGATCTGGGCCAGGCCAAGCGCGTCGAGTGCGGCAAGGAAAACACCACCATCATCGACGGATCGGGCACGGCCGCCGACATCGAAGCGCGTGTCAAGCAGGTGCGCGTGCAGATCGAGGAAGCCACCAGCGACTACGACCGCGAGAAGCTGCAGGAACGCGTGGCCAAGCTGGCCGGCGGCGTGGCCGTCATCAAGGTCGGTGCCGCCACCGAAGTCGAGATGAAGGAAAAGAAGGCGCGTGTCG
>CAYUPF010000297.1:0-4375 GCA_964446545.1 uncultured Rubrivivax sp.
CGGATGGCTGAGGCTTCTTGCTAATCAGGAGACTCTTTGACCTGCAGCGATGTCCACCTCACCCCGCTGATCGACCTCGAAAACCCGGCCGAGTTCGCTGCCCGCCACATCGGGCCCGATGCGGCCGACGAGCAGCACATGCTGAGCGTCATCGGCACGGCCAGCCGGCAAGCGCTGATCGAGGCCGTCGTGCCGCGCAACATTGCACGCCAGCAGCCGATGGCGCTGCCCGCGCCGCTGACCGAGGCGCAGGCGCTGGCCGAGTTGAAGGCGCTGGCCTCGAAGAACCAGGTGCTGAAGAGCTTCATCGGCCAGGGCTACCACGGCACGCACACGCCAGGCGTCATCCAGCGCAACGTCCTCGAGAACCCAGCCTGGTACACCGCCTACACACCCTACCAGGCCGAGATCTCGCAGGGGCGCCTGGAAGCGCTGGTCAACTTCCAGACCATGGTCTGCGACCTGACTGGCATGGCCATCGCCAACGCCAGCATGCTGGACGAAGCCACCGCGGCGGCCGAGGCGATGACGCTGGCCAGGCGCAGCGTCAAGGCCAAGTCCAACGTCATCGTCGTGGCCGGCGACTGCCATATGCAGACCATCGAGGTGGTGCAGACCCGTGCCGCGCCGCTGGGCCTGGTGGTCAAGCTGGCCAACTCCCAGCAGGAGTGGGAAGCGTTGATGGCGACGCAGGACTTCTTTGCCGTGCTGGTGGCCTACCCCACCACCCACGGCCGCATCGACGACTGGCGTGCCGACGTGGTGCGCGTGCATGCGGCAGATGCGGCCTTCATCGTCTGCGCCGACCTGCTGGCGCTGACGCTGCTGCTGCCGCCGGGCGAATTCGGTGCCGACATCGTCGTCGGCAACACGCAGCGCTTCGGCGTGCCGATGGGCGGCGGCGGCCCGCACGCCGCCTACATGGCCTGCCGCGACGCGTGGAAGCGCAGCCTGCCGGGCCGGCTGGTGGGCGTCAGCGTCGACGTTCACGGCGCACCGGCCTACCGGCTGGCGCTGCAGACGCGCGAGCAGCACATCCGCCGCGAGAAGGCCACCAGCAACATCTGCACCGCGCAGGTGCTGCTGGCGGTGATCGCGAGCATGTACGCCGTCTACCACGGCCCGCAGGGCCTGAAGCGCATCGCGCTGCGCGTGGCCAGCTACACCGCGATCCTGGCCGCGGGGCTGCGGCAGCTGGGCTTCGAGCCGCACGGTGGCGGCTCGGCCTTCGACACGGTCTGCCTGAAGACCGATGGCCGCACCGGCGAGTTCGTGCAGCGCGCGCTGGGCGCAGGCATGAACCTGCGCCGCTACCACGAGTGGGGCGATGCCTACCTGAGCATCTCGCTGGACGAAACCACCACGCGTGACGACGTGGTGGCGCTGTGGCGCGTGTTTGCGGGCGACCGGGCGCTGCCCTCGTTCGACGCCTTCGAGCCAGGCATCGAGCCGATGATCCCGGCCGAGTTGCGCCGCAGCAGCCCGTACCTGATACACCCGGTGTTCAACACCCACCACAGCGAGACCGAGATGCTGCGCTACATCCGCAGCTTGAGCGACAAGGACCTGGCGCTGGACCGCTGCATGATCCCGCTGGGCAGTTGCACGATGAAGCTCAACGCCACCGCCGAGATGATCCCGATCACCTGGCCGGAGTTCGCCAACGTGCATCCCTTCGCGCCGGCCGAGCAACTGGCCGGCTACCAGGCGCTGAACGAGCAGCTGTGCGCTTGGCTGTGCCAGGCCACCGGCTATGCCGGCGTGAGCCTGCAGCCCAATGCCGGCAGCCAGGGCGAATATGCCGGGCTGCTGGCGATCCGCGCCTGGCATGCGAGCCGCGGCGAGGCGCAGCGCGACATCTGCCTGATCCCGGAGTCCGCGCACGGCACCAACCCGGCCAGTGCCGGCATGGTCGGGCTGCAGGTGGTGGTGCTGAAGTGCGATGCGATGGGCAACGTCGACCTGGCCGACCTGCGCGCCAGGTGCGAGCAGCACCGCGAGCGCCTGGCGGCGGTGATGATCACCTACCCCTCCACCTACGGCGTGTTCGAGGCGCGGGTCAAGGAGCTGTGCGCCACGGTGCATCAGTTCGGCGGGCGCGTCTACGTGGACGGCGCCAACATGAACGCGCTGGTCGGCCTTGCCGCGCCGGGCGAGTTCGGCGGCGACGTCAGCCACCTGAACCTGCACAAGACCTTCTGCATCCCGCACGGCGGCGGCGGCCCCGGCGTCGGCCCGGTGTGCGTGGTCGAGGACCTGCTGCCCTTCCTGCCGGCCCGGCCCGGCAGCGGCAAGGTCGACGCGCCGGTGGGCCCGGTGTCGGCGGCACCGCTGGGCAATGCCGCAGTGCTGCCGATCAGCTGGATGTACATCCGCATGATGGGTGCCGAGGGCCTGCGTCACGCCACCGAGACGGCGATCCTCAGTGCCAACTACATCGCCGCACGGCTGGCCGAGCACTACGACATCCACTACAGCGGCGAGATCGCCGGCATCCGGGGTGGCGGCGTCGCGCACGAATGTATCCTCGACCTGCGGCCGCTGGCCAAGAGCAGCGGCATCGGCGCCGAGGACGTGGCCAAGCGGCTGATCGACTACGGCTTCCACGCGCCGACGCTGAGTTTCCCGGTGGCCGGCACGCTGATGGTCGAGCCCACCGAGAGCGAGCCGCGGGTCGAGCTGGACCGCTTCTGCGACGCGATGATCGCCATCCGCGAGGAGATCACCAAGGTCGAAGCCGGCGTCTGGCCGAAGGACGACAACCCGCTGAAGAATGCGCCGCATACCGCCGAGGCGCTGCTCGCCGCCGACTGGCCGCACGCCTACAGCCGCGCGCAGGCCGCCTATCCGCTGCCGGGCCTCAAGCACCAGAAGTACTGGAGCCCGGTGGGCCGCGTCGACAACGTCTGGGGCGACCGCAACCTCAGCTGCAGTTGCCCGCCCATGTCGGCTTATGCCTGATCGCGCCGCCGCCCCGCCAACTGGGCGCGCCATCCGAGCTTGAGCCCCTCACGGCGCCGCACGGCTTCTCCTCGGTTTGTGCGCGCGGCTTCGAAAGCGAGGATCAGGCCCGGGCGACGTTGCCGAATTCATCGACCAGCGGCAGGAACTCTGGGCCGCCTGTGTTCGGCGTCTTCGCGTACTCGATCAGCCGGGTCGCACCGCGAGCAGGCTGGTATGCAGGCGATGCAGCACCTGCTCGGCGGTGTTGCCCAGCAGCTTGCCGGCGGCGCCGGTGCGGCCCACGGTACCCATGACCACGATGTCGGCCTTGAGCCTGGCGGCGATGCTGGGCAGCAGGCGATCCGGCGGCCCCGCTTGAACGACGACGTTCTCCGCGGGAATGCCGTGCTCGCCGGCCAGGGCAGCCAGCGGGGCGCCGAGCCTCGCGCGTGTGCGGCGCTCCAGCGCTTCGATATCGATCAGGTCGAGGTCCTTGGCCACGGTGGACACCGCAACGACATAGGCCGCATGGACCCGCGCGCCCAGCACCTCGCCCAGCTGGACCGCGGCCGCCAGCACCTTGCGGTTCAGCCCGATCTGTACAGCGTCGGTGGAGCCGGCGTCGATCGCGGCGAGGATGCGCCGGCTCTTGCCGCGCGGCCTGCTGCCCGCGATCAGCACCGGCACCGGGCAGCGGCGCAGCAGTTGCCAGTCGGTGGGCGTGTAGAACAAGGTCTCGCTGCGATGGCCGGCCTTCACGACCAGATCGATGCCGTCGCGCGGCACGGCCTCGACGATCCAGTCCACCAGGTCCGCGGTCCACACGGCATCGATGCGCGACCGCTCGCCGCCGGGCAGCAGCGCGGCGGCGCAGCGCTTCAGCCACCGTCGCTTGTCCGCCAGCAAGGCCCGCTGCAGGGTGGCCGCGGCCGTCGCCGAAAGCACGCCGGGCTCCGCCGCGGCGTGCTCGTGGACGAATCCCGCAACGCGCAAGCGCCCCGTGGCGGCCGGGAGCAGTTCGAGCGCGGCGCGCACGGCCAGTTGCCTGGGGTCGTCCCGATCCGCGATCGCGAGGATGTTGTCGAGCTTCATGGTAAGTACGGCGCCACTTTGGGCAAGATCACGGTTAAGGTGAGCGCCGGCCGCGTGATGCGCCGCAACGACGCGGAGAACGCAACGCGCGAACCGCGGATACTAACAAGCAGCTTCGAGCGGCCCGAAGTCGGTTGCAGCGGTGTCGCATCGGGTGCGTGCCGGGTCGGAGGGAGTCACCATGGAAAAGCTCGGCGCGCCTGTGCGACGCGGCGCGGGGGCCGGTCTTGTCGAGGAAGCGGATGAGTCAGCCAAGCCTTGCGCGTGCGTTCGTGCAGAACTTCCTGGGCAATTCACCGCCCTGGTACAAGCACACCATCATCGGCTTCCTGCTGCTGAA
>CAYUPF010000298.1:0-4368 GCA_964446545.1 uncultured Rubrivivax sp.
TAGGATAGAGCGCAAATGCTGCTGATGATCGACAACTACGACTCCTTCACCTACAACTTGGTGCAGTACTTCGGCGAACTGGGCGAGGACGTGCGCGTGTTCCGCAACGACCAGATCACGCTCGAAGGCATCGCCGAGTTGCGCCCCGACCAGCTGGTGCTGTCGCCCGGCCCGTGCTCGCCAGCCGAGGCTGGCATCTGCATAGCCGCGATACGCCACTTCCAGGGCAAGCTGCCGATCCTGGGCGTGTGCCTCGGGCACCAGTCCATCGGCGCGGCACTGGGCGGCCACATCGTGCGCGCCAAGGTGCAGATGCACGGCAAGACCAGCGTCATCAGTACCGACCGGCGCGGCGTCTATGCCGGGCTGCCGCCGCAGTTCACGGTGAACCGCTACCACTCGCTGGTGATCGATCGCGCCCGCCTGCCGGCCGAGCTGGAAATCAGCGCCACGGCCGACGACGATGGCGAGATCATGGGCGTGCGCCATCGCGAACTGGCGGCCACGCGCACGCCGCTGGAAGGCGTGCAGTTCCACCCCGAGTCGATCATCAGCGAGCACGGCCACGCGCTGCTGAAGAACTTCATCGAGGCGGCGCGATGATCGTCGACCTGCGCAGCGACACCGTGACGCGGCCGACGCCGGCGATGCGCGAGGCGATGTTCCGCGCCGAGCTGGGCGACGACGTCTTCGGCGACGACCCGTCGGTCAACGCGCTGCAGGAGCAGATCGCCGCGCTGCTGGGCAAGGAGGCGGCGCTGTTCATGCCCAGCGGCACGCAGAGCAACCTGGCCGGCATCATGAGCCACTGCGGCCGCGGCGATGAATACATCGTCGGCCAGGGTGCGCACACCTATCGCTACGAAGCCGGCGGCGCCGCGGTGCTGGGCAGCGTGCAGCCGCAGCCGCTGCCCAACCAGAGCGACGGCAGCTTAGGCCTGGCCGACATCGAAGCCGCGATCAAGCCCGACGACGAGCACTTCGCGCGCAGCCGCTTGCTGGCGCTGGAGAACACCATTGGCGGCAAGGTGCTGCCGTTGGTCTATCTGGCCGAGGCCACCGCGCTGGCGCGCAGCCGCGGGCTCGCCACGCACCTGGACGGCGCGCGGCTGTTCAACGCCGCGGTGGCGCTGGGTGGGGACGCGCGCGCCAACGCCAGGGCCATCGCCAGCCACTTCGACAGCGTGTCGGTGTGCTTCAGCAAGGGCCTGGGCGCGCCGGTCGGCTCGGCCTTGGTCGGCTCGACGGAACTGATCCAACGCGCACATCGCTGGCGCAAGATGCTTGGCGGCGGCATGCGCCAGGCCGGCGTGCTGGCGGCGGCGGCGTCGCATGCGCTCCAGCACCACATCGAGCGCTTGGCGCAAGACCATGCGCTGGCAGCGCGCCTGGCCGAAGGCCTGCGCGGCATCGATGGGCTGGACGTGGTGCCGCCGCAGACCAACATCGTCTTCGCCACCGCGAGCGGCGGGCGCGGCCCGGCGCTGCTGCAGCACCTGCAGGCGCAGGGCGTGCTGGCCACCGGGCTGATCGGGCTGCGCTTCGTCACGCACCTGGACGTCGACCGCGCCGGCGTCGAGCGCGCGATCGCCGCAGTGCGCGGCTTCTTCGAGGAACACTGACATGGCGATTTCCAACACCGAGGCGCTGACGCGCTGCATCGACCACCGCGAGATCTTCCACGACGAGATGTTGTCGCTGGTGCGCCGCATCATGAGCGGCGAGATGTCGCCGGTGATGATGGCGGCGATGCTGATGGGCCTGCGCGTCAAGAAGGAGACCATCGGCGAGATCACGGCCGCGGCGCAGGTGATGCGCGAGTTTGCCACCAAGGTGGAGGTGGCCGACCGCAAGAACCTCGTGGACATCGTCGGCACCGGCGGCGATGGTTCGCACAGCTTCAACATCAGCACCTGCAGCATGTTCGTGGCCGCGGCCGCGGGCGCGCGCGTCAGCAAGCACGGCAACCGCGGCGTCAGCAGCAAGTCCGGCAGCGCCGACGTGCTGGAAGCGCTGGGCGTGCCGATGACGCTCAACGCCCAGGCCATCAGCCGCTGCATCGCCGACACCGGCATCGGCTTCATGTTCGCGCCCAACCACCACCCGGCGATGAAGAACGTGGCGCCGGTGCGCAAGGAACTGGGCGTGCGCACCATCTTCAACATCCTGGGGCCGCTGACCAACCCGGCCGATGCGCCGAACATCCTGATGGGCGTGTTCCACCCCGACCTGGTGGGCATCCAGGTGCGCGCGCTGCAGCGCCTTGGCGCCGAGCACGCGGTGGTGGTCTACGGCCGCGACGGCATGGATGAGGTCTCGCTGGGCGCGGCGACGATGGTCGGCGAATACAAGGACGGCGGCATCCGCGAGTACGAGATCCACCCCGAGGACTTCGGCCTGACGATGGCCAGCAACCGCGCGCTCAAGGTCGATTCGGCCGAAGGCTCGAAGGCGCTGCTGCGCTCGGTGCTCGACGACGAGCCCGGCCCGGCGCGCGACATCGTGCTGCTCAATGCCGGCGTGGCGCTGTACGCCGCCAACGTGGCGCCGACGATGGCCGAGGGCGTGGCGCTGGCGCGCGAGACCGTCGCCTCGGGCAAGGCGTTGGCGAAGATGCACCAGTTCGTCGCGCGCACCAAGGAACTGGCGGCTGCGGCATGAGCGACATCCTGCAGCGCATCGTCGCGGTCAAGCGCGAGGAGACCGCCGCGGCGAAGCGTCGGCGCGATGCGGCTTCGCAGCGCCGCGAGGCCCTGGCGCAGCCGCCGGCGCGCGACTTCGTCGGTGCGCTGCGCACGAAGATCGCCGCCGGGCAGGCTGCGGTCATCGCCGAGATCAAGAAGGCCAGCCCGAGCAAGGGCGTGATCCGCGAGCACTTCGTGCCGGCCGAGATCGCCGCGTCCTACGCGCGCCACGGCGCGGCCTGCCTGAGCGTGCTCACCGACCGGCAGTTCTTCCAGGGCGGGCCGGAGTATCTGCAGCAGGCGCGCGCCGCCTGCGAACTGCCGGTGCTGCGCAAGGACTTCATGGTCGATGCCTGGCAGGTGGACGAGGCGCGGGCCTGGGGCGCGGACTGCGTCCTGCTGATCGCCGCCTGCCTGGACGATGCGCAGATGGCCGACCTGGAAGCCCAGGCGCTGGAACTCGGCATGGCCGTGCTGGTCGAGGTGCACGACGGCGATGAGCTGGAGCGCGCGCTGCGCCTGAAGACGCCGCTGCTGGGCATCAACAACCGCAACCTCAAGACCTTCGAGGTCACGCTGAACACCACGCTGGGGCTGCTGGCGCAGGTGCCGGCCGAGCGGCTGCTGGTCACCGAAAGCGGCATCCTCGGCCGCGCCGACGTGCAGCGCATGCGCGACGCGAACGTGCACGCCTTCCTGGTCGGCGAGGCCTTCATGCGTGCCGACGACCCGGGCGCGGCGCTGGCCGAACTGTTCCGGTGAGACGCCGGGCCGCCCCCGGAGGGCTCGCGCGCCCTCGGGGCGCCGGCGCCGCAGGCGCCTGGGGAGCGCGATGAATGCGCGGACCAATCGGCTGGTGGAGCCGATCGGCCGCCAGATCGAGGCGTTCCAGGGCGACTGGGCGCCGCTGCTGCGGGCCTGGGCCGCCGGCGGCGCCGGCCGCAGCCTGAGCCGCCGGGTCGATGAACGCTTGGCCGCGGGTGCCACGATCTTCCCGGCCGAGCCGTTGCGCGCGCTGGCGCTGACGCCCCTGTCGCAGGTGCGGGTACTGATCCTCGGCCAGGACCCCTACCACGGCGCCGGGCAGGCCGAGGGGCTTGCCTTTTCGGTACCGGCCGGCCAGCGCCTGCCGCCGAGCCTGCGCAACATCTTCAAGGAATTGCAGCGCGACCTGGGCCCGGTGCCACCGCGCTCGGGCAGCCTGTGGCGCTGGGCCGGGCAGGGCGTGCTGCTGCTGAACACGTCGCTGACGGTCGAGGAAGGCAAGGCCGGCAGTCATGCCAAGTTTGGATGGCAAGTGCTCACTGACAAAATAGTGACTGCAGTCGCTGAGCACCCGCGACCGAAGGTGTTCATGCTCTGGGGTGCGCATGCCCAGGCGAAGGCGCCGCTGGTGGTCGACGGGGGAACCCGGCATCTATTGCTGCAGTGCAACCACCCGTCGCCGCTGTCGGCGGCCCGCGGGCCGGCGCCCTTCGTCGGCTGCGGACATTTCAGCCGGGCAAGCGACTTTCTGCGGGCCGCCGAACCCGCCGCGCCGGCCCTGGACTGGCGACTCGATCACCCGCCGCCGCACCTTGGCGAAGAGCGAGAAGACGCCAAACGGTGATATAGTCGCAGGTTCGCCTCGGAGGGGTGCCCGAGTGGCTAAAGGGGGCAGACTGTAAATCTGTTGGCTTACGCC
>CAYUPF010000299.1:0-4364 GCA_964446545.1 uncultured Rubrivivax sp.
TAGATCTCTTCGCCAGGAAGGTCCAGTTCGTCCACGGCACTCTCGGCATCGTCAGCTGCCACCACGGGCAGCAGCGGCTTGTCCAGCGGCCGGCACACGCGACTATGGAGCCGCTCCAGGCGCTCGGAGTGTTCGATGGCCCTGAAGATGGACTGCGGGTCCATCAGCAAGGCAAAGGGATTGGCGGCGGGATGTTGCGCTTGGGTCATCGGACTCACCTCGAGAAGTTGGCGTGAAACCCACTCTATAGAGCGCAGCCACACCGACCTAGTCGGCCCATCGCCAAGCCGCCTGTCGGAATTGCACTGACAGGCCTGCTGTCGGCCGGTCGCTATTCCAGCAGCGGCAGCAGCCAGCGCTTGTCGGCATGGCGCGCCAAATCGGCCGCCGTTACGTTGCGCTCGTTGATGTAGCCCTTTTCGGCGCCGCGCTGCACGAGTAGCTTGACACTGTCTTCGGGGCCGAAGCGCACCGCCATCATCAGCGGCGTGTTCATGTCGGGGGCGCGCGCGTTGATGTCGGCGCCGCGATCCAGCAGCATCGCCAGCAGTTCGGTGTTCGGACCGGTGGCCGCGTAGTGCACTGGCGACCAGCCGGGTTTCTGAACCTTGGCACCCCGATCGATCAGCTTGCGCGCCCAGTCCAGACGGCCCTTCAGCGCTGCCATCATCAGCGGCGTCTCGCCTGCGGCGTTGGCGGCGTCGACGTTCAGCTTCGGGCTGGCCAACAGCAGTGCCGCCACCTTCGGCGCATCCTCGCGCATGGCGATGTACAGCGCGACCTGGCCCGATTCGCTCAGCGTGTTTGGGTCGAAGCCCTTGGCCAGCAACTCGGACACGGTGTTGGCGTTGTCGACGCCGACGGCACGGAAGAAGTCGACATAGGTGTCGGATTTTGCTATTGAAAATCCTGTAATTACAAATAGATATATTATGAATTTAATGTAGTTTCTCATTGTCGACTCGGCTCCGTTTCAGCCTGACGGGTGCGCGCAAACAGCTGCTCGAAGTTGCGGCTGGTGGCTTCGGCCACCTGCGGCAGGCTGCAACCCTTCAGTTCGGCCAGTTGCTGCGCCACATGGACCACATAGGCCGGCTGGTTGGTCTTGCCGCGGTACGGCACAGGCGCCAGGTAGGGGCTGTCGGTCTCGATCAGGCAGCGGTCCAGCGGCACGCGGCGCGCCACGTCGCGCAGCGCTTCGGCATTCTTGAAGCTTAGGATGCCGGAAAACGAGATGTAGAAGCCCAGGTCCAACGCCGCGTCGGCCACCTGCTGGGTTTCAGTGAAGCAGTGGAACACGCCCTGCACCGCGCCCTCGCCTTCGCTGCGCAACAGCTCGATCGTGTCCTGGCTGGCGTTGCGCGTGTGCACCACCAGCGGCAATCCGCTGGTCCGCGCCGCGCGGATGTGCACGCGAAAGCGCTCGCGCTGCCATTCCATCTGCGCCAGGCTGCGGCCGTTGAGCCGGTAGTAGTCCAGCCCGGTTTCGCCGATGGCCACCACGCGCGGCAGCGCGGCCAGTTGCAGCAGTTCGGCCAGATCGGGCTCGTGCACACCCTCACTGTCCGGGTGCACGCCAGCGCTGGCCCAGAAGTTGTCGTAGGTTTGCGCCAGCGCTTGCACCTGAGGAAACTCCTCGATCGTGGTGCAGATGCACAGGGCGCGGTCGACTTGGGCCGCCTGCATGGCGCTGCGCAGCTCGGCCATGCGTCCCTGCAGTTCGGGGAATGTCAGGTGGCAATGCGAATCGACGAACATGCTCGGGGCGGCAGGCGGCGCAAAGCCGCCATTCTCGGGCCGAAGCGGCCTAAAGCGTCTGCGTCGGCTTGGACGAGGAGATCGAGGTGCCCAGCAGCTCCTCGATCCTCAGCTTCAGCCCGCGCGTCTTCTCGTCGGCGGGAAAACGCACGCCCACGCCCTGGGTGCGGCCGCCGGAGGCGTTGTTCGGCGTGATCCAGGCCACCTTGCCGGCCACCGGGTAGCGCTGCGGGTCGTCGGGCAGCGACAGCAGCAGGTAGATGTCCTCGCCCAGCTTGTACTCGCGCGCCGTGGGCACGAACAGTCCGCCGTCGGTGAGCAGCGGAATGTAGGCCGCATACAGCGCGCCCTTTTCGCGGAATACCAGCTGGATGACGCTGGGCCGCGCGGTGCCCGCGGCCGCCGGCACCGTCGCCGCTGCAACCGGAGCAACGGCAGCAACCGCGGCGCCGGCCGGCGTGGCGATGCGGGGCGAGGCGCGATCGTTCATCGGGCCAGTGTATCCAAGGCCCTGCCGCTGCGGGGGCCGCGAGTCGTGGCTTCTTGCCAGCAGGCGCGGCCTTCGCTCATCAGCGCCTCGAGCAGCAGACCGTCGTTCCAGGGGTGTTCGTCATGCCGCGCCACACGCGACAGCGAGCGCGCCCAGGCGCACAGCGACGTCAGGCGGGCACCAGACGGCAGGGCCTGGGCCGCAAAGTAGCGCGGTGCGCCGCCCACGGCCTGCGCCATGGTGTCATGACAAAGCTTCTGCAACGCATCCACCGCGCGCGGTACCGGCCAGCCGGCCAGCGCCGCCGCCTGCCCGCGGGCCACGGCCTTCGGCAGCGCCAGCCATTTAGCGGCGTCGATGCCGGCGGCCGCCAGGTCCCGCGCCTGCAGCGGCGCACCGCCGGCGGCCGCCAGCAGCACCGGCGCGTCGCGCACGCCCTGCTCTGCCAGCCAGGCGCCGGCCTGTTCGGGTGTCGGGGCGGCCAGGCGGATGCGCTGGCAGCGGCTGCGCACGGTGGGCAGCAGCCGTGCTTCGTCACCTGTGCTCAGCAGCAGCCGCGCCTGGCCGGGCGGTTCTTCCAGCGTCTTCAACAGCGCGCTGGCCGCCTGCAGGTTCATGGCCTCGGCCGGATGCAGCAGCAGCACCTTGGCGCGGCCGCGCGACGAGCTCTGAACCACCCAGTCGATGGCGGCGCGCACCTCGTCGATCCTGATCTGCCGGCTTGGCTTCCTGCGGTTCTTGCCCGATTCGCCCGTGTCCTCGTCCGCCCCGGCCCAGCCGAGCGCGGCGCGCTGTGCCTCGGGCAGCAGCAGGTGCAGGTCCGGGTGCGTGCCCGACTGCAGTAGCCGGCAGCTGCCGCAATGCCCGCAGGGCGGCGCGGCATCGGCCGCTTCGCACAGCCAGGCCTGCGCCAGGCTCATCATGAATTCGTACGCGCCGACGCCGCTCGCGGCCTGCAGCAGCAGCGCGTGCGCCCGCTGCTGCTGCAGCGCCTGGCGCAGCGGGGCATCCAGCCAGGGCAGCGGCAACCGGCCGTCGGGCCCTACCACCACGGCCGCTGCTCCAGCGCTTGTTCGATCTGCGCCCAGACGCCGTCGCGATCGGCCGACGCATCCAGGCGCACGAAGCGCTGCGGCGCCTGCTTCATGCGCTGCGCATAACCGTCGCGCACGCGGGTGAAGAAGTCGAGGTCCTGGCGCTCGAAGCGGTCCGGCGCGCGCACCGCCGCACGGCGTTCGGCCGCCTGCTCGGGCGGCAGGTCGAACCACAGCGTCAGGTCGGGCTGGCGGCCCTGCTGCACCCAGGCTTCGAGCTGCTGCAGCACCTGCAGGTCGAAGCCGCGCCCGGCCCCCTGATAGGCAAAGGTGGCGTCGGTGAAGCGGTCGCACAGCACGATGGCGCCGCGCGCCAGCGCCGGCTCGATGCAGCTTTGCAGATGGTCGCGCCGTGCGGCGAAGATCAGCAGCGTCTCGCTCAGTGCATCCATGGGCCGGTGCAGCACCAACTCGCGCAGTTGCTCGGCCAACGGGCTGCCGCCGGGCTCGCGCGTCAGCAGCACCTCGTGGCCGCGTGCAAGAAGCCAGCCTTGCAGCGCCGCGATGTGCGTGGACTTGCCGGCGCCGTCGATGCCCTCGAAGCTGATGAAACGCCCGCTCACGGCCCGGACTTTCTCTGGTACTTGTTCACCGCGCGATTATGGTCGGCGAGGTTGTCGCTGAAGACGCTGCTGCCGTCGCCGCGCGACACGAAGTACAGCGCCTTGCTGGGCGTGGGGCTGACGACGGCCTGCAGCGAGGCCATGCCCGGCAGCGCGATCGGCGTGGGCGGCAAGCCGGCGCGCAGGTAGGTGTTGTAGGCACCGTCGGTCTGCAGGTCGCGCTTGCGCAGGTTGCCATCGAAGGCCTCGCCCAGGCCGTAGATCACCGTCGGGTCGGTCTGCAAGGGCATGCCGATGCGCAGCCGATTCAGGAACACCGCCGCCACCAGGCCCGGGTCGTCCTTGGGGCCGGTTTCCTTCTCGACGATCGAGGCCAGGATCAGCGCCTGGTCGGCGCTTTGCAGCGGCGTGTCCGCGCTGCGCTGTGCCCAGGTGGCGTCGAGCCGGCGCTGCATCGCG
>CAYUPF010000300.1:0-4298 GCA_964446545.1 uncultured Rubrivivax sp.
TAGGGGAAATCCACTAGACGACCTATAATCATGGGCTGGGCAAAGGATGGAGCGGTCCGGCCCTGACACCGATACCTGGGCTTGGCCGTTCGCCTGCCGGCTCCAAGACCATACGCTCGCACTCGCACACAAATCCCTCGGAGGAAGATTCCCATGAACAAGTTTCTCGTGTTGGCTTCGCTGGTTGCTGCTGTCGCTCTCGCCGCTTGCGGCAAGAAGGAAGAGGCGCCTGCCACCCCGGCGGCCGCTGCCGCTCCCGCCGACACTGCTGCCTCGGCTGCCGCGGACGCCGTTTCGGCGGCGGCCGCTGCCGCCAGTGCGGCCTCCGCCGCCAACAACTGACAGCACGCACGGCCATGAAAAAGCCGCCCGAGGGCGGCTTTTCTGTTGGCGGCGGCCGGCCGGCTACTTCAGTTCGTCGGCGAGCACGCCAACGATGCGCTGGCTGTTTTCGCCGGCGTCGGGCACGCCCTGCGCGTTGAGCACGGAAACCAGTGTCTTCGTGCCATCGCTCTTCAGCACCACCTGGTACTTGACTGCGGCAGCGCTGGTGTCGGTGCTGGCGCCGAAGAGCTTGGCGAAGAAGCCCGGCGAAGCATCCTGGCCGGCGGTCTTCGGGTCCACATAGCGCACGAAGTACAGGCCGGCGGCGCGGTCGCGGTCCTCGACGCTGAAACCGGAACGGTCGAGCGCGATGCCGACACGGCGCCAGGCGCGGTCGAGGTTGTCGTCCACCTCCAACGTCGCTGCCGGCTGGCCGGCCACCACCCGCGCGCGATCCTTTGCCGGCGCCGGAGCGGCGGCGACCGGGTTCTCGACGGCGGCGCGCGCCGCGGCTTCGGTGGCGCCCAGCTTGACCAGCAGCCGGGTCAGCATCTCGTTCTCGAGATCCGGGTCGGTCGGCCGCGGCTCCCACTTGGTGAACTCCTTCTGCGTGTTGGTGTAGACCTCGATCATGCCCCTGTGGGTGATGATGATCTCGCTGCCCGTGGCCGTGCGTTCGATGCGCGTGCGGTACTGGTCCATCTCGCCGGTGGAGTACAGCGTGTCCAGCACCGCACCCAGCGACCTGCGGATGATGTCCTGCGGCAGCTTGGCGCGGTTCTCGGCCCAGTTGGTTTCCAGCACCCCGGCGCCGGCGTCGTTCTTCACCAGCGTGAAGCCCAAGTCCTGCCAGAAGCTGACGAGCTGCGGCCACACCTGCTCGGGCGGCTGGGGCACGCTCAACCAGCGCCGGTTCTCGTCCTTCTCGATCCTGAAGTCGCCCACCGCCATCGGCGCCACCACCGGCGCGCTGGTGCGGATGGTGCTGCCGGCGGCCGGCATCGCGCTGGCGCTGATGGTGCCGCGTTGCTGCTGGTAGCGGCCGTCGCGCTGGATCTGCTGCAGGTCGGGGGGCACCTCCAGCGGGTTGATCTTGACGGCTGCGCTGCGATAGTCGACGCGGTCGCCCGAGAACAGCGACGAACAGCCGCTCAGCGCGGCGGCCAGCACCAGCGTGCTCAGGACAGATGGCTTGCCACCAGGAAAAGGCTTCACTTGGGTCTCCGGCATGCCGCTTCCGGGCATGCGATACAGGCGTCGATTAGGGCGGTGGCGACGGCGTGAGTTCCCGCGGCCCCTTTCAGCGCAGGCCGCTGTCACGCAGCGCCTGTGCCACGGTGGCCTCGCCGGCCGGCGTCAGCGGCACGATGGGCAGGCGCACCGCCGGGCCGCACAGGCCCAGCTGCGCCATCGCCCACTTCGTCGGTGCCGGGCTGGGTTCGCAGAACAGGTCGCGGTGCAGCGGCAGCAGCTGCAGGTGGATCTCGCTGGCACGGCGCGCCTGGCCTTCGATGGCCGCCATGCACAGCTCGTGCATCAGGCGCGGCGCGACGTTGGCGGTGACGCTGACGTTGCCGCGTCCGCCCAGCAGCATCAGTGCCACGGCCGTGCCGTCGTCGCCGGAATACAGGCTGAAGCTCTTCGGCAGCTGCTTGATCAGCCAGGCCGCTCGCGCGATGTCGCCGGTGGCGTCCTTCAGGCCGACGATGCCGTCGACCTGCGCCAGGCGCACGACGGTGTCGTTGTTCATGTCGGCCACGGTGCGGCCGGGCACGTTGTACAGCACCATCGGCAGGTCCACCGCCTCGGCGATGGCGCGGAAGTGCTGGTAGATGCCTTCCTGCGAGGGCCGGTTGTAGTAGGGCACCACCGACAGGTGGCAATCGGCGCCCACCTTCCTGGCATAGCGCGTCAGCTCGATCGCCTCGCTGGTGGAGTTGGCCCCGGTGCCGGCCATGATGGGCACGCGGCCCGCCGCCTGCTCGACGGCGACGCGGATGATCTCGCAGTTCTCCTCCATCGACACCGTGGGTGATTCGCCGGTGGTGCCGACCACGCCGATGCAGTCGGTGCCTTCCGCGATGTGCCAATCGATCAGCCGGCGCAGCGCGGCGTAGTCGATGCTGCCGTCTGCATGCATCGGGGTGACCAGGGCGACGATGCTGCCAACTATTGCGTTCATGCCAGTTCCTTGGAATCGGCCGATTTTACGCGAGCGGGTAGCGCTGCCCGCCATCGGCGCCCGCCATCGCGGCGATGCGCTGCACGAAGCGCGGGGGGGCGTCGAGGAAACCGTCTTCGTAGGCGACGATGCGCAGCTCGCTCGCCACCTGCAGCAGCTCGCCATGGCGCAGCAGGAAATCGGGCCTGGAAGGCTTGCCCACGCTCTGGTTGCCGTCGGCGAAGGTCTCGTAGATCAGCACGCCGCCGGCGTCCAGCGAGGCCAGCAGCTCGGGCCACAGCGGCCGCCACAGGTAGTTGGTCACCACCACGGCGTCGAAACGTTCACCCGGCAGCGGCCAGGGCGCGCCTTCCAGATCGGCCACCACCGCCCATGCGATAGAGCGCAGCGGCTGCAGCGCGGCCGCGTCGCGGTCCAGCGCGGTGACGGCGAAGCCACGTGCGGCCAGCCAGCGCACGTGGCGCCCGCTGCCGCAGGCCAGGTCGAGCACGCGACCGCCGGGGCGGATCAGCGGCGCCCAGCGGCGGATCCAGGGCGAAGCTTCAGAAACAGGCCCAGACACGGTTCGCCAGGTCCACCGCCAGATGCGGATTCAGGTAGCTCAGGAACACGGCCGCCAGCGCCAGCGTCGCCAGCAGCCCCAGGCCCACGCGCAGGCCGCGGCGCATCACGCGGGTTGCGGCACGGGCCGCACGATCGGGGTTTCGCGCACCGGCCAGTTGACCGCGGCGGCGAACAGGCCCAGTGCCACCGAGATCCACCAGACGATGTCGTAGCTGCCGGTGGCTTCGTAGAACCTGCCGCCGAGCCAGGCACCGAGGAAGGAGCCGAGCTGGTGGTTCAGGAAGACGATGCCGCCGAGCATCGACATGTACTGCACGCCGAAGATCTGCGCCACCACCGCGTTGGTCGGCGGCACGGTCGACAGCCACAGCAGGCCCATCGCCGCGGCGAACAGGTACACGCTCCAGGGCGTCAGCGGCGCGCTGATGAAGACCACGATGACTACCGAGCGCAGCAGGTAGATGGCCGACAGCATGCGCGGCTTGGACACGTGCTGGCCCAGGCTGCCGGCGATGTAGGTGCCGAAGACGTTGAACAGGCCGATCAGCGCCAGCGCCACGGTGGCCACGCCCGGCTCCAGGCCGTGGTCCTTCAGGTAGGCGGGCATGTGCACGCCGATGAACACCACCTGGAAGCCGCAGACGAAGTAGCCGGCCGTCAGCAGCCTGAAGCCGTTGTGACCGAAGGCCTCGTGCAGCGCCGCGCGCACGCTCTGCTGCGGCCCGGTGCCGGCGGCCGCGCGCTGCGGCTCGCGCAGGCCGAAGGCCAGCGGCAGGATCAGCAGCGACAGCAGCCCCAGCACGAACAGCGCGTTCTGCCAGCCCCAGCCGCCGATCAGCCAGCTCTCCACCGGCACCATCAGGAACTGGCCGAAGGAGCCGGCCGCCGCCGCCACGCCCATCGCCCACGAGCGCTTTTCCGGCGCGACGTTGCGCGCGATCACGCCGAAGATGATGGCGTAGGTGGTGCCGGCCTGCGCCATGCCCAGCATCAGCCCGGCGCTGCCGGTGAAGGCCAGGCCCGAGGTGGACAGCGCCATCAGCACCAGGCCGCCGGCATAGAACAGGCCGCCGACGATGAGCACGCGGAAGGCGCCGTAGCGGTCGGCCACCATGCCGGCCAGCGGGCCAAAGAGGCCCCAGGCCAGGTTCTGGATGGCCAGCGCGAAGGCGAAGGTCTCGCGCGACCAGCCGCGGTCCATCGTCAGCGGCTGCAGGAACAGGCCGAA
>CAYUPF010000301.1:0-4286 GCA_964446545.1 uncultured Rubrivivax sp.
GGCTCGGGCTCGGGCTCGGGCAAGGACGCCGCTTCCCCGGTGCCGGCCAAGGCTGCACGCGGCCCATCGCCGGTCTGTGCGACCCCGGTCGACGGCTGCGGTTGCGCGTCCAGTTGCCGAAGCGGTGACGGCGCATGGGGCTCGACGGCCACCGCCTGTACATGGCGAGGCCCCTTGTCCTTGGCGCGTGCGACCAACGCGGCACAAGCCCAGCCGTACAGCGCCACGGCGAGCAACGGCGCCCAGACATGGGGCAACGCCGCCAGCCGTGCTGGTGCCAGCCACGGCAGCGCCGGCAACAGCGCCAGCGCCAGCAGCAGCAGCACCCGCACACCCGGGGAAATGCTTCGCATCAGCCACACACCGGGCGTCCAGGGGCTCCAGCCGGGCTCGGTGGCTTTGCCGACCAGCGGCGCGCCCGTGGGAAGCGGGTGTTCAGGCATGCGTGGGAGTGAGAGAAGGCTGCGAGGCGGGTTGCGGAACCCAGTCCGGCATATCGGCGCCGCAGTGCCCCGGCTTTAGCGCGCATCGACCCGCTGGGCGGCACGCGCCACAATGCTTGCGCGACCATCTTCACGAGCCCACCATGTCCGGATACGCCGACCCTGGTTTCGACACGCTGGCACTGCATGCCGGCACCGCCCCCGACCCCGCCACCGGCGCGCGCGCGGTGCCCATCGTTCTTTCCACCAGCTTCGTGTTCGAAAGCAGCGAACACGCCGCCAGCCTGTTCAACATGGAGCGCTCGGGCCATGTGTACAGCCGCATCAGCAACCCCACCAACGCGGTGCTGGAAGAGCGCATCGCCGCGCTGGAAGACGGCAGCGGCGCCATCGCCGTGGCCAGCGGCCAGGCGGCGCTGCACCTGGCCATCGCCACGCTGGCCGGCGTGGGCTCGCACATCGTCGCCAGCAGCGCGCTCTACGGCGGCAGCCACAACCTGCTGCACTACACACTCAAGCGCTTCGGCATCGAGACCAGCTTCGTCAAGCCCGGCGACATCGATGGCTGGCGCGCCGCCGTGCGGCCGAACACCAAGCTTTTGTTCGGCGAAACACTGGGCAACCCCGGCCTGGACGTGCTCGACATTCCCACCGTCAGCAGCATCGCGCACGACGCCGGCCTGCCGCTGCTGGTGGACAGCACCTTCACCACGCCGTGGCTGATGAAGCCGATGGACCACGGCGCCGACCTGGTCTACCACTCGGCCACCAAGTTCCTGTGCGGGCACGGCACCGTGGTCGGCGGGCTGCTGGTCGACAGCGGCCGCTTCGACTGGGACCAATCCGGCCGCTTTCCCGAGCTGACGCAGCCCTACGAGGGCTTCCACGGCATGGTGTTCCACGAGGAAAGCACGGTCGGCGCCTTTTTGCTGCGCGCGCGGCGCGAGGGCTTGCGAGACTTCGGCGCCTGCATGAGCCCGCACACCGCATGGCTGATCCTGCAGGGCATCGAGACGCTGCCGCTGCGCATGGCGCGGCACGTGGAGAACACGCGCAAGGTGGTGCAGTTCCTGGCCAGCCACCCGATGGTGGCCGGCGTGGGCTACCCCGAACTGGACGGCCACCCCAGCCAGGCGCTGGCCAGGAAGCTGCTGCCGCGCGGCTGCGGCGCGGTGTTCAGCTTCGACCTGAAGGGCAGCCGCGCGCAGGGCGTGGCCTTCATCGAGGCGCTGAAGCTCTTCAGCCACCTGGCCAACGTGGGCGACTGCCGCTCGCTGGTGATCCACCCGGCCAGCACCACGCACTTCCGCATGGACGATGCGGCGCTGAAGCAGGCCGGCATCGGCCCCGGCACCATCCGCCTGAGCATCGGCCTGGAGGATGCCGACGACTTGATCGACGACCTGAAGCGCGCGCTGAAGGCCGCGGAAAGGGCCGCCGCATGAAGCTCGACGTGAATGGCCGCGAGGCCTATGCCTACACCGGCGGCAAGCCCTTCGACCCCGCCCTGCCCTGCGTGGTGTTCATCCACGGCGCGATGCACGACCACAGCGGCTGGACGCTGCTGGCGCGCTGGTGCGCGCACCACGGCTTCGGCGTGCTGGCCGTCGACCAGCCCGGCCATGGCCGCAGCGCCGGCCCGCCGCTGCCCAGCGTGGAGGCGCTGGCCGACTGGACGCTGGCGCTGATGAGCGCGGCCGGCGCGCCACAGGCCACGCTGGTGGGCCACAGCATGGGCACGCTGATCGCGCTGGAAGCCGCGGCACGTGCGCCCGAGCGCATCACCCGCCTGGTGCTGCTGGGCGCCGCCTACCCGATGAAGGTGAGCAACGCGCTGCTGAGCACGGCGCGCGACGCGCCGCACAAAGCCATCGACATGGTCAATGCGCTGTCGATCAGCACGCCGGCCAGCAAGCCCAGCTACCCCGGCCCCGGCATGTGGGTGCACGGCAGCAACCGCGCGCTGATGCGCAATCAGCAGGCGCTGTCGAGCGAGGTGAACCTGTTCGAGCACGACTTCCGCCTCTGCGACGCCTATGCCGGCGGCGCCGAGGCGATGGCCAAGGTGAGCTGCCCGACCACGCTGATCACCGGCGCGCGCGACCAGATGACGCCGCCGAAGGCGACGAAGGAACTGGCTGCGGCGCTGAAGGCCAAGGTGGTGACGGTCCCCACTGGCCACCACCTGATGGCCGAAGCGCCGGATGCGGTGCTGGCGGGGTTGCGGGGGGCGCTGGTGGGGTGAACCGCAGGACGCGTGGGAAGGCAGTAATGATGGCGTATCCGGTCAGCCCTGCAGAAACGGCCCCGAACACCCTGCGCGGCCGTATTTGCAGGATTTGCGCTGCACGAGTTGCAGATCGCGGCTTCAGAACAAGTTGGGCGTCGAGCGGGCCAGGCGCGATTGGAGATTGGCACACATGACTCGAAAGCTGAAACACAGGCAGTATCGACCGTTGGTATGGGTGGCATTCCTGCTCAGTCTTTGCCACGCAGGCCAAGCGCAAGAAGCGCCGAGTGCGAAACCCTCCACTCCGTCCGGCGGCGCGGTCACGCTATTTCAGAACGTCCGGGTCTTTGACGGAAAAAGTACCACTCTGTCAGGGCCGAGAAACATTCTCGTCCGTGGGAACAAGATCGAGCGCATCTCCGCAGATCCGATCCCGACCGATGGTAGCGCCACCACCATGCTCATCGACGGCGGCGGGCGCACGCTCATGCCCGGCCTGATCGACGCGCATTGGCACGCGATGCTCATACGGGTGACTCCCGCACAATCGTTCGGTGACGTCGGCTACAACAATCTCGTGGCCGGCGCCGAGGCGACAGACACGCTGATGCGCGGCTTCACCACCGTTCGCGACCTGGGCGGACCGACCTTCGGTCTCAAGACCGCCATCGACGAGGGCGTCCTGAAGGGCCCGCGCATCTATCCGTCGGGCGCCGTCATCACGGTCACGAGCGGGCACGGGGATTTCCGCCAGTTGACCGATCTGCCGCGGACGATCGGCGGCACGCTCAGCCGCATGGAGCAGCTTGGCGGCGCCATGGTGGCGGACAGCCCTGACGAGGTCCGCGTGCGCACGCGCGAGCAGCTCATGCAGGGCGCCTCCCACATCAAATTGACGGCAGGCGGCGGGGTGTCGTCACCCTTCAGCCCGGTCGACGTGACCACCTTTACCGAGGCCGAACTGCGCGCCGCGGTCGAAGCGGCCGAGAACTGGGGCACGTACGTCGCCACGCATGCCTTTACGCCCGCTGCGATCCAGCGGTCGATCGCGGCCGGCGTCAAGGTCATCGAACACGGCATGCTGATGGACGAAGCAACCGCCAAGCTGATGGCCGAGAAGGGGATTTGGCTGAGCATGCAGCCAATCCCAGAAGCCATGGTACTGGGCTTTCCGGTCGGTTCGGTCCAGCGAGCGAACGCGGAACAGGTCTGGCCCGGCATAGGCAGGACCTACGAGTTGGCGAAGAAGTACAAGCTCAAGACCGCATGGGGCACCGATGTCCTGTTCTCCCGCGCGCTGGCGCAGCAACAAGGGGCAATTCTGGCCTCACTGACCCGTTGGTACACCCCCGCCGAAGCGTTGATCATGGCGACGTCGACAAACGCCGAGCTGCTGGCGCTGTCGGGGAAACGAAATCCGTATCCAGGCAAACTGGGCGTCGTCGAGGAAGGCGCGCTCGCCGACCTGCTGCTCGTCGACGGTGATCCGATCGCCAACATCAAGCTGATCGAGGATCCAGCCAAGAACTTCGTCCTCATCATGAAGGACGGAAACATCTACAAGAACACGCTACGCAGGTAGCCGCGCGTGTGGGGAGGTGACGCCCAACCCG
>CAYUPF010000302.1:0-4283 GCA_964446545.1 uncultured Rubrivivax sp.
CTAGAATCCGGGCCTGCGCAGGCCTTGCCGACACGGCATGCCGCCGTGTCCCATGTCCCCAGCCGAACGATCCCCCGAAGCCGCGCCGTCGCGCCGCCTGTTGCCGACGCTGTTCATCGGCGTGTTCATGGCGGCGCTGGATACGGCAGTGATCGCCCCGGCGCTGCCGGCGCTGCGCGATGCCTTCGCCATCGGCCACCGCGAAGCGGCGCTGCTGATGGTGGTGTTCATCCTGTGCTCGCTGTGCAGCACCGCGGTGCTCGCCAACCTGGGCGACCGCCATGGCCGGCGAGCGGTGTTCCTGGGCAGCGTCGCCTGCTTCGCCGCCGGCTCGCTGCTCGTCGCGCTGTCGACCAGCTTTGTCATGGTGCTGGCCGGGCGCGCCGTGCAGGGGCTGGGCGCCGGCGGCATCCTGCCCACCGCCAGCGCGCTGATCGGCGATGCGGTGCCGCCGCGCCGGCGCGGCCGCGCGCTGGGCCTGATCGGCGCCACCTACGGCATGGCCTTCGTGCTCGGCCCGCCGCTGGCCACGCTGCTGATGCTGGCCGCCGGCTGGCCGTGGATCTTCTTCGCCAACCTGCCCATCGCCGCGCTGGTGCTGGGCCTGGGCGTGCGATGCCTGCCGCACCCCGCGCCGGGTGCGGCGCTGCCGCCGCTGGACCTGGCCGGGCTGGGCGTCACGCTGGCGCTGCTGGTGTGCCTGGTGCTGGGCATCACGCGCAGCGCCGACGAGCTGTTCGGCCTGACCCTGTGGCCGGGCCTGCTGGGGGCCGCGGCCGTCGCGCTGGCGCTGCTGCTGCGCGTGGAAGGGCGCGCCGCCGCGCCGCTGATCCCGCTGGCGCTGTTCGGCCGGCGCCAGCTGGCGCTGAGCTACCTGCTCAGCGCGGCCTCGGGTTTTGCGATGGGCAGCATCGTCTTCCTCAGTTCGATGGCGCAGCAGGCCTACGCCCTCGAGCCCCGGCACGCCGGCCTGGTGCTGCTGCCGCTGGTGCTGTGCTCGATGCTCGGCTCGATGGGCGCCGGCCGGCTGCTCGACCGCCTGGGCCCGCGCACGCTGCTGCTCGCCGGTTTCGCGCTGCTGGCGCTGGGTTATGCGGCCTCGGCCTTCAGCGCCGCGGCGCTGTGGCTGTTCCTGCTGGCGACCATGCCACTGGGCCTGGGCGTGGGCATCGTCGTCGGCGGTGCGCTGCGTTCCATCGCCATCGACGAAGCCCCACCAGCGCAGCGCGGTGCCGCGCAGGGCCTGATCAACATCTGCACCAGCATCGGCACCTTGCTGGCCGTGGCCGTGGTCGGCGCGGTGGCCGATTTCAGCGGCGGCGGCAGTCGCGGTTTCGCCGTCGCCTACCTCGGCGTGGCCCTGCTGATGCTGCTGATGCTGCCGGCCGCACTGGCGCTGCGCCACCGTATCCACACACCCCTCACGGCCGAGACGGCCGCATGACCCACAGGAGAACACCCATGCTCAAAGGCCGCACCGCACTCGTCACCGGTTCTACCCAGGGCATCGGCCTGGCCATCGCCCAGGCCCTGGCGCGCTGCGGCGCGCAGGTGGTGGTGCACGGCATCGAGGACGCCGACCAGGGCGCGACCATTGCCGCGCAGCTGCCCACGCGCAGCGCCTACGTGCGCGCCAACCTGGCCCAGACCGACGAGGCCGCCGGCCTGGTGGCCGCGGCCACGCGCGCGCTGGGGCCGATCGACATCGTCGTCAACAACGCCGGCATTCAGCACACCTGCGCGATCGAGAGCTTTCCGGCCGAGCGCTGGGACGCGATCATCGCCATCAACCTGTCGTCGGCCTTCCACACCATGAAGGCGGCGGTACCGGGCATGCGCGAGCGCGGCTGGGGCCGCATCGTCAACATCGCCTCGGTGCACGCCCTGGTGGCCTCGGTCAACAAGGCCGCCTACCTGGCGGCCAAGCACGGGCTGGTCGGCTTGAGCAAGGGCGTGGCGCTGGAGACGGCGCCACAGGGCATCACCGTCAACTGCATCTGCCCGGGCTGGACCGACACCGTGCTGATCCAGCCGCAGATCGAGGCGCGCGCCGCGGCGCATGGCGGCGACCGCGCCGCCGGCGTGCGCGACCTGCTGCGCGAGAAGCAGCCCAACCTGACGCTGCTGCCGCCCGAACGCATCGGCGACGTGGCGGTGTTCCTGTGCAGCGAGGCCGCGGCCGGCATCACCGGCGTGGCGCTGCCGGTGGACGGCGGCTGGACGGCGCAGTAGCCGCGCCCCGCTTTGATCCTGCTCGACCCGCTGGCGCGGCCGGTCATCGGCCACCGCGGCAACCGCGCGCACGCGCCGGAGAACACGCTGCAGTCCTTCCTCGAAGCGGTGGCGCTGGGCGTGGACGCGCTCGAGTTCGACCTGCGTGTGTCGCGTGATGGCCACTTGGTGGTGTTCCACGACGCCGTGCTGGAGCGCACCACCGACGGCCAGGGCCCGCTGGCGCAGCGCACGCTGGCCGAGCTGAAGACCTTGGACGCCGGCGCGAAGTTCACGCCCGACGGCGGACACAGCTTTCCGTGGCGCGGCCGCGGCGTGCGCGTGTCCAGCTTCGACGAGATCGTCGACGCGCTGCCGCGCCAGCTGCCCTGCATCATCGAGTTGAAGACGCCGGCTGCGACCGAGCCGCTGCGCCAGGCGGTGCGCCGCCACGGCATCCACAAGCGCATCGTCGTCGCCGGCTTCGACGCACAGAGCACACGGCCGCTGCGCGATGCCGGCTTCGCGCTGGGCGCATGCACGCGCGATGTGGTGGCGCTGCTGCCGGCGGCACTGCTGCATCTGCGCGCCGCGCCGCGCCACGTGCAGGCGCTGTGCATTCCGCAACGCTGGCACGGCCTGCCGGTGCCGATCGCCGCCTTCGCGCGCTCGCTGCGCGGCAGTGGCACCGTGATCCATGTCTGGACCGTCAACGATGTCGCCGAGGCCGCAGCGCTGTGGGCCGTTGGCGTGCAAGGCATCATCAGCGACGACCCGGCGCTGCTGCTGCAGGCCCGGGCAGCCACTGCCTCGAAAGGAACCCGCCCATGACCGCATCCTCCACCCGACCCGCCCGCCTGGCCGGCCGCACGGCCCTGATCACCGGCGCCAGCCGCGGCATCGGCCGCGCCATCGCGCTGCGCTATGCCGAAGAAGGCGCGGAGCTGTTCCTCACCGCTACCAAGCGCTCGCTGCTCGAAGAGACGCAGGCGCTCTGGCCGAGGCGCAGGGCGCGAAGGTCACGCTGCACTGTGCCGGCCTGAGCCGGCACGACGAAGCGCTGGCGATGGTGGTGCGGCGCTGGCGGCGCTGGCGGCACTGGGCGGCATCGACATCCTCGTCAACAACGCCGGCGTCTACAAGGCGGCGCGGCTGCTGGACACCAGCGCCGAGGACTTCGACCGCGTGATGCGCGTCAACGTCTACGGCCTGTTCCATGTGATGCAACGCGTGCTGCGCCACATGCAGCCGCGCGGGCGCGGCAAGGTGGTGAACATCGCCTCCACCGCCGGCAAGTGGGGCTCGATGAACCAGAGCGCCTACAACGCGTCCAAACACGCCGTCGTCGGCCTGACGCGCTGCGCCGCACTGGAAATGGGCGCACACGGCATCAATGTCAATGCCATCTGCCCCGGCTTCGTGCAGACCGACATGCTCGAGGAATTCCGTGCCCACGGCGACATCCTGGGCGTGCCCTTCGAGAAGGTCATGGAAAACGGTCTGGCGCGCGTGCCGCTGAAGCGCTTCCTGCAGCCGCGCGAGATCGCCGATCTGGCGCTGTACCTGGCGTCGGCCGAATCGGATGGTATGACTGGGCAATCGCTGCTGCTCGACGGCGGAATGCTGATGGTCCAGGCGTTGTCCTACACGGTCTCGGGTCGGATGCCTCGGGACAGACCCTGAGCGACGCACTACCGTTCGCGGGCGGTTCTGCGAAGGGCGATCGGTGCCTGGCGTGGAACTCGCCAATCCGGCGCCGTCGAACCAATACTCCAAGGAGTGCAGCGCGAGGGCCGTTGCCATGAAGCCTGTCTCGCTCCCTAGTTTGAAGAGCCATCGATGACCTTTGCCCCGACGACGCCATGTCGCGGCGCGCCTTGCGAATCCGCTTTGGGATGCCTGGCAGGGAACGTGCATTCAGAAACCCGGGCCTATGTATGCTTCGCCTCCGAGTGATCCCATGAATGCTCCCCAGCTTTCGCCAGGCATCGACACTACGATGGCGCCGCCGATCCGACGCACGCCGATGCCCGCGCAGCCCTGGTTCGGCCTGTGGCGCGGCTTGCTGTTCG
>CAYUPF010000303.1:0-1778 GCA_964446545.1 uncultured Rubrivivax sp.
TCCTTGCCGAAGAGCACGGCCTCGACATCCGGCGTGTCGGGCAGCATCGTGAAGATCACGTCGGCACGTTCGGCCACTTCCTTGGGGCTGGTGCACTGTGTGGCCGAACTTTCGGCGATCTCCGCGTGCAGTTTGCTGCGCGTGTGCACGAACAGCTGGTGGCCGGCCTTGATCAGCTGCAGCGCCATCGGCGCGCCCATGATGCCCAGGCCGATGAAACCCAGCTTCTGGGGTGAAGAAGTCATCGTGTCGTCTCCGTCGGGTCAGCGCGCCAGCGCCTGGATCCAGCCCAGCCCGGCTTCGGTGCCGGCGGCGGGCTTGTACTCGCAGCCGATCCAGCCGGTGTAGCCGATGCGGTCCAGGTGCTTGAACAGGAAGGCGTAGTTGATCTCGCCGCTGCCCGGCTCGTTGCGCCCCGGGTTGTCCGCCAGCTGGATGTGGCCGATGCGCGCCAGCTGCGCACTCATGGTGTTGGCCAGTTCGCCTTCCATGCGCTGCGCGTGGTAGATGTCGTACTGCACATAGGCGTTGTCGGCGCCGACCTCGTCCAGGATAGCCAGCGCCTGCGCGGTGGTGTTGAGATAGAAGCCGGGGATGTCGAAGCGGTTGATCGGCTCGATCAGCAGCTTCAGCCTGGCCTTCTTGAACTCGGCCGCAGCAAAGCGCAGGTTGGCCACGAAAGTACCGCGCAGCGTGGCCTCGTCCACGCCGGCCGGCGCCTTGCCGGCCAGGCAGTTGAGGTGCGGCACGCCGAGTGCGGTGCCGTACTCGATGCCGCGCGCCACGCCGGCGCGGAATTCATCGATGCGCTTCGGGTCGCAGGCCAGGCCGCGGTCACCGGCCTCCCAGTCACCGGCCGGCAGGTTGTGCAGCACCAGCTTCAGGCCGTTGTCCTTCAGGCGTTGCTGCAGCTCGGCCACCGGCCAGGCATAGGGGAACAGGAACTCCACCGCCTTGAAGCCGGCCTTGGCGGCGGCCTCGAAGCGGTCGAGGAACTCATGCTCGTTGAAGAGCATCGTCAGGTTGGCGGCGAATTGAGGCATGGTCTTCGGCAGGTTTCAGTGGGGCGGGCGCCAGTATCGCGGCGCCCTTCGGGCTAGTCCAGCAATCCGATGGCGGTCGGCGCGTCGGCGATGCTGGCGGCCAGCTCCTCGAACTCGTTGATCGCATCGATCTCGGTGCCCATCGAGATGTTGGTCACGCGCTCGAGCATCACCTCGATGACCACCGGCACGTTGAACTCGGCCATCCAGGCGTTGGCCTGCTGGATGGCGGGCTTGATCTCCTCCTGCCGGTGCACGCGCACGAACTTGCAGCCCAGGCCCTCGACCACCTTCTGGTGGTCCACGCCGTAGCCGTTCAGATCGGGCGCGTTGATGTTGTCGAAGCCCAGCTGCACGCAGTAGTCCATGGAGAAGCCGCGCTGCGCCTGGCGGATCAGGCCGAGGTAGGAGTTGTTGACCACCATGTGGATGTAGGGCAGCTTGAACTGCGCGCCCGCCGCCAGCTCCTCGATCATGAACTGGAAGTCGTAGTCGCCCGACAGCGCCACGATGGTGCGGCCGGGGTCGGCCGCGCGCACGCCCAGCGCCGCGGGGATGGTCCAGCCCAGCGGGCCGGCCTGGCCGCAGTTGATCCACTGCCGCGGCCCGAAGACATGCAGGAACTGCGCACCGGCGATCTGGCTCAACCCGATGGTCGACACGTAGGTGGTGTCGCGCGGGAAGTTGTTGTTCATGCACTGGTAGACGCGCTGCGGCTTCATCGGCACCGCCTCG
>CAYUPF010000303.1:1878-4276 GCA_964446545.1 uncultured Rubrivivax sp.
CCGGTGTGGCGGTTGGCCCAGCGGTTGCCGATGCCGAGCACGAAGTCGCTGGCCAACAGCGTGGCATTGCCGTAGCGGTGCGAGGTCTGCAGCCCGCACATGCCGGCCATCAGACGGTGGTCGTCGGGGATGCTGCCCCAGCCCATCAGCGTGGGGATCACCGGCACGTCCACCAGTTCGGCGAATTCCACCAGCAGCTGCGAGGCGTCGGCATTGATGACGCCGCCGCCGGAGACGATCAGCGGCCGTTCGGCGGCCTGCAGCATCGCGATCGCCTTTTCCACCTGCTTGCGCGTGGCCGCAGGCTTGAAGGCCGGCAGCGGCTCGTAGGTGTCGATGTCGAACTCGATCTCGGCCATCTGCACGTCGAAGGGCAGGTCGATCAGCACGGGGCCCGGGCGGCCCGAGCGCATCAGGTGGAAGGCCTGCTGGAAGGCGCGGGGAATCAGCGCCGGCTCCAGCACCGTGGTCGCCCACTTGGTGACCGGCTTGACGATGGCGGTGATGTCCACCGCCTGGAAGTCCTCCTTGTGCATGCGCGCCCGCGGCGCCTGGCCGGTGATGCACAGGATGGGGATGCTGTCGGCAATGGCCGAATACAGCCCCGTGACCATGTCGGTGCCCGCCGGCCCGCTGGTGCCGATGCACACGCCGATGTTGCCGGCGACCGCGCGGGTGTAGCCCTCGGCCATGTGCGAGGCGCCTTCGACATGGCGCGCCAGCACGTGGGCGATGGTGCCGCGCTCGCGCAGCGCCGCATACAGCGGGTTGATGGCCGCGCCGGGCACGCCGAAGGCCTGCGACACGCCTTCCTTTTCCATCACCAGCACCGCGGCCGTGATGGCCTTCATCTTTGCCATGGCGATCTCCTTCTTGGGTTGCAGCGATGGTCGGGCAGCGCGCCCCCGCCGTGAAGGCCAAGTGAGCGATATCTGCTATTCCGCTGCGGAATGGCGGCCCGGTCGGGAGCCAGGCTCGCCGCCGAGAACCGGCCTTTCCTTTCGAATGCGTGTCGATCCACCACTTGAGCGAGGTCTGCGGCGGCGTCGAGGACACGGGCAGCGCGCCGGTGCTACCCTGTGCACCGCGGCGAAGGACAAGCCTCATGCGCATCGAACTGGACCATACGATCGTGCCCTCGCGCGACAAGGTCGCTGCGGCGCGGCAGCTGGCCGGACTGCTCGGCGTGGCATGGGCCGAGACCGCGGCCGGGCCCTTTTCGGCGGTGTTCGTCAACGACGGACTGACGCTGGACTTCATCGACACGCAAGACGAGTTTCCGGTCTACCACTTCTGCTTCCGCGTCAGCGACGCCGACTTCGATGCCATCCTCGGCCGGCTGCGCGCTGCCGGCATCCGCTACCGCAGCGACGTGCGTGGTGCGCAGGACATGGCGATCAACCACCACATGGGTGGGCGTGGCCTGTACTGGAACGAGCCCGATGGCCACCAGTGGGAGATGCTCACCGTCAGCTATGCACGCCCGCCGCATTGAGCACGGGTCTTGAGGCAGCGCAAGAAGCAGCCGCGAGGCCCGCCGCACAATGCGCAGCCTCCCGAAGAACAAGCCCATGCCCAGCCACCCGCCCGCCCCGCTGCGCGGCGCTCTCACCGCCACGATCCTGCCAGTGGGTGCACCTGCAGTGGAGCGACAAGGTCCGTCTCGTCGACACGCTGCGACAGCCCCGCGCAGCGGCGCGCACACGGCCCAGGAGCGCGCGCAGAGCTGGGGCGAGGAAGTCGCCAACAGCCTGAGCCATGGCCTTGGCCTGCTGCTGGCGGTGGCCTCGCTACCGATCCTGCTGCACTTCGTGGCGCAGCGCGGCGGTGCGGTCAGCGCGGTCGGCGCCAGCCTGTTCGGCACGACGATGATCCTGCTGTATCTGGTGTCCACGCTGTACCACGCGCTGCCCGCCGGCCGCGCCAAGCACTGGTTCAACCGGCTCGACCACGCGGCGATCTACCTGTTCATCGCCGGCAGCTACATGCCCTACTTGCTCGGCGTGTTGCGCGGTCCCTGGGGCTGGACACTGTTCGGCATCGTCTGGGGCACGGCAGCGTTGGGCGTGACGGCCAAGCTCTTCAACCGGTTGCGCCACCCGCTGTGGTCCACCGCGCTGTACCTGGCAATGGGTTGGGTGGCACTGATCGCCGCGGTGCCGCTGTTCGAGCGGCTGCCCGCCGCCGAACTGACGTGGCTGGTCGCCGGCGGGCTGGCCTACACGCTGGGCGCGGTGGTCTTCCATTTCGATTCGAAGCTGCGCTACGGCCACTTCGTCTGGCACCTGTTCGTGCTGACGGGTACTGCGTGCCACTTCGTCGCGGTGCTGCTGCAGACTGCCGCAGACTGATTCGCGATCCAACGATGTGGCGTCGGCGGCGGCGATCGGCGCAAAGC
>CAYUPF010000304.1:0-4262 GCA_964446545.1 uncultured Rubrivivax sp.
CGCCAGCACCAGCGTGCCGTAGCGCGTGTACTGGGTGATCTTGCGGCGCCCGGCCTCGCCTTCCTTCTTGATGGCCTCGAGCGTGGGCACGACGTAGGTCATCAACTGCATGATGATCGACGCCGAGATATACGGCATGATGCCCAGCGCGAACACGGTGAAGCGCGACAGCGCACCGCCCGAGAACATATTGAACAGGTTCAGGATGCCGCCGGACTGGCTCTTGAACAGCTGCTGCAGCTGCGCCGGGTCGATGCCGGGTACGGGGATGTGCGCGCCCAGCCGGTAGACCACCAGCGCCAGCAGCAGAAAGACCAGCCGGCGACGCAGGTCGCCGAACTTGCCACTCTTGGCCAGCTGGTTTGCAGAAGTTGCCACGTCTTGGTACTTTGTTCCGGAAGACCCGATCAGCCCACCGAGCCGCCGGCGGCTTCGATCGCCGCCTTGGCGCCTGCCGTCGCGCCGATGCCCTTGAGCACCACCTTGCGGCTCAGCTCGCCCGACTTGATGACCTTGACTACCTTGGCCTGGTCGCCGACCAGCCCGGCCTGCTTCAGCGCCAGCACATCGACCTCTTCAGCGCCCAGGCGCTGCAGTTCGGCCAGCGTGACTTCGGCGTTGTATTGCGCCGTCAGCGACTTGAAGCCGCGCTTGGGCAGGCGGCGCTGCAGCGGCATCTGGCCGCCTTCGAAACCGACCTTGTGGAAACCGCCGGCACGGGACTTCTGGCCCTTGTGGCCGCGGCCTGCGGTCTTGCCCAGACCGGAGCCGATGCCGCGACCGACACGACGCCGCGCGCGCTTGGCGCCGGCCGAAGGTTTGATGCTATTCAGTTCCATGTTGATACCCGCTTGACGTGGTGTGCTCAGAGCACCTGCACGAGGTAGGCGATCTTGTCGATCATGCCGCGCACCGCGGGCGTGTCCTCGAGCACCGATTGGCTGTTCAGCTTGCGCAGGCCCAGGCCGCGCACCGTGTCACGGTGCGACTGCTTGGTGCCGATCGGGCTCCTGACCAGCTTCACCGTCACTGTCTTCTTGTCCGACATCGTCGTTCTCCTGGAGCGGGTCAGCCGAAGATCTCTTCGACCGACTTGCCGCGCTTGGCCGCCACTTCGCCCGGCGTGGTCGAGCGCTTCAGTGCGTCCAGCGTGGCGCGCACCATGTTGTAGGGGTTGGACGAACCCAGGCTCTTGGCCGCGATGTCGGTGACACCCATGACCTCGAACACCGCGCGCATCGGACCGCCGGCAATGATGCCGGTACCGGCCGGCGCCGGCGCCATCAGCACCTTGGCCGCACCATGCACGCCGCGCACGTTGTGGTGGATCGAGCCGTTCTTCAGTGACACCTTCACCATGTTGCGGCGCGCGTCTTCCATGGCCTTCTGCACCGCCACCGGCACTTCCTTGGCCTTGCCCTTGCCCATGCCGATGCGGCCATCGCCGTCGCCGACCACGGTCAGCGCCGCGAAACTGAGCGTGCGGCCGCCCTTGACCACCTTGGTCACACGATTGACCGCGATCATCTTTTCCTTCAGGCCGTCATCGTTGCCTTCGGTCTGAGCGCGGGGTTGAAACTTTGCCATGTCTTGAATCCTTCGCTGCTGCGCCTAGAACTGCAGGCCGGCTTCGCGCGCCGCCTCGGCCAGGGCCTTGACACGGCCGTGGAAGGCGAAGCCCGCGCGGTCGAAGGCCACCTTCTCGATGCCGGCGGCCTTGGCCTTCTCGGCGATGCGCTTGCCGACGATCGCGGCTGCCGAGGTGGTGCCGCCCTTGCCATTGCCGCCGAGCTGCTCGCGCACCGCCTTCTCGGCCGTGGAGGCACTGGCCAGCACACGGCTGCCATCGTCGGAGATGACGCTGGCATACACATGCAGGTTCGAGCGGAACACCGTCAGGCGCGCCACGACCTGCTGCGCGATGCGCACGCGGGTCTGGCGGGAGCGACGCAGCCGCTGTTCTTTCTTGTTCAACATCGTGTCGCTCCTTACTTCTTCTTCGTCTCTTTCAGGCTCACGCGTTCGTCCGCGTAGCGGATGCCCTTGCCCTTGTAGGGCTCGGGCGGACGGATCGCGCGCACCTCGGCAGCCACCTGGCCCACGGCTTGGCGGTCGGCACCTTTAATCAGGATCTCGGTCTGCGTCGGCGTTTCCACCTTCACGCCAGCCGGCATGTCCTTGACCACCGGGTGCGAGAAGCCCACCTGCAGGTTGAGCTTCTGACCCTGCGCCTGCGCGCGAAAGCCCACGCCCACCAGCGTCAGCTTCTTCTCGAAGCCCTTGGTGACGCCGTTGATCATGTTGTTGACCAGCGCACGCATCGTGCCGCTCATCGCACCGGCCGCGGCGCTGTCGTTGGCCGGCTCGAACAGCAGCGTGGCGCCGTCCTGCTTGACCGCGACCAGCGCGTTGGCGGCACGCACCAGCGTGCCGTTGCTGCCCTTGATCGAAATCTGTTCCGCCGTGATCGACACGTCCACGCCTTGCGGGACGGTGACCGGCATCTTTGCTACGCGAGACATGGCTCGAAACCTTTCCGTTAGACGCCACCGATCAGGCGACGTAGCACAGCACTTCGCCGCCGACACCGGTCTGGCGCGCCTTGCGGTCGGTCATCACGCCCTTCGGCGTGGTGACGATCGCCACACCCAGGCCGTTCATCACCGCCGGAATCGCCTCGCGGCCGCGGTACACACGCAGCCCCGGGCGGCTGACGCGCTCGATGCGCTCGATCACCGGGCGGCCGGCGTAGTACTTCAGCGCGATCTCGAGCTGGCCCTTGCCGTCCTCGTTGCGCACCGAAAAGCCGTCGATGTAGCCCTCGTCCTTCAGGACCTGCGCGATCGCCACCTTGATTTTCGACGACGGCATCGACACCACGGCCTTGTCAACGCTTTGCGCGTTGCGGATGCGGGTCAGCATATCGGCGATCGGATCACTCATGCTCATAACAAACTCTCCTGCTCGTGCCGGTCTCGGCCGCTGCCTACCAGCTGGCCTTGACGACGCCGGGGATGTCACCCTTGAAGGCGAGATCGCGGATCTTGCTGCGGCCCAGGCCGAACATGCGGAAGGTGCCGCGCGGGCGACCCGTCAGCTCGCAGCGGTTGCGCAGGCGCGTCGGGTAGGCGTTGCGCGGCAGCTTCTGCAGTTCCAGGCGCGCGGCGTAACGTTCTTCGTCGGAGCGCTTGGCGTCGTTGGCCGTGGCCTTCAGCTCGGCATACTTCTTCGCGTACTTGGCGACGAGCTTCTCACGCTTGTCCTGACGCTGGATATGGGACTGTTTCGCCACGGGGCACCTCAGTTCTTGAACGGGAAGCGGAAGGCCGTGAGCAGCGCCTTGCACTCGTCGTCGGTCTGCGCGCTGGTGGTGATGCTGATGTTCAGCCCACGCAGCGCATCGATCTTGTCGTAGTCGATCTCGGGGAAGATGATCTGTTCCTTGACCCCGACGTTGTAGTTGCCTCGGCCGTCGAAGGCACGGCCGGAGATGCCACGGAAATCGCGCACGCGCGGCAGCGCGATGGTGACGAAGCGGTCCAGGAACTCGTACATGCGCACGCCACGCAGCGTGACCATGCAGCCGATCGGCATGTTCTCGCGGATCTTGAAGCCGGCGATCGGCTTCTTCGACTTGGTGACCACGGGCTTCTGGCCAGCGATCTTGGTCAGGTCTCCGACGGCGTTGTCCATGACCTTCTTGTCGGCCACGGCCTCGCTGACACCCATGTTCAGCGTGATCTTCTCGAGCCGCGGCACCTGCATCACCGACTTGAAGCCGAACTTGGCCATCAGGTCGGGCACCACCTTCTCGCGGTAGTAGGTCTGCAGCCGGGCAGTCTGTTGTTGAGCCATGATGATTTCCTCAGGCCTTGATCTGTTCGCCGCTGGACTTGTAGACGCGCACCTTGTCGCCGTTGTCCAGCAGCTTGATGCCCACGCGGTCGGCCTTCGAGGTGGCGGCATTCCAGATGGCCACGTTCGACTGGTGGATCGGCATCGTCTTGTCGACCACGCCGCCGGTGGTGCCCTTCATCGGGTTCGGCTTGACGTGCTTCTTGACGACATTCACGCCGTCGACCAGCAGGTGGTCGTCGTCGACGCGGCGCGACACCGTGCCGCGCTTGCCCTTGTCGCGCCCGGTCAACACGATGACCTGGTCGCCCTTGCGAATCTTGTTCATGCTTGATGTCCTTTGGCGGCGCGCGTCAGAGCACTTCCGGAGCCAGCGACACGATCTTCATGAAGCGCTCGGTGCGCAG
>CAYUPF010000305.1:0-4217 GCA_964446545.1 uncultured Rubrivivax sp.
CCGGATCCGCGGCGGTCGCTGGATGTGGCCAATGCGTGTGTCGCGCATAGCGCTTGGATGCAGTGGACAACCAAGGAGTACGAAATGACCCAGGACCTGATCGAGACCGTCGAGGCGGGCATCGCCACGCTGACCATGAACCGGCCGCAGGCGCGCAACGCCTTCTCACGCGCGATGATGGACGCGATGTCCGAGGCGCTGCCGCGGCTGGCGGTGGACCCGGCCGTGCGCCTGGTGGTAATCACTGGCGCCGGCAACGCCTTCAGCGCCGGCGGCGACGTCAAGGGCTTCGCCAAGAACGTCGGCGGCGCGCCGGTGAGCGTGTCCTTCGACACCAAGGTCACCGACCTGCGCGCGCGCATGGAAGTCGCGCGTTGGCTGCACGAGATGCCCAAGCCGACGCTGGCCGTGATCCCGGGCGCGGCGGCCGGCGCCGGGCTGTCGGTGGCGCTGGCCTGCGACCTGCGCATCGCCGCCAGCGACGCCAAGTTCACCACCGCGTTCTCGAAGATCGGCCTGTCCGGCGACTTCGGCGGCAGCTACTTCCTCAACCACCTGGTGGGCGCCGCCAAGGCGCGCGAGCTGTATTTCAGCGGCCAGGTGATCAGCGGCGAGGAGGCGCAGCGCATCGGCATGGTCAACCGCGCGGTGCCGGCTGCGCAGCTGGCCGAGGCCGCACGCGCCTGGGCCGCCGAACTGGCCGCGCTGCCCACTGTCGCCGTGGGCTATATGAAGCGCAACCTCAACACCGGGCTGCGCGGCTCGCTGCCGGACGTGCTCGATGCCGAGGCGCTGCACATGATCCGCACCTTCGAGACCGAGGACCACAAGGGCGCGGCGGTGGCTTTCGTCGAGAAACGCCCGCCCAGCTTCAACGGGCGCTGAGAACTCAGCCCACCGGGTTGGGCGCACGCTTCTCGTACCAGTGCGTGATGCGCGCTCCGTCCCAGTGCAGCGCGATGTGCGCGGCCTCGCGTGCCGGCTTCAGGGCCTTTGGCCGGAACAGCCCGGCGCACAGCCCGCCGGGGTGGCGCACGCTGTGGAACAGCACGCCCCAGCTGCCGGCTTCGCGCAGCTGGCGGCCGAGTATGCGCCCGGCGCTGTAGTCGCCGGGGTCGTAGAGCTGCGGTGCGCTGCGGCGCAGGCCGCGCAGGTCGTGCAGCTTCGCATCCAGCGGTGCGGTGATCAGCCGCAGGTCGACGTCGATGGGCGGCTCCTGCGTGCGCGCCATGAACACCGCGCGGTGGTGGCTGACCTCGGCGACGGCGGTGTCCAGATCTTTTGCGGCGTAGTACACGCCGTAACTGCCGTCGGAAAAGCGCGAGCCCTCCGGGTTCAGGTGCGTGAACGCGGCCATGATCGGCGTGCTGCCTGCGCCGCTCAGGCGTTCGGCCGGCGGCACCAGCTGCAGCTCGCCCAGTTGATTGCGCAGCCGCGGGTTGGTCAGCGCCTCGATCGCGAACACCGCCTCCAGGTCGGCCGGGTCGGCAATGGCGTCGTACAGGCCGACGGTGGGGTAGCGCGAGGCGATCAAGCGGTAGCAGGGCTTCCAGGCCACGGCGCTGACCGGGACGTCCTCCGCTTCGATCACGCCTTGCCGCCGCGCTGCGCGTCCAGGTACTGGCGCACGACGTAGAGGTCGGCCACCTGGCCGCCCAGCATGCGCTGCAGCGCCGATTGCCCGCCGAACAGCGGCGCGCTGTTCGGCCGGCGCACCCATTCGTCGGCACGCTCGCCCTGCGGCAGCAGCAGCTGCAGCGCCGCGTAGATGCCGAACAGGTAGGACAGCCGTTCCAGCACGTGCCGGTCCAGCGGGCCGACCTTGCCCGCCTTCCACTGGTACAGCGCACTGCGGCCCACGCCCAGCAGCGTCATCTGCTCGGCCGGCTTGAGCTGCCAAGCCTCGGCCAGGCGCCAGAAGGTGCGCAGCGCCGCCGCGCCCGCCTCGGGCGAGGACAGGGCCAGGTAAGTGGGCAAGGGTTCACGGGCCACGGCAACCATGTGTGCATACTAGTCCATGAACAAACGTTCTGCAAACAATCGTCCGTCTAGGGAGTACTGATCAATAACCCCAATGCAAGGTCGCCCAGCTCCCGCGAAACTAGACTGTGCGCTGTCAGCCACCGAAGGGGTGCTCCATGGCCGTGTTGAACGTCAATGGCAGGTCGATGACCGTCGAAACCGAAGCCGACACCCCGCTGCTGTGGGTGCTGCGCGAACAGCTCGGCCTGACCGGCACCAAGTACGGCTGCGGCATCGCGCAGTGCGGCGCCTGCACCGTGCATCTGGACGGCGCACCGGTGCGCTCCTGTGTGCTGCCGCTGGCGGCGCTGAACCCGAACCAGAAGATCGTCACCATCGAAGGCCTGTCGAGCGACGGCTCGCACCCGGTGCAGCAGGCCTGGGCGGCGCTGGATGTGCCGCAATGCGGCTTCTGCCAGAGCGGCATGATCATGGCGGCCGCGGCGCTGCTGGCCAGCAAGCCCAAGCCCAGCGATGCCGACATCGACGCGGCGATGAGCAACATCTGCCGCTGCGGCACCTACAACCGCGTGCGCGCCGGCATCAAGCAGGCGTCGCAACAGGCCTGAACGGGAGGGTGCCATGTCGCAGCACATCGAAGTCTCACGCCGCGCTTTCCTCGGCAGCAGTGCCGGCCTGGTGGTTGGTTTCCATGTCGCGCTGCCCGGCAGCGCCGTCGCCCAGGCCTCGTCGCTGCCGCCGGAGGTCAACGCCTGGGTCGTGATCCAGCCCGACGACCGCGTCATCATCCGCATCGCGCGCTCGGAGATGGGCCAGGGCACGCTCACCGGGCTGGCCCAGCTGGTGGCCGAGGAACTGGAATGCGACTGGGCCAAGGTCGGCACCGAGCAGCCCACGCCCGGACAGAACCTGGCGCGCAACCGTATCTGGGGCAACTTCTCCACCGGCGGCAGCCGCGGCATCCGCGAATCGCAGGACTACGTGCGCAAGGGCGGCGCCACTGCGCGGCTGATGCTGGTGCAGGCCGCGGCCGACGCATGGAAGGTGCCGGCCGGCGAATGCCGCGCCGCCAACAGCGTCATCACGCACCCGCCCTCGGGCCGCAGCACCACCTACGGCAAGGTGGCGGACGCGGCCGGCAAGCTGAAAGCCCCGGCCGAGGTGCCGCTGAAGGACCCGAAGGACTGGAAGCTGATCGGCAAGCCGGTGCTGCGCCTGGACACCAAGGACAAGCTCACCGGCGCGCAGGTCTATGGCATGGACCTGAAGCTGCCCGGCATGCTGAATGCCGCGATCAAGGACTGCCCGGTCTTCGGCGGCAAGCTGAAGAGCTTCGATGCCGCGGCCGTGGCCACGCGCCCCGGCGTGAAGAAGGTGGTGCCGGTCGGCGATAGCGCGGTGGCGGTGGTGGCCGACACCTGGTGGCATGCCAAGACCGCGCTCGACGCATTGCCCATCGTCTGGGACGAAGGCCCCAACGCCACGGCCGGAAGCGCAGCCTTCGCCGCGGTGCTGAAGGCCGGGCTGGATGCGCCCGAGGCCGTGGTCGGCAACAGCCATGGCGATGCGCGCGCGGCACTGGCGGCGGCCGCGCGCACGATCGAGGCGGTGTACGCCTATCCGCACCAGAACCACGCGACGATGGAGACGATGAACGCCACCGCGCGCTGGACGCCCTCGCGCTGCGAGGTCTGGACGCCGACGCAGAACGGCGAGGCCGCGCTCGCGGCGGCTTCCGAGGCGGCCGGGTTGCCGGCGGCGATGTGCGAGGTCTACAAGATCAACCTCGGCGGCGGCTTCGGCCGGCGCGGCGCGGTGCACGACTGGGTGCGCCAGGCGGTGGCCATCGCCAAGGAACTGCCGGGCACGCCGGTCAAGTTGATCTGGTCGCGCGAGGAGGACATGCAGCACGGCCGCTACCACCCGGTGACGATGTGCAAGCTGAAGGCCGCCCTGGACGCGCAGGGCAACCTGACGGCGCTGCACATGCGCATCTCCGGCCAGTCGATCCTGGCGGGCGTGTTCCCGCAGAACATCCGCAACGGCCTCGACCCGGTGGTGTTCCAGGGCCTCAACGCGCCGGGGCCGGAAGCGTCGATCGGCTACAGCGTGCCCAACCTGCTGATCGACCATGCGATGCGCAACCCGACGGTGCCGCCGGGCTTCTGGCGCGGCGTCAACCTGAACCAGAACACCATCTACCTGGAATGTTTCATCGACGAGCTGGCGCATGC
>CAYUPF010000306.1:0-4202 GCA_964446545.1 uncultured Rubrivivax sp.
TACGTCGAGGTCGCCGCGGCCGGCGAGCGCTTCCGTGCGTTTGTACCGGTGGCGCTGCCGCCCGAGCCGCCGGTGCACTGGTCCGCCGCGCTGCGGCGCCGCTTCGACGACGCGCTCGTGGCGCTGGGCCGGCTCGACGCGCTGTCGGCACACCTGCCCAATGCGTCGCTGCTGCTGTACAGCTTCGTGCGCAAGGAGGCGGTGCTGTCATCGCAGATCGAAGGCACGCAGTCCTCGCTGGCCGACCTGCTGCTGTACGAGATCGATGAGCAGCCCGGCGTGCCGGTGGAAGACGCACGCGAGGTCAGCCGCTGCGTTGCCGCGCTCGAACACGGTTTGGCAGCGCTGCGCGGCGGGCTGCCGCTGTCGATGCGCCTGCTGCGCGGCATGCACGAGGTGCTGATGGCGCACCCCGACGGGCGCAGCAAGACGCCGGGCGAGTTGCGCCGCTCGCAGGTGTGGATCGGCGGCACGCGGCCGGGCAACGCCGCCTTCGTGCCCCCGCCGGCCAACCGCCTGGCAGAGTGCCTGAAGCCCTTCGAACGCTTCCTCAACGACGAGCCCGAGCCGACGCCGCCGCTCATCAAGGCAGCGCTGGCGCACGTGCAGTTCGAGACCATCCACCCCTTCCTCGACGGCAACGGCCGCCTTGGGCGGCTGCTGATCGTGCTGCAACTGGTGGCCGACGGTGTGCTGCGCGAGCCAATGCTCTACCCGAGCCTGTACTTCAAGACGCACCGCGCGCTGTACTACGAGCTGCTGAACGAGGTGGGGCTGCACGGCGACTGGGAGCGCTGGCTCGAGTTCTTCGCCGAGGGCGTCGAAGCCAGCGCTGCGCAAGCCGTGGCCACGGCGCATGCGCTGCTGGCGCTGGTCAACGGCGACCGCGACCGCATCGCGTCGCTGGGCCGCGCCGCGGGCTCGGCGCTGGCCGTGCACCAGGCACTGCAGCGCCAGCCGCTGGCCACCTCGGGCGCGCTGGTGAAGGCCACAGCGCTGACGGCCGCCACGGTCAACAAGTCGCTCGTGCACCTGGAGCGCTTGGGCATCGTCAGCGAGCTGACGAACCGGCAGCGAGGCCGCGTGTTCGCATACCGACGCTACGTGGACGAGCTGGCGGCGGAACTGGAAGGCCACCGGTAAGCCCGTTCGGATGCCTGCAGGGCGAGGGGCCAGCCGTCTTCGACGCCCCGGCGAAGGCCGGCGTGGTGCTGCCGGGCGCGCGATCACGCATTTCGCGGTTTTCGGGCGGCCACCAGCGTCAGCACCGTCTTCATCGGCAGGTAGAGCGCGTTCGGGCGGCTCACGAAGGGCTGGAACTGGTGCTCGCGGTAGAAGGCCGCAGCCGTGTCGTCGATGGCGTCGGCCAGCAGCATCGAGCCGACATGCCGGCCGCGAAACTTGCGTCGCGGCCGAGCCAGCCGATCAGCACGGCCGGCACACTCGGGTAGCGCGGCAGCTTGCGGACCACGTCCGGCGCGAGTTCGGTGAGCGGGATGCTGTGCGAGGACAGGGTGTAGAAGCCGGCGAGCTTCGTGCTCGCTTTCTCCACCAGCACGTAGCAGGCGGCGTAGCCACGCTTCACGTCCTGCGAAACCGTCTGGCGGAAGTAGGCATCGATGCGCTCGTTGCCGCTGGTGAAAGCGGAACGGTCATGCTTGCCGAGCGCCTCCGAATAAAACGCCGTCACCGCACATCGACATTCTTGACGTGACGGCGCATGGCGCGCTTGAGCGCCGCGTTCGGCGCGGGCGGCCTGATGAGCGCCTGGGCGAAGCGCGCCTGGTCTTCGGCGGACAGGCGAATGATCCCCTCGTCCTCGATCGTGCGCCGCGCCGCGTCCTGGGCCGCGCTGACGACAAAATCCGAGATGCTGCGGCCCTTCAGTTCGGCAGCGCGCTTGAGCAGCGCGTAAACGCTGGCCGGCAGGCGCGCATCGAGCCGTGCGATGGGTTGCGTTGCCATGATGACCTCCACAGGAGTCTTACGGCAAATTGCCGCAACTCTCAAGACTGATTCTTGTCCAGACTGACTGCGCGCAGGCCAACCGGCCACACGTCGAACGCCTTCGCCCCCACAGCCTCGCCATACAGGTCGATCACCACCGGCGTCCCCCGGTGCTCGCGCCGCGCCGCCTCGCCGCGAACATAGCCCAACGCCACGCAGGCCCCGGCCTTCGGGCTCCAGCCGGCCGACGACAGCTCGCCCACCGCTTCCCCGGCTATCGACACCGCGTCGCCGCCCCACGCATAGGCCTGCGCTGAATCGAAGACGAAGCTCAGCAGCTTCTTGTTCAGCGGCTGGTCCTGCAGGCGCAGCAGCGCCTCGCAGCCGATGAAGTCGCTGTCCTTGTCCAGCTTTACCGCAAACTGCAACCCGGCCTCGAAGGGCGTTTCGTCGGGCCCGAGTTCGGCACCCCAGGCGCGGCGGCCGGCTTCGATGCGCAGCGCGTCGATGGCGTAGTAGCCGGCGTCCTTCAACCCCAGGTCGGCGCCGGCCTCGTGCAGCGCCAGGTACACATGCCGCGCCATCTCCACCGGCACGTACAGCTCGTAGCCCGGCCCGCCGACGTAGGCCATGCGCGCCGCGCGCACGCGCGCATGGCCCAGGTCGATCTCCTTCGTGTGGCTGAACTTCAGCGCGGCGGGGGACAGGTCGTCGGGGCTGACGCGATTCAGAAGCTCGCGCGCCTTCGGCCCCATCACGGAGATCACGCTCCACAGCACGCTGACATCCGTCAGCACCGCAAAGGCGTCGCCAATGTGGCGGCCGATCCAGTCGGCGTCGCGCACCGGCTGCGCCGAGCCGGTGATGACCAGGAAGTGGTCCGCGGCCAGGCGCATCACCGTCAGGTCGCTCTCGAAGCCGCCGCGTTCGTTGAGCATGGCGGTGTAGACCATGCGCCCGATGGCCACGTCGATGTCGTTCGCGCACAGCCGCTGCAGCACGACCAGCGCGTCGCGGCCCTGCAGCAGCAGCTTGCCGAAGCTGCTCTGGTCGTACAGCGCCACCGCCTCACGCGTGGCGCGCTGCTCCTCGATCACCCAGTCCAGCCAGCCGGGACGACTCAAGCCGTGGGCCGGTTCGGCGGCGCCCGCCGGCTTGAAGTAGTTCGCCCGCTCCCAGCCGAACTTCGAGCCCCAGTTCGCGCCCTGGGCCGACAGCAGGTCGTACAACGGGCTGCAACGCAGCGGCCGCGCGGTCTGCAGTTCCTGCCGCGGCCAGCGCATCGCGTAGTGCAGGCCCAGCGTCTCGCCGGTGCGCTCGGCCAGCGCCTTGCGGTTGGCGTTGAAGGGGCCGAAGCGGCGGATGTCCACCTCCCACAGGTCCATCGGCGCTTCGCCTGCGGCGATCCACTCGGCCATCAGCCGTCCGGCGCCGCCGCTGTTGGCGATGCCCGACGAATTGAAGCCGGCGCAGACGAAGTAGCCGCGCAGGCCCGGCGCCTCGCCCAGGATGAAGTTGCCGTCGGGCGTGAAGCTCTCCGGCCCGTTGAGCAGCATCTTCACCTTCGCCGTTTCCAGACAGGGCGTGCGGTGCATCGCGGCGGTCATCAGCGGCTCGAACTGGTCCCAGTCCTCGTCGAGCAGCTGGAACTGGAAGTCCGCGGGCACCGGGTCCATGCGCCAGGGCTTGGCCTGCGGCTCGAAGCCGCCCATCAGCAGGCCGCCCACCTCTTCCTTGTAGTAGATGTAGCCATCGGGGTCGCGCATCACCGGCAGCATCGGGTGCACACCGGCGATGCGGTCGGTGACGATGTAGAAGTGCTCGGCCGAATACAGCGGCACGCTCACGCCGGCCAGCGCGCCGAACTGCCGCGCCCACTGGCCGGCGCAGTTGACGATGACCTCGCAGCGCAGCTCGCCTTGCGCGGTGCGCACGCCGGCGACGCGGCCGTGCTCGATCATCACGCTGGTGACCTCGATGCCCTCGATCATCTTCACGCCACGATTGCGCGCGCCCTTGGCCAGGCTCATGCACAGGTCGGCCGGGTTGGCCTTGCCGTCGCCCGGCACCCACTGCGCGCCCTGCAGGTCGTCGGTGCGCAGCAGCGGCCACAGGTCGCCGGCCTCCTGCGGCGTGATCAGCTGCACCTCGACGCCGAAGCCGCGCGCCAGCGCCGCTTGGCGCTGCAGCACCATCCAGCGCTCGGGCGTGCGCGCGACGTTGACGCTGCCGCATTGTTTCCAGCCGGTGGCCAG
>CAYUPF010000307.1:0-2632 GCA_964446545.1 uncultured Rubrivivax sp.
ATTGTGGCCGGCCTTTGGCCGGCGTCAAGCTCAGGGGCTTGCGGTCAGTCGCCGGCGGCCACGGGCTGCGCCACCGGACGCACCGGCGAGGACTCGTCGACCAGGTCGCGGATGTGCGCCACCAGCTGCTGCGCCAGCGGGCTGGGTGCATGTGACTTCAGCATCACGGCGCTGACGTCGTTGCCGACGATCGGCAAGTCGAAGGGCAGGCGCACCAGGAATTCCTTGCCCGGCGCAAAGTTGATCTGCGAACGCATGCCGAAGGACAGCATGCCCGCATGCAGCACCAGGCCGAACTGGATGTGGATCGACATGGCCTCGATCGCCTGGCGCGGCATCGGCATGTCCAGCCGGTCGAGCGTGCGCTGCACGTGTCCGTAGAAGGAGCAGTCCGCCGGCGGCATGACCCAGCGCTGCTGCAGCAGCTCGGACCATTGCAGGTTGCGGCGCGTGGCCAGCCGGTGGGTCTTGCTGGCAATGACACACAGCTTCTCGTTGAACAGCGGCACCACCTGCAGGTCGTCGCCGGGTTCGACCAGCGCCAGGCGCAGGATCGCGACCTCGATGTCGCGTTTGCGCAGTCGGTCGAGCAGTTCGGTCTCGCGTTCCTCGACCACCGACAGGAAGATGCCGGGGTGCGCGTCGATCAGCCGGTTGATGGCCACCGGCAGAAAGGGGATGGCCGGCATCGGCACCGTGCCCACGCGCAGGCTGCCCTGGGCACCGCTGGACAGCAACGTCAGGTCCTGCGCCGCGCGGCGCAGCTCGTCGAAGATGGCGACGGCGCGCGGCGCGAAGCTGCGGCCGTGCACCGTGGGCTCCACGCCATGGGCCACGCGGTCGAAGAGCTTGAAGCCCAGGGTTTCTTCCAGTCCGGCGATGGCCTTGGTGACGGCCGGCTGAGACAGGTGCAGCACCGCCGCGGCCTTGCGAAAGCTGCGGTGTTCGAGCACGGCCACGAACACCCGCAACTCGCTCATCTTCAGATGCCGCGGCAGGCGTTGGATCAGGCCGGTGGTCGACGGGAGATTCATTCGATTCTCTTGGGCCAGACGATAGGCGGTGCCTGCTGATTATCGCCCTATCAGTTTCTGGTATCGCAGGGGGGGTGGATGCGCCGACTTCGCTGCTACATTCGCGCTGCTGTTCGCTGGCGGGAAGGCTGATAGAGCCAAGGACTGGGGGATCGAATGCCTGGAGACAAGGGCTGCCGAATGCCATGAAAGTGATCGCACCAACGCAATCCAAACCCATGCCGCAGGCGCCAGCGCAGCATCGCAGGGCTTGGCAGGGGCTCTTCTTCGCCACCTTGTTGGCGGCCCAGGGTTTGGTGCTGGCGGCCACGGCCGACCTGACACGCGGCCGGCAGCTGATCATCGACGGCCGCTATCAGGAGGCCTACGAGTTGCTGCAGCCTCTCGAGGCCGACAACAAGTCCGACGCCACCTTCAACCTGCTGCTGGGCGAAGCGGCGCTGCGCACACAGCGGGCCGAGCAGGCCAAGGCGCTGTTCCAGCACAGCCTGGCGCTGCAGCCGGATTCGATCGAGGCGCACCTGGGGCTGGGCCGCGCCTACCTGGCGCTCGGCGACTACGCGAGCGCGAAGATCGAGTTCGAGACCGTCATGCGCTTCGACGACCTGCCGCCCGACCTGCAGCTGCAGGCCGAGATCTATGCGGCGGCGGCTGAGGGCTACGCCCAGGGCAAGCGGCTGCTGGCCAACGGCTATGCGATCACCGGCTACGGCAACTATCGAACCGGGCGCACCGGCGGCGGGCCGCAGAACGACGGCTTCTTCGCCGCGCGCGTCGGCGGCAACCTGAATTACGAGCTGACCGACAACTACGCGCTCGACGGCAGCCTCGACTACCGCTTCCGCGACTACGACAACTCCGACCGGCGCAACGATTCCGATCTGCGCTGGAACGGCGCCGTCAGCCGCAACATCGGCGACGCCAACTGGATCGCCGGCCTGCGCGGCCGCGTCAGCTACCGCGGCAACAGCGACTACCGCAACGACTTCGGCGTGTACGGCAACTACCGCGTGCGCCTCGATCCGGACAACCAGCTGGGCGCCGGGCTGGAGGTGCGCCAGCGCCGCTACCCCACCGGCCCTTTGCGCGACCGCACGCGCAACATCGTCGAGCTCTCCGGCAGCTGGACCACCGATCTGTTCGACGGCAAGGCCAGCTTCACGCTGTCCGGACAGGCGGGGCGCGAGTTCAACACCGAGCGCAGCGACGGCGACGCCAACTTCTTCGGCCTGTCGCCGTCGATCGGCTTCAGCCTCGCCAAGAACCTGGGCGGCTTCGCCTTCATCTGGTGGCAGAACGACCGCTACAACATCGAGCGCCTGGGCGCGGTCGGCGACAGGCTGAGCGGCATCGGCACGCGCAACGACAACCTGTACGAAGTGGGCGGCGGGTTGACCTGGCAGTTCCTGCCGACCTGGTCGCTGAACCCCGAGATCTTGTACATCCGCGACCAGAGCAACATACTCGCGGCCAACTACAGCTCGACCGAGATCTGGATCACGCTGCGCAAGGACTTCTGAAGCCGCGTTGCGCCGCCCGGACGAGAACCCAAGGAAGAACGAGGAGACCACGACGATGAGCACTTCCAATTCGGAGAA
>CAYUPF010000307.1:2732-4192 GCA_964446545.1 uncultured Rubrivivax sp.
ATCTCCCGCACCGCCTTGCTCGCCATGGTCGTCGGCGGCATGGTCGGCGCCGGCATCTTCGCGCTGCCTTCGCGCTTCGGCGGCGTCACCGGCCCGATCGGCGCTGTCATTGCCTGGATCATCGCCGGCACCGGCATGTACATGCTGGCGCGCGTCTTCCAGTTCCTGGGCGAGCGCAAACCCAACCTCGACGCCGGCGTGTTCGCCTATGCCAAGGAGGGCTTCGGCGACTACCCTGGATTCCTGTCGGCGTTCGGCTACTGGATGGGCAGTTGCATCGGCAACGTCTCGTACTGGGTGCTGATCAAGGCCACCCTCGGCTTCTTCTTTCCGGTGTTCGGCGACGGCAACACGGTGATCGCGATTGTCGTCGCCTCCATCGGCATCTGGCTCTTCCATTACCTGATCCTGCGTGGCACCCAGCAGGCCGCCGCGATCAACAAGATCGTCACCATCGCCAAGGTCGTGCCGATCCTGACCTTCATCGCCATCCTGGTCTTCGCGTTCAAGGCCGATCTCTTCACCTACAACCTGTACGGCGGCGATCTGACGAACGGCGTGTTCGAGCAGGTCAAGGCAACGATGCTGGTGACGGTGTTCGTCTTCCTCGGCATCGAAGGCGCGAGCGTGTATTCGCGCTTCGCGAAGGAGCGCAAGGACATCGGCTTCGCGACGATCACCGGCTTCATCATCGTCACCTCGCTGATGGTGCTGGTCACGCTGCTGCCCTACGGGGTGCTGCAGCGCGCCGACATCGCGGGTCAGACGGCGCCGTCGATGGCCGGCGTGCTCGAGACGGTGGTCGGGCCGTGGGGACGCACGTTCATCAGCCTCGGCGTCATCGTCTCGGTGCTCGGCGCCTATCTCGCGTGGACGCTGATCTGCGCCGAAGTGCTTTCCGCCGCGGCGCGCAACAAGGACATGCCGTCGGTGTTCGCGAAGGAGAACAAGAACAAGGTACCGGTCGCCGCGCTCTGGGCCACGAATATCGTCGTCCAGGCGATCGTGATCACGACCTACTGGTCGCGCGACGCGTTCAACCTGATGCTCGACCTCACGGCCGCGATGGCGCTGATCCCCTTCGTCCTGTGTGCCGGCTACGGCTGGATGCTGGTCGCGCGGCGCGAGACCTACGAGCAACGGCCGCAGGAGCGCAACCGCGACCTCTACATCGCCATCGTCGCGACCTTCTACACGGCCTTTCTCGTCTACGCGGGTGGGCTCAAGTTCGTCGTGCTCTCGGCGGTGCTCTACGGGCCGGGCACGATCCTGTACTACTGGGGCCGCCGCGAGCAGGGATTGGCGGTGTTCACCAAGAGCACCGATTGGATCGTCTTCATCCTCGCAATGATCGGCGCGGTGGTCGGGATCTACTGGCTCGCGACGGGCTACCTCGAGATCTAGTCGTTACTACGCAAGCAAGGCACGAAAGGAATTGATATGGCAAAGGCAAAGGCAAA
>CAYUPF010000308.1:0-4190 GCA_964446545.1 uncultured Rubrivivax sp.
TCGTCCCCACGTTCACGTGCGGCTTCGTGCGTTCGAATTTACCTTTTGCCATTTCTCAACTCCGTGAAAAGAACATTGCCAGTGAGCGTTTAAGGTCTACGCGCATCGCCGGCCACTGGCAGCCGGCGCCGAGGCGCGAAGACCGGCTGGGTTTACTTTCCGCGCGCGGTGATGATCGCGTCGGCCACGTTCTTGGGGGCCTCGCTGTAGTGCTTGAACTCCATCGTGTACGTGGCGCGGCCCTGCGACATCGAGCGCAGCGTGGTCGAATAACCGAACATCTCCGACAGCGGCACCTCGGCCTTGATGACCTTGCCGCCGCCGGGCATGTCGTCCATGCCCTGCACCATACCGCGGCGGGACGACAGATCGCCCATCACGTTGCCGGCGTAGTCCTCGGGCGTTTCGACTTCCACCGCCATCATCGGCTCCAGGATCACCGGGCTGGCCTTGCGGCAACCGTCCTTGAAGCCCAGCGACGCCGCCATCTTGAAGGCGTTTTCGTTCGAATCCACTTCGTGGTACGAGCCGAAGGTCAGCGTCACCTTGACGTCCACCACCGGATAACCCGCCAGCACGCCGGTGGGCAGCGTGTCTTCCAGGCCCTTCTTCACCGCCGGGATGAACTCGCGCGGTACCACGCCGCCCTTGATGGCGTCGACGAACTCGAAGCCCTTGCCCGGCTCCTGCGGTTCGATCCTCAGCACGACGTGGCCGTACTGGCCCTTGCCGCCCGACTGGCGCACGAACTTGCCTTCGACGTCCTCGACCGTCTTGCGGATGGTCTCGCGGTACGCCACCTGCGGCTTGCCGACGTTGGCCTCGACGCCAAACTCGCGCCTCATGCGGTCGACGATGATTTCCAGGTGCAGTTCGCCCATGCCTGAGATGATGGTCTGGCCACTTTCTTCGTCGGTGCGCACGCGGAACGACGGGTCTTCCTGCGCCAGGCGGCCGAGCGCGATGCCCATCTTCTCCTGGTCGGCCTTGGTCTTCGGCTCCACGGCCTGGCTGATCACCGGCTCGGGGAAGACCATCTTCTCCAGCGTGACGATCGCGTCAGGATCGCACAGCGTCTCGCCCGTGGTCACGTCCTTCAGGCCCACGCAGGCCGCGATGTCGCCGGCCAGGATTTCCTTGATCTCCTCGCGCTGGTTGGCGTGCATCTGCAGGATGCGGCCGATGCGCTCCTTCTTGCCGCGGATCGGGTTGTAGACCGAGTCGCCGCTCTTCAGCACGCCGGAATACACACGCACGAAAGTCAGCTGGCCGACGTAGGGGTCGGTCATCAGCTTGAACGCCAGCGCGGCGAACTTCTCGTTGTCGGCAGCGCGGCGCACGACGGGCTTGTCGTCGTCATCGGTGCCCGGCACCGGCGGGATGTCGATCGGCGAAGGCATGAAGTCGATGACGCCGTCGAGCATGCGCTGCACGCCCTTGTTCTTGAAGGCCGTGCCGCAAAACATGGGCTGGATCTCCGCCGCGATGGTGCGCGCGCGCAGGCCCTGCTTGATCTCGTCTTCGGTCAGCTCGCCGCTTTCGAGGTACTTGTTCATCAACTCCTCGCCGGCTTCGGCCGCCGCTTCGACCATGTTCTCGCGCCACTTGTCGGCCTCGGCCAGCAGTTCGGCGGGGATGTCGCGATAGTCGAACTTCATGCCCTGGGAAGCATCGTCCCAGATGATTGCCTTCATCTTGATGAGGTCGATCACGCCGGAGAAGTTCTCTTCTGCGCCGATCGGGAGCACGACCGGAATCGGGTTCGCCTTCAGGCGGACCTTCATCTGCTCGTAGACCTTGAAGAAATTGGCGCCGGTGCGGTCCATCTTGTTGACGAACATCAGGCGGGGCACCTTGTACTTGTTGGCCTGGCGCCAGACAGTCTCGCTTTGAGGCTGCACGCCACCCACGGCGCAATAGACCATGCACGCACCGTCGAGCACGCGCATCGAGCGCTCGACCTCGATCGTGAAGTCGACGTGCCCGGGGGTGTCGATGATGTTGATGCGGTGCTCGGGCAGGGTCAGGTCCATGCCCTTCCAGAAGCAGGTGGTGGCCGCCGAAGTGATGGTGATGCCGCGCTCCTGTTCCTGCTCCATCCAGTCCATCGTCGCAGCACCGTCGTGCACCTCACCGATCTTGTGGTTCACACCGGTGTAGTACAGGATGCGTTCGGTGGTCGTGGTCTTGCCTGCATCGATGTGCGCGGAGATGCCGATGTTGCGGTAGCGCTCGATGGGGGTCTTGCGGGCCATGGTGTCACTCCAAATACAGGGGCCGCCCTCGGGTTGGTGTTAACCCGTAAGAGCGGCCGGAAGCAGGGTACGGTCGGCGTCGGCTCAGAAGCGGAAGTGCGAGAAGGCCTTGTTGGCTTCGGCCATGCGGTGCACCTCGTCGCGCTTCTTCATCGCGCCGCCGCGGCCTTCGGCCGCCTCGAGCAGCTCGTTGGCCAGGCGCTGCGACATCGACTTCTCGCCACGCTTGCGTGCCGATTCCTTCAGCCAGCGCATGGCCAGCGCCACGCGACGCACCGGACGCACTTCGACCGGCACCTGGTAGTTGGCACCGCCGACGCGACGCGACTTGACCTCGACCATCGGCTTGATGTTGTTCAAGGCGACGACGAAGATCTCCAGCGGGTCCTTGCCGGCCTTCTTCTCGATCTGATCCAGCGCGCCGTAAATGATGCGTTCGGCGATGGCCTTCTTGCCGCCTTCCATGATCACGTTCATGAACTTGGACAGATCGACCGAGCCGAACTTGGGATCGGGCAGCACTTCTCGTTTGGGAACTTCGCGACGACGCGGCATGGGAGTCTTCCTTCTTTGGTTTCAGCCGGCGCCTGGGCGGCGCCACGAAGGGCCATCAGGACCCTTCACTTACTGAGCCAGCCGACCGACCGGCTCTTGTTGTGGAGCGGCCTCAGGCCTTCTTCGGACGCTTGGCGCCGTATTTCGAACGCGACTGCTTGCGGTCCTTGACGCCTTGCAGGTCCAGCGAGCCGCGCACGATGTGGTAACGCACGCCCGGCAGGTCCTTCACGCGCCCGCCGCGCACCAGCACCACGCTGTGCTCCTGCAGGTTGTGGCCTTCACCGCCGATGTAGGAGATGATCTCGAAGCCGTTGGTCAGGCGCACCTTGGCCACCTTGCGCAGCGCCGAGTTCGGCTTCTTCGGCGTGGTGGTGTACACGCGCGTGCACACGCCGCGACGCTGCGGGCTGTTCTGCATCGCAGGCGACTTGGACTTCGTGATTTCGACCTGACGGCCGTGGCGCACGAGCTGGTTGATGGTTGGCATTGCGAAACCCGTTCCCGTTGAAGACTTGGCTCTTTGTTCTGCACTCGGCAGGCGGCGCGCTGCGGAGGGAGCCGGGCCCATCGCTGGCGGTGGGCGGCTCGACAAAGAGCGCAGCAGCTTTCTGCTGAAAAGCCTTCCATTATATTCACAGCCCCCTGACGCAGCAAGAGTTGTCTTCATCGATGCCCGATATACCGACCGCCGTGGTGCTGGACACCAACGTGGTGCTCGACTGGCTGCTGTTTCACGACGCCAGCTGTGCCGGCCTGTCGGGCCCGCTGCAGGCAGGTCGGTGGCTGTGGCATGCCACGCCGTCGATGCGTGGCGAGCTGGCGGGTGTGCTGCAGCGGCCGGAACTGCAGCGCTGGGCTCCCGATTGTGAGCACATACTGTCAACCTTCGATAGCCTGACGAGGCTATGCGCTGAAGCGCCCAGCGCGGCCGATGCCACGGGGCGGTTGCGTTCCCGCGACCCGGACGACCAGAAGTTCATCGACCTGGCCGTCAGCGTCAAGGCGGCGTGGCTGCTCAGCCGTGACCGGGCGCTGCTGCGGCTGGCCCGGCCTGCGCGCGACCTGGGCATCCAGATCCTCACGCCGGCGCGCTGGCAGCGGTTGCTCGGCGGCTGAAGGTCATCGGGATCCTTCACCGCACAACCGCCGCATTTACGTCGCCTGGCCTTTGGCCACAAGAGCTTCGCAGTCACTTGCCTGCTCGCCCTGGCCGGCTCCGCCTCCGATGCGGTTCGTGTACCTCGGCTCACGGTTTACGCTCCACGCTTCCTCCCCACGCTCGGTCACCCTCACGCAGTTGCGCTTCACTTGCCTTGCTGTGGCCAGCTCCGTCGGGGACTCGCACCCCGAAGATCGCGCCCATGCTGGGCGCACAAG
>CAYUPF010000309.1:0-4184 GCA_964446545.1 uncultured Rubrivivax sp.
CGGGGCTCTTGCGGATCAGGTTGAACAAGCCGACGCGGATGTTGCGCGCGAAGCGTTCGTTGATCACCTCCATCGTCGGCATGCGGCCACGGACGATGCGTTCCTGGTTGGCCAGGTCGTAGGCGCGCGTGCCGCCTTCGGACGACCCATCCTCCTGCTCCAGCGCCTGGCTCTCGCCGGTGATGCCCTGCAGCAGTGCGTCGACCTCGTTCTGCGTGAGGATCTGCTGATTCATGCGTCGCTGCCGCGGATCACTGGATGATGAAGTTGGAGAAGTGCACCGCACGCACCGGCCGGGCTTCGGCGTCCGCGCCGCGCCGCGCCGTCGATCCGGGCTGCAGCGGCTCCAGCCCGAGCGCGCGTTCGGTCTCGCGCAGCACCTCGTCGGCCAGCTTCTCCTTGCCGGCGCGGTCCAGCAGGTCCGATGAACGCTTGTGCGCCAGCACCATCAGGATGTTGTTGCGGATGGCCGGCATGAACGCCTTGATGCGCTCGCCGCCCTTGGCGTCGGCCAGTTCCAGCGAGATGCCGACCTGCGCGTAGCGCTCGGCCTCGCGGTCGGCCAGGTTGACGGTGAAGCTGTCCAGCGCCGCGAACACCGGCACCACCTTCGGGTCGCGCTTCGCCGACGACTTGGCGCCGGCTTCCTCGCCGGCGCCGTCCGCCTCATCCGCTTCCTGCGCCGCGTGCGCCTTGGCCTTGAGCCAGAGCACCAGGCCGCCGCCGCCCGCCGCCAGCAACAGCAGCGCCAGCGCGAGCACCAGGATCAGCTTCTTCTTGCCTGACTTGACGGGCGCTGCGCCGTCGACGGTCGCGGCAGTGGACATGGAACCTCCGGGGTTGCAGAACCTGGCGCGGCCCTCGGGCCGCGCGTCAGCTCACCTGCGGACGATTATGGAAACCGCCCCCTGCGGAGGAAGGCGCGAAAAGCAGCCTAAACCCGGCCGTCTCGCGCCCGGGCGGGGGCGCCGCGGCGCCTGCCGGCCGTGGCGCCGCTCAAGCGCGCGGCGCCCCCGGCATCCAGTTGCCGTGGAAGCCCAGCGGGATGGCGTGCGGTATCTGCACCGCCGCCACCGGCGCGCCGCCGAAATCCTGTGTGTCCAGGATCAGGAACTCGCTGCGGCCCTGCGCGGCGTCGACCACGTAGCCCATCAGCCAGCCGTCGCCCTCGGCGGCATCCGCGTGGCGCGGCTCGAACACGAATTCGCTGGCCAGGCGGCCCGGCCCGAAATCGTGCACCCGGCGCGTGCCGGCGTGCAGGTCGTGATGGATCAGCACCTGGTCGGGCACGAACTCGCCGCTGCCGTCGTCCTGGAGCTGCACCGTGTACGCGTGGCGGTAGGGCTTGCCGATGAAGCGCTCGTCCGGCCGCGGGAACTCCTGCGGTTGCGCGTCCACCACCTGCCGCGACACCCGGCGCGCCGCGGTGTCGAGGGTCCAGCGCTCGAACTTCGCGCCGCCGGCGGACGGCCCGACGCGGCTGTCGCTGAACATCGTCGGGTGCGCCACCACGTCCAGCGTGATGCGGCCGTCGCCGGTCTCGAAGGCATTGCAGGGATGGAACACGTAGCAGGGCTCGACCTCGCACCAGACGATGTCGCTGCCCGGCGCCGTCTTGCCCAGCACGCCCACGCGCGCCGGGTGCGCCGGGTTCCACGCATAGGGGAAGCCGTAGCCGGCCAGGTAGCGTGGCATCGAGAAGGTCACCGGCAGGTCCAGCACGATAACGTAGTGCTCGGTGATCATGCAGTCGTGCACGCTCGGGCCGTGCTGCACGGCGATCGGCTCCTCGCGCTGCACGCGACCGTCCGGCCCCACCACCACGTGGCGCAGCGTGTTCGGGTCGAGCGCGCCGTAGCAGATGGCATGCATCGCGCCGGTGGCGGTGTCCAGATGCGGGTGCGCCGAGAACGATCCCTTCAGGCTGCCGCCGAAGGGGTCGTGCGCCACCGTGTCCAGCAGCGCATCCAGCTGCACCGGATAGCCGCCGGCTTCCACCAGCGCCCAGGGCTTGCCGGCGAAGGACAGCACGTTGGTGTTGACGGTGTCGCTGCCGTTGCGCGGCCCCGGCTTCGGCGCCTCGCCCAGCGCCTGGCTGACCTGCGTCGAGCGCACCCAGCGGTTGCGGTACCACAGCGCCTGGCCGCCTTGCAGCCGCACGCCGTGCACCATGCCGTCGCCGATGAACCAGTGGTGGTTGGCCGGGTTGACCTTGACGACCGGGTTCGGCCCGATGCGCGCGTAGCAGCCGTCCAGCCCGGGCGGGATGCGGCCGTGCACCACCGGCCGCTCCAGCGTGTATTCGTGTTCCAGCGGCCGGTTCGGCCCGCTCAGGTAGGGGTTCGGCCGGGCCGGCGCGGACATGCGCTCGCGGTTGAAGCGGTGCAGCGCGGCGGCGCCCTGCGTGAGGGTCTTGCGGATCGTGTTTTCCAGCGTGCTGGCCATGAGGAGTTCCTCCGGTCGGTGAAGGGTGAACGGTTGGGGGATGGGCAATGTGAACCATGTTCACATTGAGTCATGATGCCGCTCGAAGTGAACGCTGTCAACATACAATCTTGGGATGAGCACCAGACCCGCCGCACCGCCCGCCAGACCCCCTGCGCCAAGACAGGCCTACCACCACGGCGACCTGCGCAGCGCGCTGCTCGAGGCCGGGCTGCGGCTGCTGCGCTCACGCACCGCCGACGACCTGGGCCTGCGCGAGCTGGCGCGCGAGGTCGGCGTCAGTGCGGCGGCGATCTACCGGCACTTCCCGGACAAGAACGCGCTGATGGCAGCGCTGGCGCACGAGGGCCTGGAGCGGCTGGCGCAGGCGCAGCGCCAAGCCACGCGCGCGGCCGGCGGCGGCCCGGCCGGTTTCCTGGGCAGCGGCATGGCCTACGTGCGCTTCGCGGTCGACAACCCGGCGCTGTTCCGGCTGGTGTTCAGCGCCGCCCACGACGGCGACCCGCTGGAGGCCCGGCTCGACAGCGTGCCGGCCGCGATGCGCGATCTGCGCCAGGACATCGAGGCGCTGGTTCCCGCCGGCACGCCGAAGGCCGAGCGCAAGGCCGCCGCGCTGCGCGCCTGGGCGCTGGTGCACGGCATCGCGGCGCTGGTGCTGGACAAGCAGATCGCCGCCGATTGGCGGCTGATCGAAAGGGTGCTGGCGCGCGTCGGACTGGACTGATGCCGGTTGCGGTCAACCGCAGGGGGTTCGTCGGCCGGCGGCGCAGCGGCTGTTCGGCGTCATGCCGAAGTCGTTCACCGCAGCTGCGGTGAAGAAGTTTGCATCCAGCCGCTTCGCCCCGATCCCGTCACTCGATCCTCGACATCGGACGCCGGTTCGCTTGAAGTGAATCAGGCGTACAGATCGAGCACGCCGGTGGCGCGCGGCAACCGCGCGGCGGGCGCGGGCAGTGCGTCGTCTAGCGCACGCGGCGCGTTCGCCGGGGCGTGACGGCCGTCATGGGCCGAGGCTTCGCCACGAGAATCGCGCGGCTGCTCGAAGACGCCGCCGCCGGTCAGCGTCAGGCCCTGTTCGCGCAGCGCCGTGGCCAGCGCCGGCACGGCGTCCTGCAGTGCCTGGCGCGTGTGCGCTTGCGCGGCGCTGAAGTCCACCTGCGCCTGGTGGCCGTCGATGCTGATGCGCACCTCGATCGGCCCCATCTCCGCGGGGTTGAGTTTCAGTTGCGCGTGTTCGATGCCGTTGCGCACCAGCACGCTGAGCTGCGAGCCCAGGGCTGGCGCGAATTCCTTCGAGCCCAGCTCGGCGCGCACCTCGGCCTGCAGCGCCGTGCCGGCCTCCGGCGGTCGTGGCAGCGGGCCGCCCACGCTGCCCGGCAGGGACGATAGGGGCAGGGCGTTGTCGGTGACGGGCCGCATCGGCGCGATGGGGCCCTCGCGCTGCGCGGCCAGTGCCTGCAGCCAGCCGCCGGCGTCCACCCGCGGGCCGCTGCCTTCGGTGGTGGCGGGCAGCGGGCCGCGCGGGCCCGGTGCCTCGGTCTTGCGGGCCGATGTGGCCTGCGGCATTGCAGGGGCGGCGGCGGAAACGGGTAGCGTGATGTCCGTGCGTGCGATGGTCTCGACGGGCGTGGGCGTCGTCGCTGTCGGTGTCGTGACCGCGGCGGCGATCACCGCGGCAGCCTCCGGGCGTGCTGTCGGCGGCGTGACCTTGGGCTCGGCCGCCTCCGCCACCGGCGCGA
>CAYUPF010000310.1:0-4175 GCA_964446545.1 uncultured Rubrivivax sp.
CAGCTCGCGCCAGAGGGCTTCGATCTGCGCCGGGTCCTTGCCGATCAGCCGCGGCGCCAGGTGGTCGCGCAGCAGCGCCATCACCGACGAGCCGCCGGTGCCGATGGTGTAGCTGTAGCCTATGCCGCTGCTGCCGTCGTCGCAGACGACGCGCACGAAGGGCGTCTCCTGCGTCACGAAGGACTGGATCGCGTCGCTGCGCGGCACCGGCGGGGCTAAGTCGACGTGCAGCAGTTCGACGGCGGCGATGCGTGCCATGCGATGCGTCAAAGACCCAGCGTGCGCGGCAGCCACAGCCCGATCGCCGGAATGTAGGTCAGCAACACCAGGCTCACCAGCAACGGCACCAGCCAGGGCAGGATCGCGACCGTGGTGCGCTCGACGCTGAGCTTGGCCACGCGCGCCAGCACGAACAGCACCATGCCCATCGGCGGATGCAGCAGGCCGATCATCAGGTTCAGCACCATCACCAGGCCGAAGTGCACCGGGTCCACGCCCAGCTGCGTGGCGATCGGCAACAGCAGCGGCACCAGGATCGTGATCGCCGCCGTCGGCTCCAGAAAGCAGCCGACGAAGAGCATCAGCAGGTTGGCCAGCAGCAGAAAGACCCAGGCCTCGTTGGTGAAGCCCAGCACCCATTGCGCGATGGCCGTGGTCACGCCGGTGGCGGTGAGCATCCAGCCGAAGATCGATGCTGCGGCGACGACGAACATGATGGTCGCCGTGGTCTCCACCGAGTCGAGGCTGACCTTGACGAACATCTTCCAGCTCAAGGTGCGGTACCAGAACAGGCCCAGCACCGCGGCCCACACGCTGGCGGCGATGGCGCCTTCGGTAGGCGTGAAGATGCCGCTGGTCATGCCGCCGATCAGCAGCACCGGCGTCATGATCGGCAGCACCGCCTGCCACTTGAACCAGCGGTCGGCGGCGAACAGCAGCGCCAGGCCGACGAAGACCACCCCCTGCGCGTTCAGCCCGGCCTCCACCAGCCAGTACACCGCCACCGGCCAGCCGGCGACCACCGCCAGCTCGACCAGCGCACGCGCCATGCGCCGGCCGTCGAAGCCGACGTCACCGCCCCAGTTGTTCTTGTGCGCGAAGTACGCCACCGTCAGCATCATCAGCAGCGCCATCAGCAGCCCCGGCAGCAGCCCGGCGAGGAACAGCGCACCGACCGAGACGTTGGCCATCATCGCGTAGATGACGAAAGGCAGCGACGGCGGGATGATCGGCCCGAGCGTGGCCGATGCCGCGGTGACGCCGACCGCGAACTCGGCCGAGTAGCCGTGGTCCTTCATCGCCTTGATCTCGATCGTGCCCAGGCCTGCCGCGTCGGCGATGGCGGTGCCGCTCATGCCGGCGAAGATCACCGAGCCGAGCACGTTGACATGGCCCAGCCCACCCTTCAGCCAGCCGACCAGCGCCAGCGCGAAGTTGTAGATGCGGTTGGTGATGCCGGCGTTGTTCATCAGGTTGCCGGCGAGGATGAAAAACGGCACCGCCAGCAGCGGAAAGCTGTCGATGCCGCCGATCATGCGGTGCACCACGGTGAAGCCGGGCAGGTTGCCGCTGATCAGGATGTAGACCAGCGAGGAGCCGGCCATCGCGATGGCCACCGGCAAGCCGGTGGCGAGCATCGCCAGGAAGATGATCTTCAGCATGGTGTGCTCAACGGTCGTGCATCGTGGATTCGGGCCGCTCGAGCACGCTGTAGCCGCGTTGCCAGTGCACCTTGGCCACCCAGATCGAGCGCAGCGTCATGCAGGCCAGTCCGAACAGGCACACGCCGTAGACGATGTTCATCGGCAGGTCCACCACCGACATCTGCAGGCCCTGCAGCTTGCCCATCATCTGCGCGGTGTACACCGTCATCGCGGCGAAGAAGGCGATGCGCATCAGGTCCACCGCGGTGGACAAGGCGCGTCCGGCGCGCCGTGGCAGGTAGCGGTACAGCAGGTCGACCTGGATGTGGTTGTTCTTGGCCACGCCGATGCCGGCGCCGACGAAGACCGCGCCGACCAGCAGGTAGCGCGCGATCTCCTCGGTCCACGAGGCCGAGTCGTTGAGCACGTAGCGGGTGAAGAACTGCGTGAACACCACCGCGCCCAGCACCCAGAACAGCGCCAGCGCGAGCCAGCCTTCGAGCGGCGTGTCCGACAGGTCCACGGCCTCGTCGACGACGTGGAACTCGCCGTCGTCGCCCATCACCTTCGGGCCGGCATCGATGTCCATCGCGGGTCTCCTGCGTGCGCAGCCGGGCCGTCCGTGCTGGGGTGCACGGACGGCCGGTCGCTGCGTTGCTTACTTGATGGCCTGCAGCCGGTCGTAGGTGGCCTTGTCCCAGGTGGCGTCCGGCCCGAGGTGGAACTTCTCGAAGGCCTTGGCGAAGGCGGCGCGGTCCGACTTGACCACGGTCTTCTTGTACTTGGTGCTGAAGTCGTCCACCAGCTTGGCCTCGGACGCGGCGATCTCGTCGGTGGCCTTTTGCGCGGCCTCGCGGAACACCGCCTCGAAGGTCTTCTTGTCGGCGTCGGACAGCTTGTTCCAGGTCTGGCCGCTGGCGATGATCAGCAGCATCTCGGTGATGTGGCCGGTGAGGTTGATGTGCGACTGCACTTCGTAGAACTTCTTCGCCTCGATCGTCGGCAGCGGGTTCTCCTGCGCGTCCACCGTCTTGCTCTGCAGCGCCAGGTAGACCTCGGCGAAGGCGATCGGCGTGGCGTTGGCGCCGACGACCTTGGGGTACATCACGTACAGCGGCGCATCGGGCACGCGCAGCTTCAGCCCGGCCATGTCCTCGGGCTTGTTGATCGCCTTGTTGGCCGTGGTGTGGCGCACGCCGTAGTAGGTGACGGCCAGCGGCTTGTTGCCGCCCTTCTTGTAGTAGCCGTCCATCAGCTCCTTCAGCAGCTCGCCCTGCGCATACTTCTTCCAGTGGTCGAAGTCGCGGAACATGAAGGGCGCGCCGCCGATCGCCAGCGCCGGGAAGGTGCGCGCGGCGAAGGCCTGGCCGGTGTAGATGAGGTCCACCGTGCCCAAGGTCAGGCCCTGGTTGATGTCGGATTCCTTGCCCAGCTGCGAGGCCGGAAACACCTGGATCTCGTAGCGGCCGTCGGTGCGCTTCTTGATCTCGTCGGCAGCCCACAGCGCGGCGCGGTGGTAGGCCTCGGAGGTCTCGTAGACGTGCGCGAACTTCAGCTTGGTCTGTGCCCAGGCCGGCGTGCCGGCGAGGACGGCGGCCGCCAGGGTCGTGGCGGACAGCAGCGAGTTCCAAGTCAGACGTTTGTTCATCGATGTCTCCTTTTGTGGGTCGTCGGTCAGGGATCGTTGCCGCGCATGTTGGCGCCCGGCGGCCAGGCCTCGGCATAACTATCGTGCGAGCGCTGCAGATGGCGGTGCATGGCCGCGCGCGCCGCCTCGGGGTCGCGTGCGGCCAGCGCCGCCACGATCTGCCGATGTTCGGCCACCGCGATGCGCCAGCTGTCCGCGCTTTCGAAGTGCTGGCCGAACTGTTCGAACAGCGGACTGTTGCGCATGTCGTAGAGCTCGGCCACGGTGCGCAGCAGCGGGCCGTTGTCGGTGGCTTCGGCAATCACCAGGTGGAAGCGGCGGTCGCCCTCGATCGGCATCATGCCGGCGGCGATTTCGGCTTCCATCTGCGCCAGGGCCGTCTCCAGCGCGTCGAACAAGCGTGGAGTCGCATCGCGCGCGACCAGCGCGGCGATCTCGCCTTCGACCAGTTCGCGCGCCCGGAAGATCTCGAACAGGCCGAAGGCCCCGGGCCCGACATGGCGCGCACTGGCCGGCGATTCGCGCGCCAGCACATGCACGCCCGAGCCGCTGCGCACCTCGACCAGGCCCTCGACTTCGAGCGCGATCAGCGCCTCGCGCACCGAAGGCCGCGACACCCCGAGCTGCAGCGCCAAGTCGCGCTCGGCCGGCAGGCGCGTGCCGAGCGGATATTCGCCGTCGCGGATCAGCATGCGCAGCTGGTCGGCGATCTTGCGGTACAGGCGGCGGGGTTCGATGATCTGCAGCGGCATGGGCAAGCGGTCAGGTGGTCAGGCCACTTTCGACAAGCATAGTGTCGGCAGGCGGCGCGGCGGACCGGTGCAAACCCGCGGGCCGGCTCGTCCGGGCGCCACCGGGGCGTGCATGAAGCCCGCCGGCTACAA
>CAYUPF010000311.1:0-4149 GCA_964446545.1 uncultured Rubrivivax sp.
TGGTCAACCAGGGAAGTTGTCGGGGAACTTGGCCTTGGCGCGCGCCTCGGCGGCAGAGACGATGTTGCGCCGCACCAGGTCGGCCAGGTTCTGGTCCAGCGTCTGCATGCCCAGGCTCTGGCCGGTCTGGATTGAGCTGTACATCTGCGCGATCTTGTTCTCGCGGATCAGGTTCTTGATGGCCGAGGTGGCCAGCATGATCTCGTGCGCGGCGACGCGGCCCGAGCCGTCCTTCAGCTTGCACAGCGACTGCGAGATCACCGCCACCAGCGACTCCGACAGCATCGCGCGCACCATGTCCTTCTCGGCCGCCGGGAAGACGTCGACCACGCGGTCGACGGTCTTGGCGGCGCTGCTGGTATGCAAGGTGCCGAACACCAGGTGGCCGGTTTCGGCCGCGGTCAGCGCCAGGCGGATGGTCTCCAGGTCGCGCATTTCGCCCACCAGGATCGCGTCCGGGTCTTCGCGCAGGGCAGAGCGCAGCGCGTTGTTGAAGCTCATCGTGTGCGGGCCGACCTCGCGCTGGTTGATCAGGCACTTCTTGCTCTCGTGCACGAACTCGATCGGGTCTTCCACCGTGAGCACGTGGCCGTACTCGTTTTCGTTCAGGTGGTTGACCATGCCCGCCAGCGTGGTGCTCTTGCCCGAACCGGTGGGCCCGGTCACCAGCACCAGGCCGCGCGGGCGCAGCGCCAGGTCGGCGAAGACCTTGGGCGCGTTCAGCTGCTCCAAGGTCAGGATCTTGCTGGGGATGGTGCGGAACACCGCGCCGGCGCCGCGGTTCTGGTTGAAGGCGTTGACACGGAAGCGCGCCAGGCCCTGGATCTCGAAGCTGAAGTCGCACTCCAGCGTGTCTTCGTAATGCTTGCGCTGGCCGTCGTTCATGATGTCGTACACCATGGCGTGGACCTGCTTGTGGTCCAGCGGCTCGATGTTGATGCGCCGCACGTCGCCGTGCACGCGGATCATCGGCGGCAGCCCGGCCGACAGGTGCAGGTCGGAGGCCTTGTTCTTGACCGAAAAGGCCAGCAGTTGCGTGATGTCCATGGGTGGAAGGCGGCCCTGGTGGGCTTAAGCTCAGGGCATTATGTCGAGCATCGCGGCGAACTTACAGCAAGTCCGGCAGCGCATCACACGCAGCTGCCACGACGCCGGCCGGGCCGCGCAAAGTGTCACGTTGTTGGCGGTGAGCAAGACCTTCGGCGCAACACGCATCCGCGACGCCCATGCCGCCGGCCAGCGCGATTTCGGCGAGAACTACGTGCAGGAGGCGCTGGCCAAGATCGAGGCGCTGGCCGACCTGCGCCCGGCGCTGTGCTGGCATTTGATCGGCCCGCTGCAGAGCAACAAGACGCGTGCCGTCGCCGAACAGTTCGACTGGGTGCACAGCGTGGACCGGTTGAGGGTGGCGCAGCGCCTGGCCGAACAGCGACCCATGGCTCTGCCGCCGCTGCAGCTGTGCCTGCAGGTCAACATCAGTGGCGAGGCCAGCAAGAGCGGGCTGCTGCCCGGCGAGGTCGCGGCGGTGGCGCAGGCGGTTTCGGCCCTGCCGGCCGAGAGCGTGCGGCTGCGCGGGCTGATGGCCATTCCCGAGCCGGCCGAGGATTTCGCGGCCCAGCGCCGCCCGCACCGCGCGTTGCGTGAACTGCTGGCGGCGCTGAATCAGGCGGGCCTGGCGCTGGACACGCTGTCGATGGGCATGAGCGCCGACCTGGAAGCCGCGGTGGCCGAAGGCGCCACGATCGTGCGCATCGGCACCGCGATCTTCGGTGCGCGCGGTTGATGCCGGGTTGCTGCAACGGCGTTCTGCCCGGCGTTGGGCAGCCTGTGAGTATGATTGGCCGATGTTGAAGTTTTCAACAAGGTGAGGGTGATGTCGACCGTCAATTTCAGCGTTCCCGAAGACGTCAAGCGAGCCTTCGACGCCGCCTTCGCAGGCCGCAACAAGAGTGCGGTGATCGCCCATCTGATGCGCGAAGCCGTGGAGCGCGAAGCCCGCGAGCGAGCGAGCCGCGCAGCGGCCGAGCGCATTCTCGAGCGCCGTGCGACCGCACCTGTGCGCAGCGATGCCCAGCTGCGCAAGGCGCGCCAGCAAGGTCGTCCGTGACGCTGGCTGTCGTCGATGCCAGTGTCGCGCTGAAGTGGTTTCTAGGCGCCCGGCCGGGCGAGGACGACGTGGACCTCGCGCTCGCGCTGCTGCGCGCGGTGGGGACGAAAGCGGTCGAGCTGGTGCAGCCGCCGCATTTCATCGCCGAAGTCGGTGCGGTGCTGATCCGGGAGACGCCTGCGACGGCCCATCGGGACCTGGCCGACCTGATGGAACTGGACATGCGCATCGGCGCGCGGCCGGACGACTACGCGCTGGCGATGACCTTGGCCCGCAGGTATCGGCTGCATGTGTTCGACACGCTCTATCACGCGCTGGCGCTGGACACGCAAGGCGCCGTCTTCGTCACTGCCGATGCACGCTTCGAGCGCAAGGCCCGGGCCGAGGGCCGCGTGGTCCTGCTGCGCGACTTCGTGCTGCAGACTTGAGTGCCGTCCGCTTCAGTTCAGGTACATGCCCAGATAGCGCCGGCCGCGGCTGACCGCGTCGGCATCGGTGCACAGCGCGAACCATTCGATCAACTGCAGCCGCGCCTTCTCGCGCCATTCGGCCTTGTCGCGCATGACCACTTCGAGCAGCTGGTCGAAGGCGGCATTGAAGTCGCCCGCGTGCGCCTTCAGTGCGGCCAGCGCGAAGCGTGCCTCGAAGTCCTTGCCGTTGGCCGCGATGCGCGCTGCCAGCACCGCCGGGTCGCCTTCGGGCTTGTTGCGCGCCAGTTCGATGCGCTTGAGCAGCGCGGTCTTGCGATCGCCGCCCTGGTCGGGCTGCAGCTTGGCGAGCAGCTTCTCGGCCGCGTCGAATTCGTCGCGTTCGATCCAGCGCGTGGCCAGGTCGAGCAGCACCTCGGCATTGCCGGGCTCCAGGCGCAGCGCCTCGCTCAGCAGCATCTCGGCGTGCTGCGGATCGGTGGCTTCGGCCGCCTCGGCGCGCAGCGCCTCGGCTTCGGATACCTGTTCGCCGATGTGCTTGTCGAGGAAGGCGCGCACCTGGCCTTCGGGCAGCGCGCCCATGAACTGGTCCACCGGCCGGCCGCCGACGAACAGCACCACCAGCGGGATGCTGCGGATCTGCAGCGCGGCCGAGATCTGCGGCGCCTCGTCGGTGTTGAGCTTGGCCAGCACGAAGCGGCCGCCATAGTCGCGGGCCAGCTTTTCCAGGATGGGTTTGAGGTTGCGGCACGGGCCGCACCAGGGCGCCCAGCAGTCCAGCAGCACCGGCACGTCGAGCGAGCGCTCGAGCACCGTCTGGCGAAAGTCCGCTTCGGTGACGTCGAAGGAAAGGCCGGGGTCGGCAGAAGGAGCATTCATGGTGTGGCAGATCGGGGCTGTCGCGCCGCTTGCAAGCCGGCGCCGGACGCGCAGTGTAAGGAGTCCGCGCCGGCCGTGCGCAAGGGCTGGCTACACTGGCCGGATGAACCCGGCCAGCATCGCATTCATCGGCGGCGGCAACATGGCCAGCGCCATCATCGGCGGCCTGCTCAAGGCCGGCCGCGCGGCGGCTTCGATCCAGGTGGTCGAACCCTTCGAGGCGCAGCGCCAGTCGCTGGCACGGCAGTTCGGCGTCGGCGTGCATGAAAGTGCCGGCGCGGCGCTGTCCGGCTGCGAACTGATGGTCTGGGCGGTCAAGCCGCAGTCCTTTGCCGAGGCGGCGGCGCCCTGTGCGGCCTTCGCCTCCGGTGCGCTGCAGCTCAGCGTGATGGCCGGCATCCGCAGCACGGCGATCGTCGCCGCCACCGGCAGCCAACGGGTGGTGCGCGCCATGCCCAACACGCCGGCGCTGATCGGCCAGGGCATCGCCGGGCTGTTTGCGCGCGCTGCCGTCGCCGCCGACGAGCGTGCGGCGGTGGAGCAGGTGCTGGCGCCCACCGGCCAGCTGCTGTGGGTGGCGCGCGAAGAAGACCTGGACGCGGTGACCGCCGTCTCCGGCTCCGGCCCGGCCTATGTGTTCTACGTGATCGAGGCCATGATGCAGGCGGCGGTGGACATGGGCCTGAGCCCGGAGCAGGGGCGCGCTCTGGCGCTGGCCACGGTGGCCGGCGCCGC
>CAYUPF010000312.1:0-4134 GCA_964446545.1 uncultured Rubrivivax sp.
CTCGTCGCGCTTGGCGCACAGCACCTGCACGTCCTGCGGATTCCTGACCTTGTTCAGCCGGTAGATGCCGGCTTCCACCGGCGCCCACTGCAGCAGGTGCGTGAGCCAGCGTGGGCTGATCGTCGCCAGCGTGGGCGCGGTCTTGGTGGCATTGGCCAGTTGGCGTGCGGCGTTGTCGCTGAGCGCGAGTTGGGTGGGCTGGACATCAGCCATGGAAGCTTTCCCCTTTCATGAGAAACACGAAGATCGATAGATGAAAAAGTCAGTCACCGAGTCTCTAGGGTTGACCCTAGGCCGGTCAACCGTCCATGGACGGCAGCGGCTGCGGTTCGGCTCGTGCGATCAGGTCGGCGAGCGTCAATCCGAGCGCGCGCGCCAGCTTGTCGGCGGTGGCCAGCGATGGCATGACGTCGGCACGCTCGATCTCGCCCATGTACGAGCGGTTCAGTTCGGCGCGCGCCGCCAGGCTTTCCTGCGACCAGCCGCGCTGCACGCGCAGCTGACGCACCGCGTGGCCGAAGCGCCGCGCGACCAGCTCGTGCGTGCCGGCCTCAGATGCCGCTGCCCGCAGCGACCGCGTCATCGCGCATGCCCTCTCGTGTCTGTGCCTGCGTCACCTGGCTGAGCGGCGGCACGCTGCGCGTGAGCCAGACGTTGCCGCCGATCGACGAGCCGCGGCCGATGGTCACGCGGCCGAGGATGGTCGCGCCGGCATACACCACCACGTCGTCCTCGACGATCGGATGGCGCGCGCCGCCCTTCTTCAGGTGGCCGTCGGCGTCGGCGGCGAAGCGCTTCGCGCCCAGCGTCACCGCCTGGTACAGGCGCACGTTGCGGCCGATCTCGGCGGTTTCGCCGATGACGACGCCGGTGCCGTGGTCGATGAAGAAGCCCGGCCCGATGCTCGCGCCGGGGTGGATGTCGATGCCGGTCTCGCCGTGCGCGATCTCGGCCACCACGCGCGCCAGCAGCGGCACGCCCAGCCGATACAGCTCGTGCGCCAGCCGGTGGTGGATCACCGCGCGCACGCCCGGGTAGCTGAGCAGCACCTCGTCGACGCTGCGCGCCGCCGGGTCGCCGTGGAAGGCGGCCAACACGTCGCTGTCCAGCAGCTCGCGGATGCGCGGCAGCGCGGCGCCGAACTGGCGCACCACCGCCAGCGCGCGCTCCTCCACGTCGGCTTCCTGGCCGCCGTGGCGCGCGAAGTAGTGCAGCTCCAGCCGCACCTGCGTCAGCAGCGCACCGAGCGCGCTGTCCAGCGTGTGGCCGACGTAGTAGTCCTCGCTTTCCTGGCGCAGGTCGGGCGGGCCCAGGCGCAGCGGGAACAGCGCGCCGCGCAGCGCACCGACGATCTGGTCCAGCGCCTCGCGCGAAGGCAGCTCGCGGCGGCCCAGCTCCAGCGGCCGCTGCTGCTGCGCACGCCAGCGCTCGCGCGCCTGGCGCAGCTCGGCGACGATCTGCGCCAGCTCCAGCCGGCCTGCCAGGTGGCCTTCGCTCATGCTCAGGCCGCCAAGGCTGCGGCCGGCTGCGGCGGCAACCCGGCGGCGTCGAACACGCCTTCGAACAGCACCGAGCTGAGGTAGCGCTCGCCCGAATCGGGCAGCACCACGACGATGGTCTTGCCGGCGTTTTCGGGCCGGTGTGCCAGCCGCGCCGCCACCGCCGTGGCCGCGCCGCAGCTGATGCCGGACAGGATGCCCTCCTCGCGCGTCAGCCGGCGCGCGAAGTGGATCGCCTCCTCGTTGCTCACCTGCTCGATCGCATCGACCAGCGACAGGTCCAACACCTCGGGCACGAAGCCGGCGCCGATGCCCTGGATCTTGTGCGGCGCGGGCTTCAGCTCGAAGCCGTCGCGCGCATGCGTCAGCACCGGGCTGGCGCTGGGCTCCACCGCCACCGCCTGGATTGCCTTACCCTGGGTGTTCTTGATGTAGCGCGCCACGCCGGTGATCGTGCCGCCGGTGCCCACGCCCGACACCAGGATGTCGATCGCGCCCTCGGTGTCCTCCCAGATCTCCGGGCCGGTGGTCGATTCGTGGATCGCCGGGTTGGCCGGGTTCTTGAACTGCTGCAGCAGCACGTACTTCGGGTCGCTGGCGGCGATCTCCTCGGCCTTGGCGACCGCGCCCTTCATGCCCTTGGCGCCTTCGGTCAGCACCAGCTTCGCGCCGTAGGCCAGCAGCAGCTTGCGCCGCTCCAGGCTCATCGTCTCGGGCATCGTCAAGGTCAGCGGGAGGCCGCGCGCCGCGGCGACGAAGGCCAGCGCGATGCCGGTGTTGCCGGAGGTGGGCTCGACGATCTCCTTGCCCGGGCCGAGCAGGCCGCGCTTCTCGGCGTCCCAGATCAGCGCCGCGCCGATGCGGCACTTGACCGAATAGGCCGGGTTGCGGCCCTCGATCTTGGCCAGCACCGTGGCCTGCGCGCCGTCGGTGATGCGGTTGAGCCTGACCAGCGGCGTGCGGCCGATGGACAGCGAGTTGTCGTCGTAGACGCGTGTCATGGAAAACTCTCCAGGAAAAATCAGTCCTGCACCCAGGGCAGACCGTGGAAACGCCAGCCGCCGGACTTGCCGCGCTGGCCGGCGGCGTCGATCTCGCCCTCGAAACCTTCGAGCACGTTGAACACCTGCTGGAAGCCGGCCTTGGTGGCCGCCTCGGCCGCCAGCGCCGAGCGCTTGCCGCTGCGGCACAGCAGCAGCACCGGCTCGTCCTTGCGCACCTTGGCTTCCAGCTCGCGCACGAAACGCGGGTTGCGGATCAGGCTGGTGCCGGTGGCCCAGGCCACGTGCTTGATGCCGGGGCCTTCGGGCAACTGGCCGACGAACTTGCGCTCCTCGGCCGAGCGCACGTCGACCAGCGTGGCTTGACCCGACTGCAGCAGCGCCCAGGCGTCACGCGGCGGCACGCTGCCGGCAAAGGGCGTCCCGGCGGCGCGGGCGGCGGCACGGGCGGCTTGCAGCACGGCTGATACAGGGCGGGCTTCGATCACTTCGGACATGGATGTCTCCGGTCTAGTTGGATGGCGATGGACGGTGATGCACAGCCTAGACATGCCGCATCGCTCATGGAACGAAGCTTTGCGACCTTCGTTATGCGCCGTCCGCCTAAGCCGCCGCCTGCTGCTGCGCTCCCGTCTCGCCCAGCACCCGTTCGAGGATGCGTTCTTCGATCGCCGCGAAGCGCGGGTGCCCGCGCGAACGCGGGCGCGGCAGCGGCACGCGCTCGTCGAGTGCGATGCGACCGTCCTCGATCAGCAGCACGCGATCGGCCAGCGCCACCGCCTCGGCCACGTCGTGCGTGACCAGCAGCGCGGTGAAGCGCTGCTCGCGCCACAGCGATTCGATCAGCCGCTGCATCTCGATGCGCGTCAGCGCGTCCAGCGCGCCCAGCGGCTCGTCCAGCAGCAGCAGCCGCGGCGAGTGCACCAGCGCACGCGCCAGCGCCACGCGCTGGCGCTGGCCGCCGGACAGTACCGCCGGCCAGTCGTGCGCGCGGTCGGCCAGGCCCACCTGTGCCAGCGCGGCGCGGGCCCGCGCCGGCGCATCGGCCGTCTTCAGGCCGAGGCCGATGTTGCCGGCCACACGCTTCCAGGGCAGCAGCCGCGCGTCCTGGAACATGATGCGGATGTCCTCGCGATGCTCGGCGATCGGCGCGCCGTCGAGCTCGATGCCGCCGGCGCTGGGCGTTTCCAGCTCGGCCACCAGGCGCAGCAGCGTGCTCTTGCCGCAGCCGCTGCGCCCGACGATGGCGACGAACTCGCCCGGCTCGATGCGCAGCTCGATGCCTTCGAGCACCGGGCGCGCGCCGAAGGCCTTGCCGAGCGCGCGCAGTCGCACCGCCACGCCGGCCGGCACCGGCCGCGGCACGGCGCGCTCGGCCGGCTGCTGCACGGCATCGCGGCGCAGCTGCAGCGTGAAGTCGTCGGCCTCTTGCAGAAACATCATCGAATGTCCTTCCAGCATGTTCAGCCCACCACCTGCGCCTGGTAGCCCGGGTGCCAGCGCAGCCACCAGCGCTCCAGTCCCTTGGCCAGCACGTCGGCCAGCTTGCCCAGCAGCGCGTACAGCAGGATGCCGACCAGCACCACGTCGGTCTGCAGGAACTCGCGCGCGTTCATCGTCAGGTAGCCGATGCC
>CAYUPF010000313.1:0-4125 GCA_964446545.1 uncultured Rubrivivax sp.
CGGCAAGCCAGGCCCCTTCGGAGGCCGACCGCGTGGCCGTGCGTGACGCCGCGAGCGTGCCCGACGCCGGCCGCAAGGCGGTGCGTGGCGGCACGATCAGGTCCAGTGTCGTGCTGGGCGGGCAGCTCATCGTCGTCACCAAGCCTTGGCGCGCGCAGCCTGCAGCGTGGTGGCGAACCAAGAGGCGCGAATACTCCGACGCGTGCGGGTGTGCTCAACGGCGGCGCAGCCACAGCCACGCGAACAAGGCGCCCAGGCCGATGCCGATGACGTCGGCCCCCAGGTCGGCCCACTCGCCCGAGCGGTTCGGTACCAGGCGCTGCAGCAGTTCGATGGCGCCGCCGTAGGCCAGCAGCGCCAGCAGCACGGCCAGCCGCGCGGCGCGCGAGCTGCGCCAGCCGAAGGCCGCGCACACCGCCAGCGCGGCGAAGGCGAACACGTGGTTGAGCTTGTCCCAGCCCAGGTCCAGCTGCCGAGGAGGTGCGGGCGTCAGTGCCAGCACGGCGACCAGCCCGGCCAGCAGCAGCAGCGCCCAGCGCCACATGCGCGTACGGGTCGTCGTTGTCGTCATCGGCAGCAGTCTAGCGGCGCCTAGAATTCCGCCCCTTTGCCGCGACGCGACATGCCAGCTTTCTGCGCCATCGACTTCGGCACCTCCAACTCGGCCATCGCGCTGCCGGCGGGCGAGGGCGTGCGTCTGGTCGAGCTGGAACCGGGCCAGCCGATCATGCCGACCGCGGTGTTCTATGCGGTCGAGGGCCTGGCGGCGCACGAGGAGCCGCAGCGCCACTACGGCCGCGCGGCGGTGGCGGCTTACGTCGAGGGCATCGAAGGCCGGCTGATGCGTTCGATGAAGAGCATCCTCGGCTCCACGCTGGCACAGCAGTCCACCGAGGTCGGCGCCGGCCGCTCGGTGCGTTACCTCGACGTCGTCGGCGGCTACCTGCGGCAGCTGAAGCGCGTCGCCGAAGCCCAGGCCGGCCACGCGCTGACGCGTCTGGTGCTGGGCCGTCCGGTGTACTTCGTCGACGACGATGCCGAACGCGACGCCGCGGCGCAGGCGGCGCTGCTGCAGGCTGCGCGCGAGGCCGGCTTTGCCGACATCCGGCTGCAATACGAACCCATCGCCGCGGCGCTGAGCTACGAGACGACGGTGCAGCGCGAGCAGCGGGTGCTGGTGGCCGACATCGGCGGCGGCACCTCGGACTTCTCGCTGGTGCGCGTCGGCCCGGCGCGGCGCCGGCGCGCCGAGCGCAAGGACGACATCCTCGCCAATCATGGCGTACACGTCGCCGGCACCGACTTCGACCGCCATGTCGAGCTGGCCTGCATGCTGCCGAGCTGCGGCTACCGCAGCCGCGGCCCGGGCGGCCGCGAGGTGCCGAGCAAAGTGTATTTCGACCTCGCCACCTGGCACCTGATCAACACCGTCTATGCACCGGCGCGCGTGGCTGAGCTGGCGCGCATGAGGAGTTTCTATGCCGAGCCGCAGCTGCATGCGCGGCTGATGACGGTGGTGAATACGCGGCTGGGCCATGCGCTGATGGCCCAGGCCGAAGCCGCGAAGATCGCCGTGGCCGAAGGCGGACAGACGCGCGTGGCGCTGGATGCTGTCGAGCCCGGGCTGCAGGTGGAGTTGCAGGCCGCGCATGCGATGGCTGCGCTCGATGCCGATCTGCAGCGCATCGTCGATGCCGCCGATGCCACGCTGCGGCAGGCCGGGCTGGCCCGCGAGCGCGTCGATGCGCTGTATTTCACCGGCGGCTCCACCGGGCTGGCGGTGCTGACGCAGCGCATCGCGGCGCGCTTTCCGGCGGCCGCGGTGGTGCGCGGCGACCGCTTCGCCAGCGTCGCCCAGGGGTTGGGCGTGCACGCGCAGCGCGTCTTCGGCTGAAGCAGGAGCAACTCCATGGCAGGCACGGTCTTCGTCTCGGGCGGCAGCGGCTACATCGCCGGCTGGCTGATCCGCTTGCTGGTGGCGCAGGGCTGGATGGTGCACACCTCGGTGCGCGATATCGCGCGCGAAGCCGAACTGCGCAGGCTGCTCGCAGTCGACGATGCGCAGTTGCGGGTCTTCGCTGCCGATCTGAACAGCGACACAGGCTGGGCCGAGGCACTGCGTGGTTGCAGCCATGTCGCGCACGTGGCCTCGCCGCTGCCCGGCCGCTGGGTGAAGACTCCCGAGGACCTGATCGTGCCGGCGCGCGAAGGCAGCTTGCGCGTGCTGCGCGCCGCGCGTGCGGCGGGTGTGCAGCGCTTCGTCATGACCTCGTCGGTGGCGGCCATCGTCTACGGCCGCGGCCGCGGCGTGCACCACTTCAGCGAGGCCGACTGGACGCCGGACCACTTCCCTGGTGTGTCGCCCTACACGCTGTCGAAGACGCTGGCCGAACGCGCGGCCCGCGACTGGGTGGCGCGCGAAGGGCAGGGCATGGAGTTCTGCACGGCCAACCCGGCGGTGGTGCTGGGGCCGGTGTGGGGGCCGGACCATTCGTCGTCGATCGCGCTGGTGAAGAAGCTGCTCGACGGCGCGATGCCCGGCTGCCCCGACCTGGGCTTCGGCATCGTCGACGTGCGCGATGTCGCCGAGTTGCACCTGCGGTTGCTGGTCGCGCCGGATATGGCCGGCGAGCGCTTCATCGCCTCGGGCCCGTTCATGAAGGTCATCGACATCGCCCGCGTGCTGCGCGAGCAGCTGGGCGATCAGGCGCGGCGTGTGCCCATGCGCCGGCTGCCCGACTGGCTGGTGCGCCTGGCGGCGCGCTTCGACCCGCTGCTGCGCACGGCCGTCGGCGAACTCGGTGCCGAGCGCCATACCGAGGCCCGCCATGCGTGCGAGGTGCTGGGCTGGGTGCCGCGTCCGGCTGCGCAGAGCATCGTCGACACCGCGCGCAGCTTGATCGCGATGGGGCTGCTCAGGCCTTGATCTCGGGCGCAGTCAACAGGAAGTGGCCGCGGGCCACGGCGATGGGCTCGTCCGGCTGATGCTGCCAGCAGCGCACCTGCACCAGCGCCACGCGCGAGCCCACGCGCACCACCTCGCAGCCGGCAAAGCTCTCCACCGGCCGGCCCGAGCGCAGGTAGTCGATGGAGAAGTCGATGCTCTTCGGGAACTTGGCGCCGCGCAGCGTGCGGATCAGGTGCAGCGTGGCCGCGGTCTCGGCGAAACCGGCGATGACACCGCCGTGCAGCGCCGGCAGCTGCGGGTTGCCGATCAGCTTGTCCTGGAAGGGCAGGCGGAACAGCGGCGGCTCGGTGTCGCCCGCAGCGCGGATGCCCAGGTAGTCGACGTAGGGGATGCTGACGCCGGCCAGCACCGGCTCGCTGCCGGACGACGGCCGCCAGATGCCGGCCTCGGGCTCGGCCGATGTCTCGCGCGGCGCGCGCTTGCTGCCGGGCGTGGACAGCATGAACGAGGCCTGCGCCACCGCGATCGGCGCATCGCGGTCGGCCTGGTAGACCTCGGCGCGCACGAAGGCCACGTTGCGCGTCAGGCGAAAGCAGTGCGCCTCGCAATGCACGTCATGCTCGGGGCCGGCGGGGCGCAGGTAGTCCATGCGCAGGTCCAGCGTGGCATAGGGCGCGCGCTCGGTCAGTGCCGTGCCCACCGCCAGCCCGCAGGTGGAATCGGCCAGCACGGTGAGCACGCCGGGATGCAGCTGCGCGCGCAGCGGGTCGCCCACCCATTCGGCTCGCGCCGGCAGCGTCATCGAGCCGCGGCCGGCGGCCACGGCGGTGATGCGCGCGCCGATCTCGCGCATGTGGGGCGTGCGTTGCACGAACTTCTGGTTCAGGTTATCGATGATCGAACTCATGGTCGAGATGGTATCGGCGGTGCCGCGCCGACAATGTCGGTTGCTTCCTCTACCGCAATCGCCCGCATGAGCGCTGCCCGGCCGCCCGAAGGCGCTCGCACCGCAGCCCGTAGGGGCGAAGGCACTCCAGTGAGAGCACGCCCTACGCCGAACGGCCCATGCTTTGCGGCCGCTGGCGTCAGCCGCGGCAGATGCGGGCCGAACAGGCCTACGACAGCCACAAGTCGATCCACGACGATGCCACCAGCGGCCTCGCTGGGGCTGCGCGCCGGGCCGATCGAAGGCCTGCGCATTTCAGTTGTCCATGGCG
>CAYUPF010000314.1:0-4102 GCA_964446545.1 uncultured Rubrivivax sp.
GACTGCCCGCCACGCTGAACGCTCGCACGCCGGGTATTCATGCAGTGGTTGAGCGCGAACGCAGATGAACCACCGCCGCGCGCCGCAGCGGCGATGCCGCTATCGTGCGCCCGATGCCCGCATCGCCCAGCGCCCCTTCGCCCGCGCCGCCGCTGTCCGGCAACGGCCGTGCGCTGGTCGCAGTGCTGATGGCGGTGTCGCTGGTCACGCTCGACTCGTCGATGACCAACACCGCGCTGCCGGCCATCGGCGCCGGCCTGCAGGCCACGCCGGCGCTGTCGATCTGGGTCATCAACGCTTACCAGCTGGCGGTGGTGGCAGCCCTGCTGCCCTTTGCCGCGCTGGCCGACCGCCTGGGGGCGCGGCGCATCCATCTGGGCGGCCTGGCCTTCTTCACGCTGGCCTCGCTGGCCAGCGCGCTGGCGTGGAGCCTGCCGGCACTGGTGGCAGCGCGCGCGCTGCAAGGCCTGGGCGCCGCGGCGATGATGAGCGTGAACATCGCGCTGGTGCGGCAGCTCTACCCGCCGCAGCAGTTGGGGCGTGGTGTCGGGCTGAATGCGCTGGTGGTCGGCGTGTCCTTCGCGCTCGGGCCGACGCTGGCCTCGTTGCTGCTGGCCGTGGGTAGCTGGACGTGGCTGTATGCCTTGAACCTGCCGCTGGGCCTGCTGGCCTGGGTGGTGGCCCTGGTGTCGCTGCCGCGCAGTGCGCCGCGCGGCCCGCCCTTCGATGCGGAGGCCGCGCTGCTGACGGCGCTGAGCTTCGGCGCGGGCCTGGCCAGCTTGGCCCTGGCCGCGCAGCGCGCGTCCACCGCCACCGTGCTGGCGCTGTTGCTGCTGGCACTGGGCGCGGGTGCGGTGCTGCTGCGCCGGCAAAAGGACCATGCCGCGCCGATGCTGCCGGTGGACCTGCTGCGCCGGCCGCTGTTCGCGCTGTCGGTGGCGACGTCGATGGCCTCGTTCGCGACGCAGGGCCTGGCCTTCGTGTCGCTGCCCTTCTTCATCGAGACCGTGCTGCTGCGCGAGGCGGTGCAAACCGGTTTCCTGATGGCGCCCTGGGCCGTGGTGGTGGCGGCCGGCGCGCCACTGGCCGGCCGGCTGTCGGAGCGCTACCCGCCGGGGCTGATGGGCGGCATCGGGCTGCTGCTGCTGTGCGGGGGTTTGGCGTCGCTGGCGCTGCTGACGCCTGCGGCCTCGACCGCTGCCATCGTGCTGCGCATGGCGCTGTGCGGCGCCGGCTTCGCGCTGTTCCAGTCGCCGAACCTGAACGCGCTGATGTCCTCGGCGCCGCCCGAACGCAGCGCCGGCGCCAGCGGCATGGTGGCGATGGCCCGGCTCAACGGCCAGGCGCTGGGCGCCGCGCTGGTGGCGCTGTGCTTCGGCCTGGCCGGCAGCCGCGGCCCGGTCTGGGCGCTGCTGCTGGGTGCCACGCTGGCGGGCGTGGCGGCGTTGGTCAGTGGTGCACGGCTGTTCGTGGCGAGGCCGGACTGATGGCGGCCATGGCCCGCGCCGCCCGCAGCGCGGCAGCACCAGCGCTGCCGCGATCATCGCGATGAGCAGCGGCCGCGCGACGAAGGTGCGGGCCTGCAAACCGAACGGCAGCGCCACGGCGGCATGAGCCGCCAGCTCCAGCATCACTGCCCCACCGAGCGCGCCCTCGTGTGAGGAATAGGTCCCGTGCCTCACAAACGGTTGCGCCTGTTCACGCAAACGAACCGGACTTGTGCCTAGCATGCGCCGCAACCATTTGCGCGAATCCACCCCATGTCGTTCTTCATGATCGCGTCAGCATCGACCCATGGCACAGGCATGCGCACCGTGTCGATGCGCTGCGTGGTCGGTGTTGCCGCGGTGGCCGTCGGGCTGCTGCTGGCCACAGGCACCGGCTTCGGTTATTGGCTGTTTGCGCCCGTGCACCCGGCAAGCACGACGGCGCCACCGGTGGCCCAGACCGTTTCGCCCTTCGCCGTGGAGCAGATCGGCATGCTGTCGGGCCGACTGTTCAGGCTCGAAAGCCAGGCCGGCCAATTGAGCGAAGCCCTTCGCCACATGGCGGGCCGCGTGCCGAAGGCCGCCGCTTCATCCGCCAGTGCTGCGGGCCGCGGCGGCCCCATGCTGCCGCCGCGTCTGCATGACGGCGACACGGCCGTCGACCTGAACGAGTTGAACGAGCGCCTGCAAGACATCGAAGAGCAGATCGCCCAGGTCGCCGGCGCGGCGACCCTGCAACACCTGGAACTGCAGCACCTGCCGACGCGCCTGCCGCTGGATGGCGCCGAGCTGAGCTCGACCTTCGGCAACCGGGATGATCCGATCACCGGCCGCCGCGCTTTTCACGCCGGCATGGACTTCGCTGCGCCACAGGGCACGCCGATACGCGCCGCCGCCGCGGGCAAGGTGGTCTTTGCCGACTTCAACGCCGCCTACGGCTGGAGCGTGGAGATCGCGCATGGCAACGGCCTGGTGACACGCTACGCCCATGCCTCGCGCCTGCTCGTTGCCCGCGGCGCCGCGGTGCGGCAAGGCGACTTGATCGCTCAAGTAGGCTCCAGCGGCCGGGCGACAGGGCCGCACCTGCACTTCGAGGTGCTGAAGGACGGGGGCGCTACCGACCCGCGACGCTACCTGGCCAGCCTGTGAACCCCATGGCTGTGTCGCTTCGCCATCGCCGCAGCATCACACAGCGGCTGACGCGCAGGTCACTCGTGCTGCTGCCACGGCGCGTGCGCGTCGGCTGGGTGACATGCATCGCACTGCTGATCGCGGCGCAGCTGGCGGCAGCGGCGGCGGCCTGGGGCTATTGGCAGCAGCGTCAGGCATTTGTGCAGGCGCAGGAGCGCGCGCACGAGCGCGCGGAGTCGGCAACGCAGCGCCAGTTGAGCGCGTTGGGGCGCGAGCTGGAGCAGTCCCGGCTGCAGCAGCGCCTGTCGGCCTCGCACAGCCAGGAACTGGAGCGCCAGGTCGACGCGCTCAACCGCCTGCTGCGCGAGAGCCAGGAAGAACTCGGCTTCCTGCGTCAGGCGCGTGTCGCCAAACGTTGACCACCCATGCCAAGGAGACTCCATGCCCTTCTTCAAACCGCGCAGCAAACGCCCCCACATCGAGATTGGCAAGCTGTCCAGCTTGATTGCCGAAGACGTGGTGATCACCGGCGATGTGAGCTTCTCGAGCGGACTGCGCATCGACGGTGTCGTCAAGGGCAGCGTCGTCGCACAGCCCCATGAAGGACCGGGCCACGCGCTGCTGGTGCTGTCGGAAAAGGGCCAGGTGCACGGCAGCGTGCGCTGCGGTGACGCAGTGATCAATGGTATGGTCATCGGCGACATCGAGGTCGAGCACTTCCTGGAGTTGCAATCTGAATCGCGCGTGAACGGAACCATTCGCTATCACCACCTGCAGATGGACGTCGGTGCCGCGGTGCGCGGTGAACTGCTCGCTGCGCAGCCGGCCGCGCAGACCGCTCAGGTGGCCGACAACGTGGTGGCGCTGGCCGGCGACAAGGTGAGCAACGCCGAGCGACGCTGAAGGTGCGCTGCAAGTTCAGTCGCGCAGTCAGGCCGACGTGCCGTCGATGAACGGGGCAGCGGACGAGTGCCGCTGCCCCAAAAGAGCTTCGGCAACCTCGGGGTGAGCGACCCCTTGACGGTGCCAAGAAGTCCCGTTCGCCTTGCGCCATTTCCAGCCCACGCATGCCCTTCTGCGCCAACAGCGCCCCCGAAAGCCTGGAGGCCGCGGGCCAATAGCCGGTGCCTGTCCCGTCCGACCACTGCATCCGCGTGTCCGGTCGTCACCTAGCTTCGTATTGATTCACGACGTCCTCCCGCTCATCTGTTGTCACGCTCTCGACGAGCGCGTTCAGGCAGGACGAAATGCTACGGGCGACTTTCGGATTTTTTGTCCGCAAGCTGCGTTTCAACTCCCTTTTGTTTGGCCGTTCGGCGGTTTTCGGGGTGGCCCCCAAATGAACTGGGTCGACCAGGACCCGGACGAAGAAAACACCCGTCTCTTTGCGGTATAAGCGCGGCGCTTGGATGCTCAAGTGGACCCCCTGAATGGCCCCCCGGACGAACGAAACCCCTTCTAAGTCATTGACTTACAAGGGGTTT
>CAYUPF010000315.1:0-4099 GCA_964446545.1 uncultured Rubrivivax sp.
CGGCGCTTCCGCGCCTTCACCGAGCGCTCGCAGCTGCTCACCGTGGTGTGCGATGCGCAAGGCACGGTGATCTACGCCAGCCCGGCGGCGCAGCGGCTGCTCGGCCACACGCCCGAGGAACTGCATCACACCCGCGTCTTCGACTGGCTGCATGCGGACGACCTGGAGGCCGCGTACCGCGAGATGCAGGCGGTGCTCGACTTCAGCAACGACGACAGCGAGACCGTCTGGCGCGTGCGCCATGCCGACGGCGAGTGGCGGCACCTGGCGATCCTGGCCAACAACTGCCTGGCCGACCCGGCAGTGGGCGGCGTGGTGCTGAATGTGCGCGACGTCAGCGGCCGCACGCGCGCCGAAGCCGCGTTGCGCGCGCTCAACGCCGAGCTGGAACAGCGCGTGCAGCAGCGCACGCTGGAGCTGGTGCATGCGCGCGACGAGGCCGAATCGGCGAACCGCGCCAAGTCGGAGTTTCTGTCGCGCATGAGCCATGAGCTGCGCACGCCGATGCATGCCATCCTGGGCTTCGGGCAGCTGCTCGAGGGCGATGCGGCGCTGGCACTGGCGCCAGCCTCGCGCAGCTACCTGCTGGAGATCCTGCGTGCCGGCGAAAGGCTGCTCGGGTTGATCAACGAACTGCTCGATCTGGCGCGCATCGACGCCGGCCAGTTGTCGCTGCAGCCGGAGCCGGTGGAGCTGGCGCCGCTGCTGGCCGAGTGCCTGAAGACCATCGCGCCGGTGGCGCAGCTGCACCGCGTGCAGCTGCCCGAGGCGCCGCCGCTGCAGGGCCGCGTGCTGGCCGACCGCGAACGCCTCAAGCAGGTGCTGCTGAACCTGCTGTCCAACGCCATCAAGCACAACCACCGTGGCGGACAGGTCAGCGTGCTGACGCAACCCGATGGCGACGCCTGGTGCATCAGCGTCAGCGACACCGGGCCGGGGCTGGATGCGGCGCAGAAGGAACGGCTGTTCCACGCCTTCGAGCGCCTGGGAGGCAGCCGCGACGGCGTCGACGGCGCCGGCATCGGCCTGGCGCTGAGCAAGCGGCTGGTGGAGCTGATGCACGGCCGGATCGGCCTGGACAGCGAGCTCGGCGCGGGCAGCCGCTTCTGGGTGCGGCTGCAAGGCGCCGAGGCGGCAGCCGAGGCGCCCGGCTGCGACGGCACGGTGCTGTACATCGAGGACAACACGGTCAATGTGCTGCTGATGGAAGCCATGCTGGGCCAGCAGACGCGGCTGCGCATGCTCGGCGCCGAAACCCCCGAGGCCGGGTTGCAGATCGCGTCCACACAGCGGCCGGACCTGATCCTGCTCGACATCCAGCTGCCGGGCATCGACGGCTACGAGGTGCTGCGCCGGCTGCGCGCCGAGGAGGCGACGCGCGACATCCCGGTCATCGCCATCAGCGCCAACGCGCTGCGTGCCGACGTCGAACGCGGCCGTGCCGCCGGCTTCGACGACTACCTGACCAAGCCGATCGACCAGCGCGTGCTGGTGGCAGCGCTGCAGCGCGTGCTGAAGCGCGAGCGCGTCTGATCAGGCCGCACAGGCGGCCAGCGCGGCACGGATGCATTCCGCCTGCAATTCGCCGCGCAGCGCGATGCACACCAGGCGGCCGGGCTGCGCGGTGGCATGTGCCGCCTCGGCCAGCGCGCAGCGTGTGCCGACCAGCTGCAGCGAGCGCATGCAGCCGTCGCGGTCGCGCATCAGGCCCTTGGCGCGCAGCAGCGGCAGTGCGGCCAGCGCTTCGGCCAGCGCCTGCGAGTCGACCGCATGGTCGAACTCCAGACTCAGACTGTCGAACAGCGCACGGGCGTCGATAGCGACACCGGCGCGCCGCGGCGCGGACACGGCGGCCGGCTCGCCGAGCAGCAATGCGGGTGCCAGCCGGGCGTGTTGCGTGGCGATCAGGCGCGCCTGCGGCGCCGCGGCAGCGCACCAGTCGCGCAGCGGCGCGAGTGCCGCTTCGGGCAGCAGGTCGGTCTTGTTCAACAGCAGCAGGTCGGCCTGCTGCAACTGCTCGCGAACCAGCTCGCCGACATAGCGGTCGGCGGCGCGTTCGCGCACCGTCTCGGCATCGGCCAGAACCAGCACTGCATCCAGCCGCAGGCCGGCAAGCAGGCCCAGCGTGCGCGCCACGGCGCCGGGCAGCGCGACGCCGCTGGTCTCGATGAGGATGTGTTCGGGCCGCGGCTGCAGCGCCAGCATCTGCTGCAGCGCGGCCATCAGGTCATGGCCGAAGCTGCAGCACACGCAGCCGCCGGCCAGCTGCAGCAGCGTGCCGTCGCGCGACTCGATCAGCGCATCGTCGATGGGCAGCTCGCCGAAGTCGTTGACCAGCACCGCGATGCGCCGGCCCTCGCGCTGGCGCAGTAGATGGTTGACCAGCGTGGTCTTGCCCGCACCGAGGTAGCCGCCGATCAGCGTGACCGGGATCGGCGCTGCCATGTCAACCGGTGGGCAGGTCGGCGGCGGCGAAGACCCGCCCGTCCTGCACCACGCCCCACACCGGCAGGTCCTTCAGCGCCATGCTGGGCACGGCCAGCGGGTCGTCGTCGAGCACGCAGAAGTCGGCGCGCTTGCCGCATTCGATGGAGCCGATCTCGGCGTCGAGCTTGAGCGTGTAGGCCGCGCCCAGCGTGATGGCGCGCAGCGCGTCGGCCACGCCGATGCGCTCGTGCTCGCCGAGCAGGAGCCCGCTGGCCGTGAGCCGGTGCACCGCGCACCAGGCGGTGACCAGCGGGGCCAGCGGCGTGATCGGCGCGTCGCTGTGGATGGCGAAGGGCACGCCGCTGGCCAGCGCGGTGGCGCAGGCGTTCATGCGCGTGGCGCGTTCCGGGCCCACCGTCAGCCGCACATGCTCGTCGCCCCAGTAGAAGTGGTGGTTGGCGAAGAGGTTGACGCACATCCCCAGCGTCTTCATGCGCCGGTACTGTGCGGCATCGGCCAGCTGGCAGTGCTGCAGCGTGAAGCGGTGGTCGGGCGTCGGGTGCTCGCGCAGCGCCTGTTCCATCAGCTCGAGCAGCAGCTCGGTGGCTTCGTCGCCGTTGGTGTGGGTGTGGATCTGAATGCCGCGCTGCAGCGCCTGGCCCAGCGCCTGGCCCATCTGCTCGGGTGCCATGTACCACAGGCCGTTGGGCGCGCCGTTGTAGTAGCCGGGCCAGCGCAGTCGCGCCGAGAAGCCCTGGATCGAGCCGTCGGCCACCATCTTGATGCGGCCCAGGCGCAGCCGGTCCGTGCTGCGCGCGCGCAAGGCCGCGGCGCGTTCCACGCCTTCGTCCGGTGCGCCCAGCAGGCGCAGCAGCGGCACGATGCGCGTCGGGAAGTCGTCGCGCCCCGTGACGCGCAGCATCATGTCCACCGCCGCGTCGGGCAGCGGGCTGGCCAGGTCGGTGGCGGTGGTGACGCCGGCGCGCACGCACAGCCGCGAGAAAGCGCGTAGCGCAGCGTCGTCGCCGGCCAGCACCGCGCGGTCCAGGCCCAGTACCGCGGCTACCTGCATCATCGCCTCGGGGCCTTTCAGCTCGCCGGTGGGCAGCCCGTCGGCGCCCAGCGGTACGCCCGGGTGCTCGATGTCGGTACGCAGCCAGCCGATGGCGGCCAGCGCCGCGCTGTTGCAGTTGATGATGTGCACGCTGGCATGCACCATGCCCACCGGCCGGGTGGTCGACACGCGGTCCAGGTCCTCGCGTGTGCAGCGCCGGTTGTCGAAGTAGATCGGGTCGAAGCCCCAGCCGGCCAGCGGCGTGGCGGCATCGGACAGCGCGGCCTGCGCTTCGCTCAGGCGCTGCAGCACCGCATCGAGCGACTTCGCGCCGGGCCAGAGCCTGCCGTCCGGATCGCGGCGGTCGAAGAAGCCGCAGTAGACGAAGCGCCAGAACGCGCCTTCCATCAGGTGGCTGTGGCCTTCCACCAGCCCGGGCATCAGCACCTTGGCGGCGAGCCGGTCGTCGAGCGTGTAGGGGCCCCAGCCGGCCAGTTCGTCCAGCGCGCCGGCGCCGAGGATGCGGCCGTCGCGCACCGCCACGTGCGTGGCCAGCGGCCGCGCCGGGTTCATCGTGATGATCTTGCGGGCCGGGAATATCGTCGTCTTCATGGGCTG
>CAYUPF010000316.1:0-4090 GCA_964446545.1 uncultured Rubrivivax sp.
TGTACTTCATCGAGAAGAACGCGCCGCTGCTCGAACCCTGGCAGCGCGAGATCGTGCGCATCGTGCGCAAGGTGGCGCAGTACTTCTACCCGCAGCGCCAGACGCAGGTCATGAACGAAGGCTGGGCCACCTTCTGGCACCACCGGCTGCTGAACCAGATGTACGACGACGGTTTCCTCACCGACGGCGTGATGATCGAATGGCTGAAGTCGCACACCAACGTGGTGTACCAGCCGCCGGTCGGGCACCGCGCCTACAGCGGCATCAACCCCTACGCGCTGGGCTTCGCGATGTACACCGACCTGAAGCGCATCTGCGAGGACCCCAGCGACGAGGATCGCCAGTGGTTCCCCGAGATCGCCGGCACGCCCTGGCTGCCGGCGCTGGACCAGGCGATGCGCAACTACAAGGACGAGAGCTTCGTCGGCCAGTTCCTGAGCCCCAAGCTGATGCGCGAGCTGCGCCTGTTTGCCATCGTCGACGACGAGAGGCAGGACGAACTGGAGGTTTCGGCCATCCACGACGAGAGCGGCTACAAGCGCGTGCGCGAATCGCTGGCGCGGCAGTACGACCTGGGCTCGCGTGAGCCGAACATCCAGGTCTGGAACGTCAACCTGCGCGGTGACCGCTCGTTGACACTGCGTCACTTCCAGCACAACGGCCGTCCGCTGCACGACACCGCCCAAGAGGTGCTGAAGCACGTGGCGCGGCTGTGGGGCTTCGGCGTGCAGCTGGAAAGTGTCAACGCCGCCGGCGACGTGAGCAAGCGCTGGAGCCTGCCGGCACCGGCCGGCTGAGGCGCACTTCAGCGCTCGTTCAGCAAATTGGCGACAAGCTGCACCGGTATGGCGTAGCTGATGCCCGACGGGGCGGACAGCGCGCTCTCCTTGCTGCCTCTTACCAGCACCATGTTGATCACGGCGATCACCGCGCCGGACGCCACGTCCAGCACTGGCCCGCCACTGTTGCCCGGGTAGGCCGTGGCATCGAGCTGGTAGATGTCGAAGCTGCCCTGGCGCAATCGATTGACGGCTTGCGGGCTGAGCGACTGTGCCGTGGGGGCCGGCGGCGCGATCGCGGTGATCGACGCCACGATGCCGCGATGCGTCACCGGCGTGAAGCCCAGCGCCCCGCCCAGCGGGAAGCCGATGATCGCGATGGCGTTGCCTTCGCGCACGCTGCCGGGCGCGGCCAGCGTCAACGCGGGCAGCGGCGGCCCGTCGATGCGCAGCAGCGCCAGGTCGCGCGAGCGGTCCAGCCGCAGCAGCGTGGCCGGGCGCAACTGGGCACCGGCACCGCGGGTGGGCGGCACCACGACCCGCAATCCCTCGGCCGCGTCCGCCGCCGGCAACGGGTCCGGCAGCACATGCGCGTTGGTGACGACCAGGTTGCCCTGCTCGACCACGAAGCCGGTGCCGCGAAAGCCGAAGCGCGGGCTGCTGGTCGGGCTGTAGATGCCGACGGCCACCACCGAGGGCTTGGCCTTGATGATCAGTTCCTCCAGGCCGGCGCGGGCCGCCAGAGGCAGGAAGAGCGCGGCAGCGAACAGCAGCCAGGCGCGCCGCACGTCAGCGCTCCGTCACAGCGTGAAGATCTTGCCCGGGTTCATGATGTTCTTCGGGTCCAGCGCACGCTTGATCTGCCGCATCATCTCCACCGCACCTTCGCCCGCCTCGTCGACCAGGAAGCCCATCTTGTGCAGCCCGATGCCGTGCTCGCCGGTGCAGGTGCCTTCGAGCGCGATCGCGCGCTGCACCATGCGCAGGCTCATGCCTTCGGCCAGCGCGCGCTGCGCCGCATCGCCGTCCTTCACCAGGTAGGCCAGGTGGAAGTTGCCGTCGCCGACATGGCCGACGATGTAGTACGGCAGGCCCGAGGCGTCGGCCTCGGCCACCGACGCGTCGATGATCTCGGCCAGGCGCGAGATCGGCACGCAGGTGTCGGTGGTCACGGTGCGGCAGCCGGGGTTCTGCGTCATGCCGGCGAAGTAGGCCTTGTGCCGCGCCGTCCACAGCCGCGTGCGCTCCTCGGGCGTGCTCGCCCATTCGAAGTTCTCGCCGCCGGCTTCGGCGGCGATGGCCTGCACCGTCTCGGCCTGTTCCTTGACGCTGGCCTCGCTGCCGTGGAATTCCATCAGCAGCATCGGCAGTTCGCGCAGTCCCAGCTTGCTCTGTGCGTTGATGGCGCGCACCGCGTTCAGGTCCAGCAGCTCGCAGCGGGCGATGGGCACGCCCATCTGGATGATCTGGATGGTGGCGTTGACCGCGCCGGCCACGGTGGGGAAGTGGCAGATCGCCGCGCTCACCGCCTCGGGCAGCGGGTACAGCTTCAAGGTCACCTCGGTGATCACGCCCAGCGTGCCCTCGCTGCCGACGAACAGCCTTGTCAGGTCGTAACCGGCGCTGCTCTTGCGCGCGCGCGTGCCGGTGCGGATGACTTCGCCGCCGGCGGTGACCACGGTCAGCCCAAGCACGTTCTCGCGCATCGTGCCGTAGCGCACCGCGTTCGTGCCGCTGGCGCGCGTGGCCGCCATGCCGCCCAGGCTGGCGTTGGCGCCGGGGTCGATGGGGAAGAACAGGCCGCTGTCGCGGACTTCGCGGTTGAGCTGCTCGCGCGTCACGCCGGCCTGCACCGTGACCGTCAGGTCCTCGGCATTGACGCGCACCACCTGTGTCATGCCGGACACATCGACGCTGATGCCGCCCTGCACCGCCAGCAGGTGGCCTTCGAGCGACGAGCCGGTGCCGTAGGGGATGACCGGCACCGCATGTTCGGCCGCCAGCTTCAGCACTGCGGCCACTTCGTCGGTGCTCTCGCAGAACACCACCACCTCGGGCGGCGTCACCGGGAAGGGGGATTCGTCGCGGCCGTGCTGCTCGCGCACCGCGGCGGCGGTGGAGCAGCGTGCGCCGAAGCGCTGCTGCAGCGTGGACAGCAACTCCGCCGGCACGGGCCGTGCTTCGAAGGTGGGCAACACGTGGGACGGAACAGCGGCGTTCATGGTGTGCACTCCTTCGGCGTGGGGACGCACGATTCTAGGCAGTGTGCGGCCGGCCGTCGCCGCAAGCGAACTGCCCTACCGCCACCGCGCAATTGCGCGCATGGCCAAGCCGCGGCGGTGCGAAGATTGCAACATCGAAGCGAGATCCCGCGCGGCATCCCATGACGGCCCAAAGAATCATCCCCGATCGCGGCGAGTTCATCGACGCGCTGCGCGTGCTGCGCAAGGGCCGCGTGCTGGTGCGCGTCAGCGACATCAGCGGCGGTTGCGTGCTCGACGGCGCACCGCTGTACAGCGCCCACCGCACGCTCATCCGCTACGGCCTGATCCGCGAGTTCGACAATCCGCAGGGCTTCCCCAGCGTGCGCTACTACCGACTCAGCGAACGCGGACGCGACTTCGCCGACCGCGCCTGCGAGAACTGGCGCCAACGCCCGCTGCTGCAGCGCCTGGCGGTGCGCCTGGCCGGCTGAGCGGCAGCGACCCCCGGGCTGCAGGCACAATGCAGCGACCATGGGACAACGCCTGACACAGATCGCGACACGCACCGGTGACGACGGCAGCACCGGCCTGGGCGACGGCACACGCGTGCCCAAGGACCATCTGCGTGTCCAGGCCATGGGCGATGTCGACGAGCTGAACTCCAGCATCGGCGTGCTGCTGGCCGAACCGCTGCCCGATGACGTGCGCGAGCTGCTGGTGATCATCCAGCACGAGCTGTTCAACCTGGGCGGCGAGCTGTCGATCCCCGGCTACGAACTGCTCAAACCGGCCGCGGTGCTGCGCCTGGACGAGGCGCTGGCGCACTACAACGCCCAGCTGCCGCGGCTGAAGGAATTCATCCTGCCGGCCGGTACGCGCAGCGCGGCGTTGGCCCATGTCGGCCGCACCGTGGCGCGGCGCGCCGAACGCGCGCTGGTTGCGTTGAGCGCTCACGAGACGGTGCACGAGGCGCCGCGCCAGTACCTCAACCGTCTGAGCGACCTGATGTTCGTGCTGGCGCGCGTGCTCAACCGCGCCAACCTCGACGGCCTGGGCGGCGACGACGTCTACTGGCACAGCGAGCGTCTGGCCCGCGACAGCGACTGA
>CAYUPF010000317.1:0-4082 GCA_964446545.1 uncultured Rubrivivax sp.
GTGGACTACACCGAGAAGACCTACGCCGCCGGCAAGATCCCCGGCAGCTTCTTCAAGCGCGAAGGCCGCCCCAGCGAGCTGGAGATCCTGACCTGCCGCCTGATCGACCGGCCGATCCGCCCGCTGTTCCCCGAAGGCTTCTACAACGAGGTGCAGGTGATCGTGCACGTGCTCAGCCTGAACCCCGAGGTGCAGGCCGACATCGCCGCGATGATCGGCACCAGCGCCGCGCTGGCGATCAGCGGCATCCCCTTCGATGGCCCGATCGGCGCGGCGCGCGTGGGCTATGTCAACGGCGAGTACGTGCTCAACCCGGGCAAGACGCAGCTGCTCGATTCCAAGCTCGACCTGGTGGTCGCCGGCACCGAAGCCGCGGTGCTGATGGTGGAATCCGAAGCCGACATGCTGTCCGAGGAAATCATGCTCGGTGCGGTGGTCTTCGGCCACGAGCAGGGCAACATCGCCATCGCCGCCATCAACGAGCTGGTGCGCGACGCCGGCAAGCCCGAATGGGACTGGAAGGCGCCCGCCAAGGACGAGGCCTTCATCGCCAAGCTCGACGCGCTGGCCGAAGAGCCGCTGCGCGCGGCCTACCAGATCCGCAGCAAGCAGGCCCGCACCCAAGCCTGCCGCGAGGCCTATGCCAACGTGCTGGCCGCGCTGAAGGCCGAAGGCGCCGAGTTCGACGCCGTCAAGGTCGAATCGATGCTCTTCGACATCGAGGCGCGCATCGTGCGCAGCCAGATCCTGGCCGGCGAGCCGCGCATCGACGGCCGCGACACGCGCACCGTGCGCCCGATCGAGATCCGCAACGGCGTGCTGCCGCGCACCCACGGCTCGGCGCTGTTCACGCGCGGCGAGACGCAGGCGCTGGTGGTGGCTACGCTGGGCACCGAGCGCGACGCGCAGCGCATCGATGCGCTGGCCGGCGAGTTCACCGACAGCTTCATGCTGCACTACAACATGCCGCCCTTTGCGACCGGCGAGGCCGGCCGCTTCGGCAGCCCGAAGCGGCGCGAGATCGGCCATGGCCGCCTGGCCAAGCGTGCGCTGCTGGCGGCGTTGCCGAAGAAGGAAGACTTCCCGTACACGATGCGCGTGGTCAGCGAGATCACCGAAAGCAACGGCTCGTCGTCGATGGCCTCGGTGTGCGGCGGCTGCCTGGCGCTGATGGACGCCGGCGTGCCGATGAAGGCGCACGTCGCCGGCATCGCGATGGGCCTGATCAAGGACGCCAACCGCTTCGCCGTGCTCACCGACATCCTCGGTGACGAGGATCACCTCGGCGACATGGACTTCAAGGTGGCCGGCACCACCAGCGGCATCACCGCGCTGCAGATGGACATCAAGATCCAGGGCATCACCAAGGAGATCATGCAGGTGGCGCTGGCGCAGGCCAAGGAAGCGCGGCTGCACATCCTGGGCAAGATGCAGGAGGCGATGGGCGAGGCCAAGGCCGAGGTGTCGCAATTCGCGCCGCGGCTGTACACGATGAAGATCAACCCGGAGAAGATCCGCGACGTCATCGGCAAGGGCGGCGCGGTGATCCGCGCGCTGACCGAGGAGACCGGCTGCGTCATCGACATCGGCGAAGACGGCACCATCACCATCGCCTCGACCGACAGCGACAAGGCGGAATACGCCAAGAAGCGCATCACCGAGATCACGGCCGAGGCCGAGGTCGGCAAGGTCTACGAAGGCGCGGTCACCAAGTTGCTGGACTTCGGTGCGCTGATCAACATCCTGCCCGGCAAGGACGGCCTGCTGCACATCAGCCAGATCGCGCACCAGCGCGTGGAGAAGGTCACCGACTTCCTCGAAGAGGGCCAGGTGGTCAAGGTCAAGGTACTGGAGACCGACGAGAAGGGCCGCATCAAGCTGTCGATGAAGGCGCTGCTCGAACGGCCCGAAGGCATGGAAGAAGAGCGCGAGCGTGCGCCGCGCCGCGAGTACGGCGACCGTCCGCGCCGCGACCGTGACGACCGTGGAGATCGCGGAGATCGCCCGCGCCGCGAGCCTGCCGCCGAAGCACCCGCGCCGGCCACCGTCGATGCCGACGAACCGACGCGTGACTGAGGCCCCGACCCGGGGCTCAGGCCCCCGGTTCCTGCCGAGGAGCGAGCATGCAAGCCATTGAAATCAAGCAACCCGGCGCTCCGGGGGTGCTGGTGCCCACGCAGCGGCCTGACCCGGTGCCGAAGGCGGGCGAACTGCTCATCGCCGTCAGCGCGTCGGGCATCAACCGCCCCGACGTGCTGCAGCGCAAGGGCCTGTATCCGATGCCGCCGGGCGTGTCCGATCTGCCTGGTCTCGAAGTCGCCGGCACGGTGGCCGCCGGCGCGGCCGAAGACCTGGCCACGGCCGGGCTGAAGATCGGCGACCGTGTCTGTGCGCTGGTGGCCGGCGGCGGCTATGCGCAGTTGTGCGTCGCGCCGGCCGGCCAGTGCCTGCCGGTGCCCAAGGGCCTGAGCGACATCGAGGCCGCGGCGCTGCCCGAAACCTTCTTCACCGTCTGGCAGAACCTGTTCCAGAACGCGCGCCTGTCGCGCGGCGAGACGCTGCTGGTACAGGGCGGCTCCAGCGGTATCGGCGTGACCGCCATCCACTTGGCCAAGGCCTTCGGCGTGACGGTCATCGTCACGGCCGGCAGCGACGACAAGTGCGTGGCCTGCCTGAAGCAGGGCGCCGACCACGCCATCAACTACAAGACCCAGGACTTCGTCGCCGAGGTGAAGCGTCTCACCGGTGGCCGCGGCGTCGACGTGGTGCTCGACATGGTCGGCGGCGACTACGTGGCGCGCGAGGTGGAGTGCATGGCCGAGGACGGCCGCATCGCCATCATCGCGGTGCAGGGCGGCACCAAGGCCGCGCTCGACGTGGGCGCGCTGCTGCGCAAGCGCCTGGCCATTATCGGCAGCACGCTGCGGCCGCGCACCATTGCCTACAAGACGGTGATCGCCCGCGAACTTCACGAGCAGGTCTGGCCGCTGATCGAATCCGGCAAGGTCAAGCCGGTGATCCACACCGTGTTCCCGGCACAGCAGGCGGCGCAGGCCCATGCGTTGATGGAATCGAGCATGCACGTGGGCAAGATCGTGCTCGACTGGACCCAGCCATGAGCGCCGCACGGCCGCTCCGAAGGTGTTCCTGCCCCCTCGGGGGGCCAGGGCGCGGTGCCTGGGGGACTCCATGAACACGCATCGCAAGCTGATCGTCGGCAACTGGAAGATGCACGGCAGCCACCCGGCGAATGCCGAACTGCTGGCCGGCATCGTCGGGGCGCGGCCCTTCATGGCCGACGTGGCGGTGTGCGTGCCCTTCCCCTATCTGTCCGAAACCGCGGTCACGCTGGCTGGTACCGACATCCGCTGGGGTGCACAGGACTGCTCGGCGCACAAGCAGGGCGCCTACACCGGCGAGGTCTCGGCCGGCATGCTGGCCGAGTTCGGCTGCCGCTACGCCATCGTCGGTCATTCGGAGCGGCGTGCGTTGCACGGCGAATCCGACCAGCTGGTGGCCGACAAGGCGCAGGCCGCGCTGGGCTCGGGCGTGACGCCGATCGTCTGCGTCGGCGAGACGCGCGAGCAGCGCGAAGCCGGCGAGACCGCCGCCGTGGTCAAGCGCCAGCTGTCGGTGGTGATCCACACGCTGGCGCATTGCGCATCGGAGATGGTCGTCGCCTACGAGCCGGTGTGGGCCATCGGCACGGGGCTGAGCGCCACGCCGCAGCAGGCGCAGGACGTACATCATCTGCTGCGCGCGCAGCTGCAGGCGGCCACGCCGCATGCTGCGCAGATGAAGATCCTCTACGGCGGCAGCGTCAAGCCCGACAACGCGGCCGCATTGTTCGAACAAACCGACATCGACGGCGCGCTGGTCGGCGGTGCCGCGCTGAAGGCGGCCGACTTCGTCGCCATCTGCCGCGCGGCGCACTGAGCGCGGCGCAGCCGACCCTTATTCGCGAAAGCCAAACACGACATGCAGATCTGGAACACCGCCATTCAAGCCTTGCAGCTGATCACCGCGCTGACGATGATCGGCCTCGTGCTCATCCAGCACGGCAAGGGCGCCGACATGGGCGC
>CAYUPF010000318.1:0-2382 GCA_964446545.1 uncultured Rubrivivax sp.
GAGCGCATCTACCGCATGCGCTGCGTCGAGGGCTGGTCGATGGTGATCCCGTGGGTCGGCTACTCGTTGGCCGAACTGATCAAGCGTGTCGAACCCACCGGCAATGCCAAGTACCTGCAGTTCGTGACGCTGGCCGACAAGGGCCAGATGCCGGGCCTGCGTTCACCGGTGCTGGACTGGCCCTATGTCGAAGGCCTGCGCCTGGACGAGGCGATGCAGCCGCTGGCGATGCTGGCCTTCGGCCTGTACGGCGAGGTGCTGCCCAACCAGAACGGCGCGCCGGTGCGCCTGGTCGTGCCGTGGAAGTACGGCTTCAAGTCCGCCAAGTCGATCGTGCGCATCCGCTTCGTCGACAAGCAGCCCAAGACCAGCTGGGAAAGTGCCGCGGCCAACGAGTACGGCTTCTATTCCAACGTCAACCCCAAGGTCGACCACCCGCGCTGGAGCCAGGCCACCGAGCGGCGCATCGGCGAAGACGGCTTGCTCAGCCGCAAGCGGCCGACACTGATGTTCAACGGCTACGAGGCCCAGGTCGGGCAGCTCTACGCCGGCATGGACCTGGCGAAGCTCTACTGACCCTGCGGCCCGCGCCCGGGCGCGCATCATGAACACGCTGCTGTCGCACCGCGCCGTCAAGCCGCTGCTGTTCATGCTGGCGCTGCTGCCCTTCGCCAGCTTGTTCTACGGCGCATTGAGCAACGGTCTGGGCCCGAACCCGGCGGAGGCACTGACCCGCGGCACCGGTGACTGGACGCTGCGCTTCCTGTGCCTGACCTTGGCGGTCACGCCGCTGCGCCAGATCACCGGCTGGGTGGCGATGGCGCGCTGGCGGCGCATGCTGGGTTTGTACGCCTTCTTCTATGGGCTGCTGCACTTCCTCTGCTACGCCTGGCTGGACATGGGCTTCGATGTCGCGGACATCGTGCGCGACATCCCGAAGCGCCCCTTCGTGCTGGTCGGCACGCTGGCGCTGCTGCTGATGCTGCCGCTGGCCACGACCTCGTTCAACCGCGCGATCAAGGCGCTGGGTGCGGCGCACTGGCGCCAGCTGCACCGGCTGGTGTATGCGGTCGTCCTGCTCGGGCTGCTGCACTTCTTCTGGATGCGCAGCGCCAAGAACAACTTCGGCGAAGTCGCGGTCTATGCGGCGATCGTCGCGCTGCTGCTGGGCTGGCGCATCTGGAAGCTGCGACGGACCCGCCCCGCCGCCACCGTCACTTCATGAAGCCCGGCAGCCACAGTGCCAGCCACTGGAACTCCAGGCACAGCACCAGCGCCACCACCAGCATCGCGACGAAGAGCCACACGCCGCGGAAGATCTGCGGCAGCGACACGTGCTTCAGCAGCGCGTTCAGCACGAACAGGTTCATGCCCACTGGCGGCGAGATCAGGCCGATCTGCACCACCAGCACGATGAGCACGCCGAACCACACCGGGTCGAAGCCCAGGCCGGTGACGATGGGGAAGAACACGGGGATGGTCAGCAGCACCATCGACAGCTCTTCCATGATCGTGCCCAGCAGCACGTAGATCAACATCATCGCGCCCACCACCATCAGCGGCGACAGGCCGAGGTGCAGGATCCAGTCCTTCAGGTCACCGGGCATGGTGGTGAAGTTGACGAAGGACGAGAAGATCGTCGCTGCGATCAGGATGGTGAAGAGCATCGCCGTGGTGCGCGCACTTTCCACCAGCACCTCGTACAGCACCTTCCAGCTCAGGCTGCCCCGCGCCCAGGCGAAGAAGAAGGCGCCGGACGCGCCGATGCCCGCCCCTTCGGTGGCGGTGAAGAAGCCGCCGTAGATGCCGCCCAGCACCACCACCACCAGCAGCGCCACACCCCAGATGTCGCGCAACGCAGTCAAGCGCTCCTTCCAGGTGGAGCGCTCGGCCGCGGGGCCGGCCGACGGGTCGCGCCAGGTGATCCACGACACGCCGACCATCATCATCAATGCGCACAGCAGGCCCGGCAGCACGCCGGCGGCGAAGAGCTTGCCGATGTTGGTCTCGGTGACGATGCCGTAGATCACCATGATGGTTGACGGGGGGATCATGATGCCCAGCGTGCCGCCGGCGGCGATGACGCCGGTGGACAAGTAGTCGGCATAACCGTGCCGCCGCATCGACGGGTAGGCCACCTTCGACATCGTCGCCGCGGTGGCGATGGACGAGCCGCAGATCGCGCCGAAGCCGGCGCAGGCGATGATGGTGGCGTGCGCCAGGCCGCCGCGCACATGGCCGATGAAGGTGAAGGCGGCGCGGAACAGCTCGTTCGCCAGCCCGGCGCGGGCGACGAAGTTGCCCATCAGGATGAACAGCGGCACCACCGACAGCGTGTAGGCGAAGCCGGTGTCGTAGACCACCTGCGCCGCGCTCGCCGCG
>CAYUPF010000318.1:2482-4070 GCA_964446545.1 uncultured Rubrivivax sp.
CCGTCGGCCTTGGTGAACTGCACGCCCGCGGCCTGCATGAAGGCCATGCCGCGGCGGTCCACCCGGTCCCAGCCCTGGCCCAGCATGCGCGCCGCAAATTCGCCGGACAGTTCATCCACCGCCTTCTTCACGTCCGGCGGCAGGCTGTCGTACTTGGCTTGGTTCATCATGAACACAAACGAGGTGTTGTACAGCCCGCCCGGGAAGGTGGTGGCGTACTTGATGACCTTGTCGATCTTGAAGCCTTCCACCGATTCGGCCGGGAACAGCGTGCCGTCCATCACCCCGCTGGACAGCAGCTCGTAGCTTTCGGGCGCGGGCTTCAGTGTCACGTTCATGCCCAGCGCCTTGCTGATCTCGTTGACCATGCCGCCGCCGATGCGGAACTTCAGGCCCGACAGGTCGGCCATGCCGGTGATCGGCCGCTTGGTGTTGAAGACGATGCCGGGGCCATGGGTGAACACCGCGAGCACCTTCACGCCCTTGTGTTCCTCCTGCATCGCCGGCGACTTCGCGAAGACGCGCTGGAAGGCCACCGAGGTGGCTTCGGCCGAATCGCCGAGGAAGGGGAACTCGGCGATCTGCGTGGTCACGAAGCGCCCCGGCGTGTAGCCCTGCACCGTGAAGGACAGGTCCGCCAGGCCGTTGCGCACGGCATCGAAGGTACCCGGAGGAGCCGACACCGCGCGCGGCAGCTGGTTGCACTTGATCTTGCCCGGCACCTTCTGCTCGAGCAGCGCGCACCAGTCGCGCTGCCCTTCGGTCAGCGTGTGCGCCGGCGGCACCCAGCTGGACATCGTGAGCACGGTCTGCGCGGACACGGCGCTGCACGCGCCCATGGCGGCGAGCGCCACTGCGGGCCCTGCGAGGGTCTTGAACGGAATCATGGCGGTGTCTCCGGAAGGCTGTAGTGAAAAATCGGAACGCGGATTGTCACGCAAGCCCGGCCCGCGGCGCCTGTGGTTTTCCTCAAGTGCAAGCATCGGCCGCAAACGTGACACAGGTCTCGCCCCGCCCGCACGTCTGCGGCGGGTTACGCGAAAGCGAGGCGACCTCCCCCTGACTCGGGGGACGCGCCGCGCCCGAGGCACGCATAGCATGGCTTCAGGCATTTGCACAGGCGCGAGACCCCACCATGAGCCACTCCCACAGCGACGCGGCAAGCACGCAGGGCCAGATGCCCGAAGCCCTGGCCATGCTGCGCAGCCCGGCGCGCAGCGCACTGCGCGAGGCCGCCGCAGCACTCGACGTGGCCGAGCGCTACCAGCAGCCGTTGGAGATGAGCCTGGCACTGGCGCAGGTGGCGCGCTGCTACCGCGCGCTGCAGGCGCTGGGTCCGGCCGAGACCTATCTCGAACGGGCGCTGGCCTGGGCACGCACGCTCGGTGCCGCGGACCAGGCGGTGGAGATCCTCTGTCTGCTGGCCGAGACCAGTTGCGCACTGGCCGAGCTGCATGCACAGGACGATTCGCGGCGCAGCCATGCGGCGCTGGAGCGTACGCGCGACTGGGCCTTCGAAGCCGCCGGCCTGGCCGCTCACGTGGCCGACCCGCAATGGGAGATCAAGGTGCTGCTGCGCATCAGCGAC
>CAYUPF010000319.1:0-4065 GCA_964446545.1 uncultured Rubrivivax sp.
TCGGACTTCTCGTCGGTGGCCAGCACCAGCGACTTGACCGTGTGCTGCAGCGGCACGCCGAGCAGTTGAGCCACGTCCTCGCAGGTGGCCTTGCCCGGCGTCGGGGTCTTGGCCAACGCGACGGCCGGTGCCGCTCGCTGCGCGATCAAGGGCAGCGCCGCGGCCAGCTCGATGTTGGCGGCGTAGGCGCTGGCGGTGGAATAGACCAGCGCGTCCTCGCCGGTGTCGGCGATGACCTGGAACTCGTGCGAGGCATCGCCGCCGATGGCGCCGGTGTCGGCGGCCACCGCGCGGTACTGCAGCCCGAAACGGTCGAAGATGCGGCAATAGGCTTGGTACATCAGCTCGTAGCTGCGCAATGCAGCCGCCTTGTCGCGGTCGAAGGAATAGGCGTCCTTCATCGTGAACTCGCGTCCGCGCATGATGCCGAAGCGCGGCCGGCGCTCGTCGCGGAACTTGGTCTGGATGTGATAGAAATTTCGCGGCAACTGCTTGTAGCTGCGCAACTCCTGCCGGGCGATGTCGGTGATCACCTCTTCGCTGGTCGGCTGGATGATGAAGTCGCGCTCGTGCCTGTCCTTCACGCGCAGCAGTTCCGGGCCGTAGGCCTGGAAACGACCCGACTCGACCCACAGTTCGGCCGGCTGCACCACCGGCATCAGCAGTTCCACGGCGCCGGCGCGGTTCATCTCCTCGCGGATGATGGCCTCGACCTTGCGGATCACGCGCAGACCCATCGGCATGTAGCTGTAGATGCCGGCGGACAGGCGCTTGATCATGCCGGCGCGCAGCATCAACCGATGGCTGATCACCTCGGCATCGGCGGGCGCTTCCTTGAGTGTGGAGACGAAGAACTGGCTGGCTTTCATCGGGTGTGGGGCGGCAATGGTGCGCCTGGGCTGTGCAGGCGACAGCGGGGTGCGGGAAAGCAAGGGCTCGCACGGGCCACGCAGCCGGTGCAATAATGATTTCAATCAAGAAATCGGGGTTTGATTATGCTCGACCGTGACGGCTTCAGGCCCAACGTCGGCGTCGTCCTGCTCAATGCGCGCAACCAGGTTTTCTGGGGCAAGCGGCTTCGTACCCATTCGTGGCAGTTCCCTCAGGGCGGCATCAAGCATGGCGAGACGCCGGAGCAGGCGATGTTCCGCGAACTGCACGAAGAGGTCGGCCTGCGGCCCGAGCATGTGCAGGTGATCGCGCGCACGCGCGACTGGCTGCGCTACGAGGTGCCGGACCACTTCATCCGCAGGGAAGCCCGCGGCCACTACCGCGGCCAGAAGCAGATCTGGTTCCTGCTGCGGTTGATCGGCCGCGACAGCGACATGAACCTGCGCGCCACCGATCACCCGGAATTCGACGCCTGGCGCTGGAACGACTACTGGGTGCCGCTGGACGTGGTGATCGAATTCAAGCGCAATGTCTACGAGATGGCGTTGACGGAGCTGTCGCGCTTCCTGCCGCGGGTGCACCACCCCAACCGCTATCTGCGCGCCGGCATGCGCTTGCAACGCCACGACGACAGCAGCCCCGACGCGCCGCGCGAGGCGCTCAACCCGGCTCAGCCTGACTGAGAACCAGGTTCGTGCGGTGGATCAGCTCGGGCTCGTTGACGTAGCCCAGCGCCGCCTCGATCTGCGTCGACGGCTTGCGCGCGATCAGCCGCGTTTCGGTGCTGGAGTAGTTGGCCAGGCCGCGCGCCAGCTCCCTGCCGCCGTGGCCGCGCACCGCGATGACGTCGCCGCGCTGGAAGTCGCCCTGCACCTCGACCACGCCGATCGGCAGCAGGCTCTTGCCATCGTCGCGCAGCTTCTGCGCGGCGCCTTCGTCGACCACCACCGCACCGCGCAACTGCAGGTGGTCGACCATCCATTGCTTGCGCGCTGCGAGCTTGGGCGTTGAAGCGATCAGCGCGCTGCCGATGCGCTCGCCGGCGGCCAGGCGCAGCAGCACGTCGCTCTCGCGGCCCCAGGCGATGACGGTGCTGGCACCGCTGCCGGCGGCGCGCTTGGCGGCCAGCACCTTGGTGATCATGCCGCCGCGTCCGATGGACGAGCCGGCGCCGCCGGCCATCAGCTCCAGCGCCGGGTCGCCGGCCTCGGCCTCGTCGATGAAGCGCGCCTGCGGGTCCTTGCGCGGGTCGGCCGAATACAGCCCGCGCTGGTCGGTCAGGATCACCAGCGCGTCGGCCTCGACCAGGTTGGCGACCAGCGCACCCAGCGTGTCGTTGTCGCCGAACTTGATCTCCTCGTTGACCACGGTGTCGTTCTCGTTGATCACCGGGATGACGCGCAGCGCCAGCAGCGTCAGCAGGGTCGAGCGCGCATTCAGATAGCGCTCGCGGTCGGCCAGGTCGGCGTGCGTGAGCAGCACCTGCGCGCTGCGCAGGCCGTGCTCGCGCAACTTGGTCTCGTACATCTGCACCAGCCCCATCTGGCCCACCGCGGCCGCGGCCTGCTGATCGTGCAATTCCTTCGGCCGCGTGCTCCAGCCCAGGCGCAGCATGCCCTCGGCGATGGCGCCACTGGACACCATGACCAGTTCGCGGCCCTGCTCGGCCAGTGCCGCCAGCTGGCGGCACCAGTTGCCGATGGCCTCGGCATCGAGGCCGCGGCCCTCGTTGGTGACCAGGCTGGAGCCGACCTTGACGACAATGCGCCGAGCCTGGCTCAACACTTCATTCACCGGGCTCTCCCGCTTCGAAGCGCGGGTCGGGCTCCGGCGCTTTCTGCTGGAACTGCGCCACGTGTTCGTAGGCCGCGCGCACCAGCGGCTGCAGGCCCTCGCGCGCCAGTGCAGAGATCTGGAACACCGGGCCCTTCCAGCGCAGCCGGCGCACGAAGTCCTTGACACGCTGCTCGCGTTCCTCGACCGGAATCATGTCGATCTTGTTCAGCACCAGCCAGCGCGGCTTGGCATGCAGGGCCGGGTCGTACTTCTTCAGCTCGGCGACGATGGCGCGCGCGTCCTTGACTGGATCGACGGCCTCGTCGAAGGGCGCCAGGTCGACGATGTGCAGCAGCAGCCGCGTGCGCTGCAGGTGGCGCAGGAAGCGGTGGCCCAGGCCAGCGCCTTCGGATGCGCCCTCGATCAGCCCCGGAATGTCGGCGACGACGAAGCTCTGCTCGGGCGCGACGCGCACCACGCCCAGGTTCGGGTGCAGCGTGGTGAAGGGGTAGTCGGCGATCTTCGGCCGCGCATTCGAGATCGAGGCGATCAAGGTGGACTTGCCGGCGTTGGGCATGCCCAGGAGGCCGACGTCGGCGAGCACGCGCAGTTCCAGCTTGAGCTTCTTCTGCTCGCCCGGCCAGCCGGGCGTCTTCTGCCGCGGCGCGCGGTTGGTGCTGGTCTTGTAGTGCAGGTTGCCGAAGCCGCCATCACCTCCCTTGCACAGCAGCACCGGCTGCTCCGGATCGATCAGCTCGGCGATGGCCTGCCCGGTGTCGAGGTCGGTGACGATCGTGCCCACCGGCATGCGCAGCAGGATGTCCTCGCCGGCCGCGCCGTACTGGTCGGCGCCGCGCCCGCTCTCGCCGTTGCGCGCCATGTGCCGCCGGGCATAGCGGTAGTCGATCAGCGTGTTCAGGTTGCGGTCGGCCACGGCGCGGATGCTGCCGCCGCGCCCGCCGTCGCCGCCGTCCGGCCCGCCGAAGGGGATGAACTTCTCGCGCCGGAAGCTGGCACACCCAGCCCCGCCGTTGCCCGCGGCAACGTCGATGGTGGCTTCGTCGACGAACTTCATGCGCTGGATCTTAGAACGACGAAGCCCCGGCGAACCGGGGCTTCGGTTCGAGGCAGGGCCGCGTCAGGCCGGGCTGACGAAGACCGTCTGCCTGTTGTTCGCGCCTTTGACGTCGAAGGACACGGTGCCGTCGACCGTCGCGAACAGCGTGTGGTCGCGGCCCATGCCGACGTTGGTGCCGGCGTGGAACTTGGTGCCGCGCTGGCGCACGATGATCGAGCCGGCGGTCACGGTCTGGCCGCCATAGACCTTGACGCCCAGCATCTTGGGTTTCGAGTCACGGCCGTTCCGCGTGGAACCGCCGCCTTTTTTCTGTGCCATGG
>CAYUPF010000320.1:0-4044 GCA_964446545.1 uncultured Rubrivivax sp.
GCGCGTTGTGCGCGAAGTCGAAGCGCGTGCGCTCGGCATTCACCAGCGAGCCCTTTTGCTGCACATGCGCGCCCAGCACCTCGCGCAGTGCCTTGTGCATCAGGTGCGTGGCGCTGTGGTTGCGCACGGTCTTCGCCCGGCGCTCGGCATCGACGCGGGCGACCAGCTCATCGCCGATCTCGACTTCGCCTTCGACGATGCGGCCGTGGTGGCCGAAGACCGATGCCTGGATCTTCAGCGTGTCCTCGACGATGACACGCGAGCGCGCATTGCGCAGCTCGCCGCTGTCGCCGACCTGGCCGCCGCTCTCGGCATAGAAGGGCGTGTGGTCGAGCACGATGACCACGTCGTCGCCGGCGCGTGCGCGCTGCACCGGCGAGCCGTCGATGTAGATCGCCGTGACTCGGGAGTGCTCGCACACCAGGTGCTCGTAGCCGTGGAAGGCGGTGGCCGCGCCGTCGTATTCCAGCCCCTGCGCCATCTTGAACTTGGCCTTGGCGCGGGCCTGCTCGCGCTGGCGCTGCATCGCGGCGTCGAAACCGGCGGAGTCCACCGTCAGGCCCCGTTCGCGCAACACGTCTGCTGTCAAGTCAAGCGGGAACCCGAAAGTGTCATGCAGCTTGAACGCGACCTCGCCGGGCAACTGGCCCACCACCACGGTCGGGGCATGCCCTGTCACGACAATATTTCCCGTGCCAGGACCAATGACCCTCGGACTAGCGGCGGTGGAACCAGTTTCGATGGCCGCTTCCAGAATCTCCATGCCGTTGGCGATGGTCTGGAAGAAACGCTCCTCCTCGGCCCTCAGCACCTCGGTGATGCGCAGCCGGTCGCGCCGCAGCTCGGGGTAGGCGTCGCCCATCTCGTCGGCCAGCGGGCTCACCAGCGTATGGAAGAAGGGCTTGCGCGCGCCTAGCTTGTAGCCGTGGCGGATGGCGCGGCGCGCGATGCGCCGCAGCACGTAGCCACGGCCTTCGTTGCCGGGAATCACGCCGTCGGCGACGGTGAAGGCGCAGGCGCGGATGTGGTCGGCGATGACCTTCAGGCTCGGCGATTCCGGGTCACAGCCGCCACCGCCGGCGGCATCCACCGCATCTTTGGCCGCGGCCAGCAGGTGCACGAACAGGTCGATCTGATAGTTGGAATGCACATGCTGCAGCACGGCGGCCAGCCGCTCCAGCCCCATGCCGGTATCGACGCTGGGCTTGGGCAGCCTGTGCATCACGCCGTCTTCGCTGCGGTTGAACTGCATGAAGACGTTGTTCCAGATCTCGATGTAGCGGTCGCCGTCCTGCTCTTCGCTGCCCGGCGGGCCGCCGGCAACGGAGGGGCCATGGTCGTAGAAGATCTCGCTGCACGGCCCGCACGGCCCGGTGTCGCCCATCATCCAGAAGTTGTCGGACATGTAGCGGCCGCCCTTGTTGTCGCCGATGCGCACGATGCGCTCGGCGGGCAGGCCGATGTCCTTGAGCCAGATGTCGTAGGCCTCGTCGTCCTCGGCGTAGACCGTGGCCCACAGCTTGTCCTTGGGCAGCTTGTAGACCTCGGTCAGCAGTTCCCAGGCGTAGCGGATCGCGTCCTTCTTGAAGTAGTCGCCGAAGCTGAAGTTGCCCAGCATCTCGAAGAAGGTGTGGTGGCGTGCGGTGTAGCCCACGTTCTCCAGGTCGTTGTGCTTGCCGCCGGCGCGGATGCACTTCTGGCTGGTGGCCGCGCGTGTGTAAGGCCGCTTGTCGAAGCCCAGGAACACGTCCTTGAACTGGTTCATGCCGGCGTTGGTGAACAGCAAGGTCGGGTCGTCGCCGGGCACCACCGGGCTCGAGGCGACGACGGTATGGCCCTTCGATTCGAAGAACTTCAGGAAGGTGGAACGGATCTCGGAGGCTTTCATGGTCGGGTCTTCAACAATCGATCAGTCATGGACGACCAGGCCCAGCCGGCGGGCGAGATCGCCCAGGCGCAGGTCCAGCGTCGCCAAGTCATAGCGCCGGTGCAGGGCAAGTTCCAGGTAGGCGGCGTCGTAGGCGCTCAGGCCGTGCGTGCGGGCGGCGATGTAGCGTTGGTGTACGGTCGCCTCGGGGCCGTCGAGATCGACCCCGTAGTCCTCGACCCGGCGGGACAGCATCGCCGCCCGGTCGGCCTCGAGCCGCCCGCGCCGCACCGCCATATGGAAGGCATTGGCCACCTCGTAGCTCCAGATCTGCGGCGCCACCAACCGCGACTCCTCGGCCAGCGCCAAGCTGCGTGGCCGCCGCTCGTCGGGCATCACCATCGCCAGCGTGTAGGAGCAGTCGACGACGATCACCGGCGCCCCTCGTCGCGCCACTCGAGAATCTCCTCGACGGTGATCGGGCCGCCGCGCGCCTCGATTTCGCGCCCGATCGCCTGCATCTCGGCGGCGATCTCGCGGCGCCGCGTGACCAGTTCGGGCGAAACCTCGTTGAAAGGCACCAGCTTGGCCACCGGCTTGTTGTGACGGGTGATGATGACTTCCTCACCCCGTTCGGCGCGCGCGATCAACTCCGACAGGTGCGTCTTGGCTTCGAACAGACCGACGGTTTCCATGGCAGCACGAGCAGATATTGGTTGATTCAACCAGATTGTAGTCGGGCGACCCTGCGGACCCCACGCGACTAAAGTGTGGTTCCAGCCAATGCCGGGAGGCCCTCGATGCAACGCGAACCGCAGTTGACCAATGCCGCGCTGCTGGCCCGGCGCAACGCCGCGGTGGCGCGCGGCGTCGGCCACACCCACCTGATCTTTGCCGCGCGCGCAGACAATGCCGAGGTCTGGGACGTGGAGGGCAAACGCTACATCGACTTTGCCGGCGGCATCGCCGTGCTCAACACCGGCCACCGCCACCCGCAGGTGATCGAGGCGGTCAAGGCGCAGCTGGAGCTGTACACCCACACCTGCTTCCAGGTGCTGGCCTACGAACCCTATGTGGAACTGGCCGAGAAGCTCAACGCGCTGGCGCCGGGCGACTTTGCGAAGAAGACGCTGCTGCTGAGCAGCGGCGCCGAGGCGCTGGAAAACGCGGTGAAGATCGCGCGCGCCCACACCGGGCGGCCGGGCATCATCGCCTTCAGCGGCGGCTACCACGGCCGCACGATGATGACGCTGGGCCTGACCGGCAAGGTCGCGCCCTACAAGCTGGGCTTCGGGCCCTTCCCCGGCAGCGTGTTCCACGCGTTGTTCCCGAACGCGCTGTACGGCGTCAGCATCGAAGCGGCCATCGCCTCGGTGGAAAGCATCTTCAAGAACGACATCGAGGCCGCGCAGGTGGCGGCCATCGTCATCGAGCCGGTGCAGGGCGAAGGCGGCTTCTACGTCGCGCCCGCCGCCTTCATGCAGCGGCTGCGCCAGCTGTGCGACCAGCACGGCATCCTGCTCGTCGCCGACGAGGTGCAGACCGGCGCCGGCCGCACCGGCACCTTCTTCGCGATGGAGCAGATGGGCGTGGCCGCCGACATCGTGACGATGGCCAAGAGCCTGGCCGGCGGCTTCCCGCTGTCGGCCGTGGTCGGCCGTGCCGAGGTGATGGATGCGCCCGGCCCCGGCGGGCTGGGCGGCACCTATGCCGGCTCGCCGCTGGGCTGCGCCGCGGCGCTGGCGGTGCTGCAGGTGTTCGAGAAGGACAAGCTGCTCGAACGCAGCCGTGCCGTCGGCGGGCGCCTCAGCGCCGGGCTGAAGGCGCTGGCCAAGCAGCACAAGGTCATCGGCGACGTGCGCGGCCTGGGCGCGATGCTGGCGATCGAGCTGTTCAAGAACGGTGACGTCAAGCAGCCCGACGCCGAGCTGGCCAAGGCCATCGTCGCCGAAGCCGCGAAGCGCGGCCTGATCCTGCTGTCCTGCGGCGTGTACGGCAACGTCATCCGCATCCTCGTGCCGCTGACCGCCAGCGACGCCGTGCTCGACGAGGGCATGGCGATTCTGGGTGATACGCTGCGAGCACTGTGCTGAACGGAGAAGCTCACCATGGCCAACGCCACCTTCCACTGGGACGACCCGCTGTTGCTGGACCAGCAGCTGACGGACGACGAACGT
>CAYUPF010000321.1:0-4031 GCA_964446545.1 uncultured Rubrivivax sp.
CCCTTCTGGATTTGCGCCAAATTTGCGCCAGTTGAGCTTCGAGGCATTCGCCGCGAGGCATCAACCGGAGCTCAGAGCATGGCCAGCATCAGAAAACGCACCCAATGGCGCCTCGTCCTGGAGGACAGCGCCGGCTTCACGCGGGGTGAGTCGGCCTCGCGCCTGCGAGCCCACGAGCCACGCCGTCCATTACATGCTGCACGACCTGACCCAGCATCTTTTGCTGCAGACCGAGCTTGTCGATGCAATCGCCGTTCATCACGCCTACCAGCCCGTGCATGGTCGACCAGACGAACATCGCGTCCAGATCCGCACGCTCGCACTGCTTCGCACTGCTGCCATGGATCCGCCGCAGCACCTGGCGCAGGATGTCGAAGGCATGTGTCGAGTCGCGCAGCAGATCAGAGTGCTCCGCCGCCGCCGGCCACGGCGTGCCGAACATCAGCCGGTACTCCAAAGGATGCTGCTCGGCGTAGCTCAGGTACTGGCGGCCCAGCGATTTGAGGTCCTGATGCGGATCGTCGAAATGCTTGCGCCCGTCCAGATGCTGCGCAAACTGTTGGAAGCAGCGGCGCATCACTTCGGCCAGCAGATGGTCACGGCTCGGATAGTGTTTGTACGGCGCCTGATGCGACACACCCAGCCTGCGCGCCACGTCGCGGAGGCTCAGACATTCGATGCCATGCAGGGCAATGGCCTCACGCGCTGCGGCAATGCAGGCGTCGCGCAGTTCCGTCGTCGGGGCGGGGTCGCATTGCTTGGGCATCCGGCGCGCAGCGGATACGGGCGCTTCAGCCAGCGCAGGCCCGCGAGGACTCGATCGGGCCATTCGACTCAGCGCGCGCCCGCGTCGCAAGGACCGGGGCACTGCCAGCCCCGCGCCGCGACGCGCCCGACCGCGGGGCGGGCAGAAAGCGCGAGCCTTGCTTCATGAACGCCGAGCCGCAAGAGGTCAACGCCAAAGCCAATGACGATACCCACGCTGCCTCCAGCCAGGATGGCCCACGGATCGGCGGGCCGATCATCCTGGTGGGCGATAGAAGCGGATTGGGTGTGCATACGGTACCTCCATGGCCGGCTTCACGATGTACGCGGGAGCCCTGCGAGTTGACAGTGTCAACATGATATGCGCTTCGGTAGACACCGTCAACGCGATGGGTATTCGTCGTCGAAGGGCACCGCGACATTGAGCCATTTTGTCAGATGGCCTTGCGCAAACGACGGCTGAGAGAGGCGGTCAGTTCGACTTTGTGGCAGTCGCATAGGGGTCGTGGCTTGACGACCGATTCGGCGAACTCAGCGCCTGAGACTTGCCATTCAAAAGTGCGTGATGTCGATCGGCAGCCGTTCGCCTGCGCGATGTATGTCATGCACAAAACCGTCGTTCGTCAGGCCATCGAGCCTGACGGGCCGCTGCGCATCGCGCGCCGCACGACCCGAAAGGTGCTGGCTCAGAATGTTTCGCCCGACACCAGGCCATCGGACCGGGACGGTCGCATTCCGTTGCTCGACCCCGAGTTGATGCCGACCCGTCCCACCATGGGCAGTTTCACGCCGTTCGGACTGATGCCGAAGTTCAAGCCGAGTACGTTCAACTCGAGTCCGTCGACGGCGCTCACGGCCAGGCCGAGCACGCCGCCGAGCGACAGCTGGAAGCCGCTGCCGCTCGGAGCCGCACCGATGATGGCGCTGCCGAGGTAGTCCTTGCCGATGGCCGTGGCCGGTAGGTCCAGTTCCAGCTCCGGCACTGCCCTGGCGATCCAGGCGGTGAAGGTGTTGGAGTTCGGACCTGGCCACGCTCGGTATTCGGCGCCATAGGGATAGGCGCGAGCCGCCTTGTCGATGCGCTCGATCAGCTCGTCGACCTCATGTCCGCGTCGGTCCGCATAAAGCTGCGGCTCGGCGCCGAACCAGCGCGCATCCGGTGCCCGGCTTTGCACGACGACAGCGCTTTGCGACCAGCGCAGCCGCCACCCGATCACTTCGTAAACCGTCCACTCCTGTGCCCGGGCCGGCTTGACCGCGACCCAGGTGTGTACGCCGAAAAGGCCCTTGGCCCCAACGGTGCGAGCGCCGTACACCTGGACCACCGCTTCCTTCACGTCGGCAGGATCCGGTGCCAGACCTACCGGCTCGCGGCCGGCCGTTCGCCAATCCGAGCGCGCGTTCGTCCACGACGTGGCAGCCGCGATGGCGATCACCACGACCGCGTACAGGACGAGTCGGGAAGGACGGTGCATGCTTGTCGAGCTGGCGAAACGCGCAGGCGTTGGGCGACCTCGCCAGACACCATCGTACGTTGTGTGCGCAGCTGGCGTCCATGCATCGCTCGCGGGTCCCACCCTGACGGAGGGTCACTCCCACTTGCTTGGTCTTCTGGGCAATAGGCCTACCTCGCGATGGCCAGCAACGACGAGCGCATCCTGTGGGCGGTGCTCGCGTGCGATGCACGGGCCACCCGGGACCATGTACCCGAGCCGCCTGCGGCGCGGTGCGGCTTGAAACAGGCGCCTGCTACATGACCAGAAGATGCCTATCCGATATCGGATATGCGGCAGGTGTGCCTCGCCGAGCCGTTCGCATCTGGCGCCTCGGCGAGTGGACGCCATTGTCAGCTTTGCCGTCGGCATGTCGAGCCCGCCCACTGGCAGCTGTGGGCTTGGCAGCGCGCCTCGACCTCGACTGGCAGCGTGTCCAGCCCTGCGGCAATGCAGCAAGGCACACGACCCCGGGGCTGCAATCCCCGCCAAAATCACTGCGTGTCGCGCGAATCAAGGCCCGTACGCGCCGAGTCGACGCCGGGGAAGGGCGCAAAAGACCGGCGTCACGGCCCAGCCGGATCTGCAGGGCGGGCATACACCTGAAGGTCGCTGCAAGAGGTTGCCGACATTGAGTCGTCGAGCACCGACGCAGTCGTCACGCCAGGTGGCGCTTGAAGAAGACGATTGTCCGGTTCCACGCCAATTGCGCCGCGGCAGCGTCGTAGCGCGGTGTCGTGTCGTTGTTGAAGCCGTGCTGCGTGCCCGGGTACTGGTGCATCTCGCACTGTGCCCCGGCCGCCTTCAACGCGGCTTCGTAGGCCGGCCAGGCCGCGTTGATGCGCTCGTCCACTGCCGCCAGATGCACTTGCAACGCGGCCTTCACCTGTTCGGCCTGCTGCGGCGCCGGGCTGTTGCCGTAGAACGGCACGGCGGCATCCAGATTCGGCAGCTGTGTGGCGAGCCAATGGGCGATGCCGCCGCCGTAGCAGAAACCCACGACGCCGAGTCTGCCGTTGCCATCGGGCCTGCCTCGCAGCCAGGCGGCAGTGGCCAGGAAGTCCTCGCGCGTCTTCGTCTGGTCCAGCGTGGCGAAGGCCGCGCGCGCCCTGTCTTCGTCACCCGGGTAGCCACCCAGCGGCGTCAGAGCATCCGGCGCGAAGGCCATGAACCCCTCCAGCGCCAGCCGCCGCGTGATGTCCTCGATGTGCGGGTTGAGACCGCGGTTCTCGTGAATCACCAGCACCACCGGCAGTGGTGCAGTCCCTGCCGACGCAGAGCGTGCGAGGTAGCCACGGATGCTGCCGGATCCGGAGGGCGAGGGCACGGTGAACCACTCGGTCTTCAGGCGCGCATCGTCGGCGCGAACCTGCTGCCCGGCGGCGAAGTCGGGGCTCAGCGCAGCCAGCAAGCCGGCCGCGGTTACCCCCGCCTTTGCGAAGCGTTGTGCCTTCTCCAGGAAGCCTCGTCGGTCGACATCGCCATGCACATACGCGTCGAAAAGGATGAGCAGATCCTGGTCGAAGTCCTGCGAAGTCAGCCGAGGTGGCATGCGCGCACTCCCGAGAGTCAAGATGTCAAGCTTGGTGCTGCCACTGAATGGTAGTCAGGTTCGCCTGCGGTCGGCGGGCTGCTGCCGAGTACAAGATCAGAGCCTCGACAGGCGGGACCGACGACCACGCGCGCGCCGTCGGCGGCGATCTGGCCTGCGGCGTGGGCTGTCCGACTGGGTCGGCAAGGAACTCGGCACCTCCAAGTGGGTGACCGTGGACC
>CAYUPF010000322.1:0-3986 GCA_964446545.1 uncultured Rubrivivax sp.
TCGCCGGCGGCGTCGCTGAAGGCGCGGCCGACATGGTCGTTCATGACCTCGTAGTGCACCGAATAGCCATAGCGCTGCGCCACCACCGACATCGGCACCTTGCCGGGGCGGAAGCCCGCGGCCTTGACGGTGCGCGACAGTTTCTTCAGGCGCGATTCGACCTCGCTGCTGATCTGGTCGGTGGGCAGCGTCAGCGTGATGCGACGTTCCAGCTTGTCGAGGGTTTCCACGTTCACGGCCATGATGGGCTCTTTCGGATCGGCTAAGGATGTTGTCTGGTGCGCGGGGCCGGACTCGAACCGGCACGCCCGTGAAGGCGTCAGGACCTAAACCTGGTGCGTCTACCAATTTCGCCACCCGCGCGGCACTGAAGTTGCAAAACGGCGAGGGGCCTGCGACGGCCCCTACAGCAACCCGGCGAAAGGTGGATTCTAGCCGGCCGTGGCACCGCCATGGACAATGGGGCCGTGGCCGTGCAGCACTACGAGAACTTCCCTGTCGCCTCGCTGCTGTGCCCGGCCGCGTTGCGGCCTGCCATCGTCGCCATCTACCACTTCGCGCGCACCGCCGACGACTTGGCCGACGAGGGCGACACCGGCCCGGCACAGCGCATCGCGCTGCTCACGCAATACCGCGACGACTTGGACGCGGCACTCGCCGGCCGCCCCGGCAGCGGCCGCTGGGCCGCGGTCTTCGCTCCACTGGCCGAAGCCGCGCGCGCGCAGGCGCTGCCGCCCGAGTGGCTGCATGCACTACTCGACGCCTTCGTGCAGGACGTGCGCAACCCGCGCTATGCCGACCGCGCGGCGCTGCTGGACTACTGCTCGCGCTCGGCCAACCCGGTGGGACGGCTGCTGCTGCACCTGTACCGCGTCGGCGATGCGCTGTCGCTGCGCCAGTCCGACGCCATCTGCAGCGCGCTGCAACTGATCAACTTCTGGCAGGACCTGAGCGTGGACCTGCCGCGCGGCCGCGTCTACGTGCCGCTGGACGCGCTGCGACGCCATGGCCTGGAACTGCCGCAACTGCTGCAGGGCGAGGATTCAGCGGCAGCACGCGCGCTGGTGCGCGAGTTGGCCGGCTGGGCGGGCACGCTGATGGCCGAGGGCGCACCGCTGGCGCTGCGCCTGCCGGGACGCGCCGGCTGGGAGCTGCGGCTGGTGGTGCAAGGGGGACTCGGGATTCTTGAGAAAATCGCCGCGATGGACTACGCCAGCCTTCGCACCCGGCCGGTTTTGCGCCGCACCGACGCGCCGCGCCTGCTGTGGCGCGCCTGGCGCATGGGCCGATGAGCGCACCCGCCAACCCCGCCGCGCCGAGCCCGCAGCAGTACGTGCAGGACAAGGCCGCGGCCAGCGGCTCGTCCTTCTATTACGCCTTCCTGTTCCTGCCGCCACCGCGGCGTGCGGCCATCACCGCCTTCTATGCCTTCTGCCGCGAGGTCGACGACGTGGTCGACGAAACCAGCGACAGCGGCGTGGCCGCCACCAAGCTGGCCTGGTGGCGCCAGGAGGTGCAGTCCGCCTTTGCCGGCAGGCCCAGCCATCCGGTGATGAAGGCGCTGATGCCGCTGGCCGCGGACTACGACATCCAGCCCGGCCATCTGCTGGCGGTGATCGAGGGCTGCCAGATCGACCTGCAGCAGACGCGCTTCCTCGACTATGCCGGGCTGCAGCGCTACTGCCACCTGGTGGCCGGCGTGGTCGGCGAGGTGGCGGCCAACATCTTCGGCCGCACCCAGCCGGAGACGACGCCGTACGCGCACCGCCTGGGCCTGGCGATGCAGCTCACCAACATCATCCGCGACGTCGGCGACGATGCGCGGCGCGGGCGCATCTACCTGCCGGTGTCGGAGCTGCAGCAGTTCGATGTCAAGGCGCAGGAGATCCTCAAGCGCGACTCGCCCTGGGGCTACAGCGATCGTTTCGAGGCGCTGATGCGCTTCCAGGCCGAGCGCGCGCACCGCCTGTACGACGAGGCCTTCGCGCTGCTGCCCGAGGCCGACCGCCGCGCCCAGAAACCCGGGCTGATGATGGCCCACATCTACCGCACGCTGCTGCGCGAGATCGAAGCCGACGGCTTTCGCGTGCTGCACCAGCGCACCTCGCTGACGCCGCTGCGCAAGCTGTGGATCGCGTGGCGCACGCACTGGCGCGGCCGTTGAAGCCATTGCGCGTGGCCGTGGTCGGCGCCGGCTGGGCCGGCCTGGCGGCCGCGGTGCATGCGCGCCGCGCCGGCCATGCGGTCGAGGTCTTCGAGATGGCGCCGCAACCCGGCGGGCGCGCGCGCAGCGTGCAGGCCGCCGGACACACGCTGGACAACGGCCAGCACATCCTGATCGGCGCCTACCAGGCCACGCTCGAGCTGATGGCCCTGGTCGATGCCGATGCGAACAAGCTGCTGCGGCGGCTGCCGCTGGTGCTGAGCTATCCCGACGGCCAAGGGCTGCAGTTGCGCGGCGGCGCGCCGCTGCCGGACTTCGTGCGCGCGGTGCTGCGCCGGCCCGGCTGGGGCTGGGGCGAACGGCTGTCGCTGCTGGCCGCCGCCACACGCTGGGCGGTGATGCGCTTTCACTGCGCCGAGAGCCTGAGCGTGGCCGAACTCTGCCGCCGCCTGCCGGCGCGCGTGCGCGAGCAGCTGATCGAGCCGCTGTGCGTGGCCGCGCTGAACACGCCGTCCTCGCAGGCCAGCGCGCGGGTCTTCCTGCGTGTGCTGCACGATGCGCTGTTCAGCGGCCCCGGCTCCTCGGACCTGCTGCTGCCCCGCGCACCGCTGGGTGCGCTGCTGCCGCAGCCGGCCGCGAGCTGGCTGCAGCGCCACGGCGTGCCGCTGCACACCACGGCGCGGGCAGCGCAGCTGCGCCCCGGCGAGCGCTGGCAGCTCGACGGCCGCGACTACGACGCGGTGCTGCTGGCCTGCAGCGCCGCCGAAGCCGCACGGCTGTGCGCCGAGCTGGCACCCGCCTGGGCCGCCACCGCCGCCGCGCTGCGCTACGAACCGATCGTCACCGTGTACCTGCAGTGCGCTGGCGTCCGTCTGGCGTTGCCGATGCTGGCGCTGCATGCCGGCACCGATGCGCCGGCACAGTTCGTCTTCGACCTGGGTACATTGGATGGCCCGGCCGGTGTGTTCGCCTTCGTCGTCAGCGGCGCGCGCGACTGGGTCGATCGCGGCCTGAACGCCACGGCGCAGGCCACGCTGGCCCAGGCGCTGGCGACCTTCCCCGCGGGCCACTGGCCGACAGCACCGACCGTGCTGCACGTGGCGGCGGAAAAACGCGCCACCTTCCGTTGCACGCCGGCCCTGCAACGCCCGCCGATGGCCATTGCCCCAGGGCTGTGGGCCGCGGGCGACTATGTCGCCGGCCCCTACCCGGCCACGCTGGAAGGCGCGGTGCGCGCCGGCCGCGACGCGGCGCTGGCGCTGGGCTGATCAACGCCGCGCGAAGGGCGCGGCCAGCGGCTCGCCGACGAACAGCGGCTGCTGCGGTCACCACACGCTCTTCCAGTAGGCCTCGATGGCGGTGCTGCCCTGCAGGTAGTGCAGCAGCAGCCATTGCGGGTGCGGAAACTTCTGCAGGTGATTGCAGGGTTCGCTGACGCTGCCGTGGCTGGCGGTCGCACCGGAATCGATCCAGTCCAGCGCCGTTGCCTGGCTCTTGTCACGGCTCAGCGGCCCACCGTAGGAAGTGAGGTGGTCGGCCCAGCCCGCCATCCAGCCATTCGATGCCCTCCACGGCCGGCAGGCGCACGCTGCCGGTTTGCACCAGCAGCGCGCGGCGCGTGTCGGTCCAACTGGTGGCCGGCTCCACGTTGACCTCCAGGCCAGCGCGCGGCTGCGGGCCCGCCGGCGGGTATAGCCGGGCGCGCACGTTGCGGGCGCTGCCACGGAGGCCGAGGGTGCCGCCGCCGAAGCTGCCGCCTGCGCCTGGGCCAGCGTGCAATCGCCAGCCACGACATCGCCAGCAGCCCATTGCCGGCATGCAG
>CAYUPF010000323.1:0-3877 GCA_964446545.1 uncultured Rubrivivax sp.
GTAATGGCCGTCGTCAAAGTCAAACCGACCTCGCCGGGCCGCCGTGCGGTGGTCAAGGTGGTGCACAAGCACCTGCACAAGGGCAAGCCGGAAGCGTCGTTGCTGGAGCCGCAGTTCCAGCATTCGGGCCGCAACAACAACGGCCACATCACCATTCGCCACAAGGGCGGTGGTCACAAGCACCACTACCGCGTGGTCGACTTCGTGCGCAACAAGGACGGTATTCCGGCCAAGGTCGAACGCATCGAATACGACCCGAACCGCACCGCGCACATCGCGCTGGTGTGTTACGCCGACGGCGAGCGCCGCTACATCATCGCCGCGCGCGGGCTGGAGGTGGGCGCGACGATCGTCAGCGGGGCGGAAGCGCCGATCAAGGCCGGCAACACGCTGCCGATCCGCAACATCCCGGTGGGCTCGACGGTGCATTGCGTGGAGATGCTGCCCGGCAAGGGCGCGCAGATTGCACGCTCGGCCGGCACCTCGGTAACGCTGATGGCGCGCGAAGGCATCTATGCCCAGTTACGTTTGCGTTCGGGCGAAGTGCGCAAGATCCACATCGACTGCCGCGCCACCATCGGCGAGGTCAGCAACGAAGAGCACAACCTGCGCCAATACGGCAAGGCCGGTGCGCGGCGCTGGCAGGGCATCCGTCCGACGGTGCGCGGCGTGGCCATGAACCCGGTGGACCACCCGCACGGCGGCGGCGAAGGCCGCACCGGCGAGGGCCAGGTGCCGGTGTCGCCGTGGAACACGCTGACCAAGGGCTACCGCACGCGCAACAACAAGCGTACGCAGACGATGATCGTCTCGCGTCGCAAGAAGTAGGGGTCGAGCACCATGGCACGTTCACTGAAGAAGGGTCCGTTCGTGGACCACCACCTGATGGCCAAGGTCGACAAGGCTGCCGCCACCAAGGACAAGAAGCCGGTCAAGACCTGGTCGCGCCGCTCGACGATCCTGCCCGAGTTCATCGGCCTGACGATTGCGGTGCACAACGGCAAGCAGCACGTTCCGCTGTACGTGACCGACCAGATGGTCGGCCACAAGCTCGGCGAATTTGCGCAGACGCGCACCTTCAAGGGTCACCCGGCCGACAAGAAGGCCAAGAGGTAGGGATGCCAACGATGGAAACCAAAGCAAGCGTCCGCGGTGTGCGGCTGTCGGTCGACAAGGGTCGGCTGGTGGCGGACATGGTGCGCGGCAAGAAGGTCGATCAGGCACTCGACATCCTGAGCTTCACGCCGAAAAAGGCCGCCGGCATCATCCGCAAGGCCCTGGCCTCGGCGATCGCCAATGCCGAGCACAACGATGGTGCCGACATCGACGAGTTGAAGATCAAGTCGATCTACGTGGAGCAGGGCGCCACGCTGACGCGTTCGTCGGCCCGCGCCAAGGGCCGCGGCAACCGCATCAGCAAGCCCACCTGCCACATCTACGTGACGGTCGGCAACTAAGGCAAGGGCAGAGCAAAGACCATGGGACAAAAAATCCACCCGACCGGCTTCCGGCTGCCCGTCACCCGTGCCTGGGCGTCGCGCTGGTTCGCGACCAAGCGCAACTTCAGCACCATGCTGGCCGAAGACCTGCATGTGCGCGACTTCCTGAAGACGCGCTTGAAGAGCGCCGCCGTGTCGCGCATCCTGATCGAGCGCCCCGCCAAGAACGCCCGCATCACCATTTTCTCGGCGCGTCCGGGCGTGGTCATCGGCAAGAAGGGCGAGGACATCGAGAACCTGAAGGCCGAACTGGCGCGCCGCCTGGGCGTGCCGGTGGCGGTGAACATCGAGGAAGTGCGCAAGCCAGAGGTCGATGCCCAGCTGATCGCCGACAGCATCACCCAGCAGCTCGAGAAGCGCATCATGTTCCGCCGTGCGATGAAGCGCGCGATGCAGAACGCCATGCGGCTGGGCGCGCAGGGCATCAAGATCATGTCTTCGGGCCGCCTCAACGGCATCGAGATCGCACGCTGCGAGTGGTACCGCGAAGGCCGCGTGCCGCTGCACACGCTCAAGGCCGAAATCGACTACGGCTTCTCGGAAGCCAAGACCACCTACGGCGTCATTGGCGTCAAGGTCTGGGTCTATCGCGGTGACCGCCTGGCTCACGGCGAGGCGCCCGGTGCCAAGCCCGAAGCCGGCGACGACGATCGCCGTTCGCGCCGCACACCGCGTCCGGGCGGCCCGGGCGCGCCCGGTGCGCCGGGCGGACGTCCGCGTCCGGCCGGTGACAGGCCGCCGCGCGCCGCCGACAAGCCGGCTGAAAGCGCCGATGCGGCCAAGCCGGCGGCGGTCAAGCGCGTGCGCAAGGCAGCCGCTCCGGCCGCTGGCGCCGAGAGCAAAGGGGAATAACACATGCTGCAACCAGCACGTCGCAAGTTCCGCAAGGAACAAAAAGGCCGCAACACCGGCGTCGCCACGCGCGGCGCCAAGGTGTCGTTCGGCGAGTTCGGCCTCAAGGCCACGGAGCGTGGCCGCCTGACGGCGCGCCAGATCGAGGCGGCTCGCCGCGCGATCAGCCGCCACATCAAGCGCGGCGGGCGCATCTTCATTCGCATCTTCCCGGACAAGCCGATCTCGCAGAAGCCGGCCGAAGTGCGCATGGGCAACGGCAAGGGCAACCCCGAGTACTACGTCGCCGAGATCCAGCCGGGCAAGGTGCTGTACGAGATCAACGGCGTGCCCGAGACGCTGGCGCGCGAGGCCTTCCTGCTGGCCTCGGCCAAGCTGCCGCTGCGCTGCACCTTCGTCGCGCGCCAGATCGGCGCGTAGACGAAGCACCGGAGAAATTGTCATGAAGACCAGTGAACTGCGCGCCAAGGACGTGGCCGCGCTCGAGAAGGAGGTCGCCGACCTGCTGCGCGCCCACTTCGGCCTGCGCATGCAGAAGGCCACCCAGGCGCTGAGCAACCACTCGACGCTGCGCAGGACGCGCCGCGACATCGCGCGCGTCAAGACCATCCTCAACGAGAAGAAGAAGGGGGCCGCCCAATGAACCAGCCGCAACCCGCCGCCAAGAACACGCGCACGCTGGTCGGCCAGGTGGTCAGCGACAAGCGCTCGAAGACCCTCACCGTGTTGGTGGAGCGCCGCGTCACGCACGAGCTGTACGGCAAGATCGTCGCGCGTTCGAGCAAGTACCACGCGCATGACGAGAAGGGCGAGTACAAGCTCGGCGACGTCGTCGAGATCGCCGAAAGCCGGCCCATCTCCAAGACCAAGAGCTGGGTCGTCACCCGCCTGGTGAAGAAGGCCGGGCTGGCCTGATTCCCTAGTCCCGCCGCGGGGCCTTCGGCCCTTGCGCGGCACGCAAGGGCCGCAACACTGGAATACTGGCGTTGGGCCCTTTGTCTTTGTATTCGCCCTTGCGGGCCCGTCTGACCACAGGAGACCATGATGCTGAAAATCGGAGACAAGCTGCCCGCCGGCAGCCTGCAGGAGTTCATCGAGGTCGAAGGCAATGGCTGCTCGATCGGCCCGAACAGCTTCGACATCGCCAAGGCCACGGCCGGCAAGACGATCGCGATCTTCGCGCTGCCCGGCGCCTACACGCCCACCTGCTCGGCCAAGCACGTGCCCGGCTACGTCGAGAAGGCCGACGAGCTGAAGGCCGCCGGCGTCGACGAGATCTGGTGCGTGTCGGTGAACGACGCCTTCGTCATGGGCGCCTGGGGCCGCGACCAGAAGAGCGCCGGCAAGGTGCGCATGATGGCCGACGGCAGCGCCGATTTCGCCAAGGCTACCGGCCTGACGCTGGACCTGACGGCGCGCGGCATGGGTCTGCGCTCCAACCGCTACTCGATGCTGGTGGTCGACGGTGTCGTCAAGACGCTGAACGTCGAAGCGCCGGGCAAGTTCGAGGTCAGCGACGCGCAGAC
>CAYUPF010000324.1:0-3857 GCA_964446545.1 uncultured Rubrivivax sp.
CTCAATACGACATTGTTCTGATGTAGGCTGACCGCGTGAGTGCGGCCTCATCCGGGCCTACCCCTTGACCCCGATCAAGCACCGCAACCCCTCGCCGTTGCACGATGCGTCCGGCCCCACCCGAAGGAGACGACGATGAAGATCCTGCTGCCCGTCGACGGAAGCAAGTACACCAAGCGCATGCTCAGCTACATCGCCGCACACGATGAACTGCTTGGCGCCGGCCATGAATACCTGCTGTTCACGGTGGTGCCGGGGCTGTCCAGCCGTGCGGCAGCGTTCTTCGACCGACGCACGCTGGACGAGTATTACCAGGACGAAGCCGAGAAGGTGCTGCGCGCGCCGCGCGCCTTTGCCGAGAAGCAGGGTTGGACGGTGCGCAGCGCGCATGCCACCGGCCACGCGGCCGAGCAGATCGCCGCTTATGCCAAGTCGAGCAAGCCCGGATTGATCGTGATGGGCACGCATGGCCATTCGACGCTGGCCAATGCAGTGCTCGGCTCGGTGGCACAGGGTGTGCTCGCGCGCTGCCAGCGGCCGATGCTGCTCGTGCCCTGAGAGGCTCTGAGAGGGTGTAGCCGAAATAAACAGTCCTCCGCATCCTCGCTGCGATCTGTGATGCACACGAGGCGACGAGCGATGACGGGCAAGACAGGGCGAGCGCGAGCCAAGCCGGGCTTGGTCACGCGTGCTTGTCGCGTCATGCGTCCCACTGCGGCCAGCAGCTTGGGGGGGCTGGTGATGGCTTCCAGCCGGGTCTTCGGATGAGCCAGGCGCATGTACCAGTTCCACCGGTTGTAGATCAGCGCCACCGCGCGCGCTCAGCGCGCAGCGCTCGATGTCGTGCGTGGTGTGGCCGCCCCAGTCGCGGTGGAGAGCTGGCCAATGGGCTGCACCTCGTAGTCGGTGTTGCACACCCGCACGGCGTACTCGCAGCTTTCGACCGGCTGGTTTTTGTCGATGAAATGCAGTTCGGCCTGCTCTGGCGGGTTCCTGCAGAGCCTCGAGGTTGCGCTCGAAGGCAAAGCCAGGGGTCAAGTCTCCAGCGCAAACACCGCACCATCGTCTCTGCGGCGTTCCGTTCGAGCACGCGAAGCACGAGAATGTTTGCCCGGACGCAGTCAGCGCTTCACCGCCTCCCTGACCACCTACGGAGATCCAAGCATGCCGTTCTCGCTCTACGACGCCACTGTCGCCAGCTTCCAGCAAGGCCTCGCCGCGCTGGACGCCATCCTGGGCCGCGCGCAAACCTACTTCCAGCAGCAGGGCACGTCGCTGAATGACATCGTCGACGCGCGGTTGGCACCCGACATGTTGCCTTTCAGCTTCCAGATCGTGTCGGCCGCACACCACTCGATGGGGGCGCTCAGTGCGGCACGCGAGGGTCTGTTCAAGCCGCCGGCGCCGCCCGATGGCCTGGACTTCTCCGCCCTGCAGGCGTTGGTCGCCCAGGCCCGACACGGCCTGGGCCAGTTGCGCCGAGACGAGGTGAACGCGCTTGCGGGTGCGGACATGGTGTTCCAACTCGGCGAGCGCCGCCTGCCCTTCCTGGCCGAAGACTTCCTGCTCTCGTTCTCCGTGCCCAACTTCTACTTCCATGCCACTACCGCCTACGATTTGTTGCGCCTGCGTGGCATGCCGCTGGGCAAGCGCGACTACCTGGGCCGCCTGCGCTTGAAGGCCTGACAACAGGCGCCGACCCGAGCGCCACCTTCGCCGGCATCCACCTGCACGTCGACCTGAGGAGATGCGCATGCGCACCGATGTGCTCGTCGTCGGCGCCGGGCCGACCGGGTTGATGCTGGCCAATCAGCTCGGCCGCCGCGGCGTACGCGCCCGGATCATCGACCGGCATCCTGGGCCGGCACTGCAGACACGGGCGCTGGGCGTGCAAGCGCGCACGCTGGAGATCTATGCGCAGCTGGGCATCGTGGATCAGGCCCTCGAACTTGGCAAGCGCGCCACCGGCGCCAACCTGTGGTCGCAAGGCCGATTCGCGGCACGCGTGCCGTTGGGTGACATCGGACGCGACTTGAGCCCCTATCCGTTCCTGCTGATCCTGGGGCAGGACGACAACGAGCGCCTGCTCGGCGCTGCGCTTCGCCACTGGGACATGGCGGTGCAATGGAACACCGAGCTGGTAGCGCTGCAGCCGCGGGCGGATGGCGTCGGGGCGACCTTGAAACAACCCGACGGCACGCTCGCCGAGCTCGACGCATCCTGGGTTGCCGGCTGCGATGGCGCGCACAGCGCGGTGCGCGAGCTGAACGGCATCGGCTTCGAGGGCGCGGCCTACGAACACGTGTTCTTTGTCGCCGATGCGCAGGTTGCCGGGCCGATGGTGACGGACGAGTTGAACGTCTATCTGTGGCGCGACGGCTTTCACCTGTTCTTTCCGATGCGCGGGCACGATCACTGGCGCGTGGTGGGCATCCTGCCGACGGCATTGCGCGGCCGGCCGGATCTGAGTTTCGAGCAAATCATCCCGGCAGTGCGCCAAGAGGTGGGCAGCGACCTGTCGTTCAAGGCATGCAGCTGGTTCTCCACCTACCGCATCCATCACCGCCGCGCCGAACGCTTTCGGCAAGCCCGTTGTTTCCTGCTCGGCGATGCGGCGCACGTGCACAGCCCGGTCGGCGCGCAAGGCATGAACACCGGCTTGCAGGACGCCTACAACCTGGCGTGGAAACTCGCGCTGGTGCTCAACGGCCGTGCGGGCGAAGACTTGCTCGATTCCTACGAAGTCGAGCGCGTGCCGGTCGCGCAACGACTGCTGAACACCACCGACCGCGCTTTCACCTTCGTCGCTTCCGACAGCTGGCTCGCGGGGCTGCTGCGCACGAAAGCGTTGGCAAATGCGGTGGCCTTCGCAATGCGCCGCGAGCGGGTACGCAAGCTGGCCTTTCGCACGATCTCCCAAACCGGCATCCGCTACCGCGGCAGCCCGCTGTCGCAGACGCAGCCCGACTTGGGCGCCGCTGCTTTGCGCGCTGGCGACCGCTTTCCGTGGCTGCGCTTGAGGCGGCTGCCCGACGGGCCTGTCGAAGATCTGTTCTCGGCGCTCGACGATCTGCATTTCCACCTGGTGCTGTTCGGACAGGCGCCGCCGGCGCTGGGCGAGGGTGAGGCGAACAGTTGGCTGAGCGTGCATGCGATCCCCGATCATCCGGACAACCTGCACGCACTCGAGCGCGCGCAGATCGCGTCACCGTCGTTCTACCTGCTGCGTCCCGACGGTCACGTGGGGCTTGCAGGCGGCCTCTTCGACCCGAGCGTGGTCGCGCGCTACCTTGCCGACCGCTTGCGACTGAGTGACTACGGGCGCTCGGCTGCTCCGTAGCACACGTTCGGGCGCTCAATCCTGTGCGGCCTGCTGCCGACGAGGGCGGCGCGCGGAACGCGCGCACGAACAATCGGCATGCCCGCGCATGTCGCTGGGCAGACGGGTCCTTTGCACGGACCGGCACCACTGGAGTACCGGGCGCATCGTGCACGCATTCCGCGACCAGTGGAACGTCGACGACGTTGTTCCGCCGGGCCAAAAAGGGTGGCGTCGTTGCGTGGGGTCCGTCGCACCAGCGGGCCGACGCATCGCCGCGCCTGCATAGCTTCGCAGCGGTGCTCGGACTGGTACTGGTGAGCCTGGCGAAGATCGCGCTGCGCACCGACGCTTCGGCCCGTCGCATGATGGAGGCGCGGGCCGACATCAAGCTGACCTTGGTCAAGACGAAGACTGCGGCAACCGGACGACGGCCCACGGCAATGCTGGCGCCGGAGCTCGCCGCGGAGCAGCGACGCGCCGTCAAAGCCGTCGAGCTGCAGCCATGGGCACCTGTCTTCTTTGATCTGTGACTTTC
>CAYUPF010000325.1:0-3850 GCA_964446545.1 uncultured Rubrivivax sp.
CGCCCGCTCAGTGCGCGATGATCTTCGACAGGAAGTCGCGTGTGCGCTCGTTCTGCGGGTTGGCGAAGAAGGCCTCGGGCGCGTTCTGTTCGACGATCTGGCCGCGGTCCATGAAGATCACGCGGTCGGCCACCGATCGGGCAAAACCCATTTCGTGCGTCACGCACAACATGGTGATGCCCTGGCCCGCGAGTTCGATCATCACGTCCAGCACCTCGTTGATCATCTCCGGGTCGAGCGCCGAGGTCGGCTCGTCGAAGAGCATGATCTTCGGCGTCAGGCACAGCGCGCGCGCGATGGCGACACGCTGCTGCTGGCCGCCCGACAGCTGCAACGGGTACTTGCCGGCCTGCTCGGCGATGCGCACGCGCTCCAGCTGCTGCATCGCGCGGGCGTCGGCTTCCTTCTTGGGCATCTTGCCGACCCACATCGGCGACAGCGTCAGGTTCTCGAGTACGGTCAGGTGCGGGAACAGGTTGAACTGCTGGAACACCATACCGACCTTGCGCCGCACCGCGTCGATGGCTTTGATGTCGTCGCTGAGCTCGACGCCGTCGACGATGAGCCGGCCTTCCTGATGCTCCTCGAGCCGGTTGATGCAGCGGATCAGCGTCGACTTGCCCGAACCCGAAGGCCCGCAGATGACGATGCGCTCGCCAGCGGCCACGCTCAGTTCGATATCGCGCAACACGTGGAAACTGTTGCCATACCACTTGTTGACCTTGTCGAACTGGATGATCGGTGCGCTCATGCGGCGGTCCTGGAGGAGTTCAGCGGTTCTTGCTCACCGCCAGGCGCTTCTCGATCCACAGGCTGTAGCGCGACATGGCGAAGCAGAAGGCGAAATAGATCAGCGTGATGAACAGGTAGCCTTCCAGCTTGAAGGGCCGCCAGTTGGCGTCGGAGTTCAGCGCCAGGCTCAGCGCACCGGTCAACTCGTAGAGGCTGACGATGGTCACCAGCGAGGTGTCCTTGAACACGCCGATGAAGGTGTTCATGATGCCCGGCACCACCATCGCCAGCGCCTGTGGCAGCACGATCTTGCGCTGCGTCTGCCAGTAGCCCAGGCCCAGCGACTGCGCCGCCTCGACCTGCCCTTTGGGGATGGCCTGCAGCCCGCCGCGCACCGTCTCGGCCAGGTAGGCCGCCGCGAACAGCGTGATGCCCACCAGCACACGCACCAGCACGTCGGGCGACTTGCCGACGGGCATGAACAGCGGGAACAGGAACGACGCCATGAACAGCACCGAGATCAGCGGCACGCCGCGGATCAGCTCGACGTAGACGATGCACACGGTGCGGATTGCCGGCAGCTTCGAGCGCCGCCCCAGCGCTACCAGCACCGACAGCGGGAAGGCCAGCACGATGCCCAGCGCCGCCAGCATGATGGTCAGCGGCAGGCCGCCCCATTGGTCGGAGCCCACCGGCGTCAGGCCGAACCAACCGCCGCCCATCAGCAGCATGAAAGCGGCGATGACCACCACCCACAGGCCGGCCAGCCAGGGCCGCCAGAAGACACGCGCGCAGCTGGCCACCAGCAGGCCCAGCAGCAGCAGCGTGGCCAGCAGCGGGCGCCATTGTTCTTCGTACGGGTAGCGGCCGAAGATGATGATGCGGTACTTCTCGCTGATCACGCCCCAGCAGGCGCCGCTGCCGCGCGCCGCCTGGCAGGCATCGGCGTCGGGTCGGTAGACGGCCTGCAGCACCGCCCAGTCGAAGAAGCCCGGCAGGTAGCGCACGGCCAGGCCGATGACGATCACGGTGGCCAGGATGCTCTGCCAGTCGCCCAGCAGGTTGGCGCGCACCCACGGCACCAGGCCCTCGGTCCTGACCGGCGCCGGACGCGGCTCGATCGGTTTGAAGACAGCATCACTCATCGCCGCAGCTCCACTGCGAGCCAGCAAACGCCGCGGATCCGGCTGCGCCGGTGCGCTGGCGTTGCCCCCTCGATGGGGATGCGCCGAAGGCGCTGTGGGGGTGATCCATTCAGCGCTCTTTGATCGCGGCGCGCGCGTTGTACCAGTTCATGAAGGCCGAGGTCGACAGCGAGGTCGTCAGGTACACCAGCATGACGATGGCGATGCACTCCACCGCACGGCCGGTCTGGTTGAGCGCGGTGTTGGCAATGGACACCACGTCGGGGTAGCCGATGGCCACCGCCAGCGAGCTGTTCTTCGTCAGGTTCAGGTACTGGCTGGTCATCGGCGGGATGATCACGCGCAGCGCCTGCGGCAGGATCACCAGCCGCATTGCCAGGTTCTTGCTCAGGCCGATGCTGCTGGCCGCCTCGGTCTGGCCGTGCGGCACCGACTGGATGCCGGCGCGCACCACCTCGGCGATGAAGGCCGAGGTGTAGAACACCAGGCCCAGCAGCACCGCCATGAACTCCGGCGTGGCCGACGCGCCGCCGTCCATCGTGAAGGTGCCGGGCACCGGCACGCTCCACTCGCGCGGCATGCCGGCGACGACCCAACCCGCCAGCAGGCCGATGGCGACGATGGCGAGCGGCGCCAGCACCATGCTGCGCGGCTGTCCCGTCTTCTCGAAATCGCGGCGCGCCCAGCGGCGATAGGCCCACGCCAGCGCCAGGCCCGCCGCACCGCCCACAGCGGTGATCGCCAGGCCCAGATCCCACAGCGGCGTGGGGAAGGCAAAGCCGTTCTTGCTGAGCCAGAACAGGCCGGCCACCGACAACGGCTCGGCCACCGGCGGCAGCAGCTCGGTGAAGGTCAGGTACCACATCAGCAGTTGCAGCAGCACCGGCACGTTGCGGAAGGTCTCGACGTAGGCATAGCAGATGCCGCGCACCAGCGCGTTGCGCGAGAAGCGGCCGATGCCGAGCACGGTACCCAGCAGCGTGGCCAGCACGATGCCGACGATGGCCACGCGCAGCGTGTTGAGCACGCCCACCACGAAGGCCTTCCAGTACGGGTCGAGCGCGTCGAAGGGGATGACGCTCTCGCCGATGTCGAAGCCCGCCGGCTGCGCCAGGAAGCCGAAGCCGCTCTGGATGCCGCGGGCCTGCATGTTGGCCAGCGTGTTGTGCGCCAGGTACCACAAGCCACCGCCGACCAGCGCCACCGCGACGACCTGGTAGACCAGACCGCGGAAGGCCTGGCTGCGCCAGGACCAGTCGCGTCGCTTGGGCGGTGCGCGCTCGGCCATCCTTCTTCTTCTCCTGGCTGCGGTTCAGGGCCCGCGCAGCGCGCCGAGCCGCTGCGCGCTGCGGTGCATCAGCGCACCGGCGGTGCGTACATCAGGCCGCCCTGGTTCCACTGCGCGTTGGCACCACGCGGCAGGTTCAGCGCGGTCTTCGGGCCGACGTTGCGCTCGAAGATCTCGCCGTAGTTGCCGGTGGCCTTGATGGCGCGCACCATCCATTCCTTGTCCAGGCCGAGCAGCTTGCCGGTGTCTTCGGAACTGCCGACGATGCGCATCACCACCGGATCCTGGCTGGTCTTCTGCAGTTGTTCGACGTTGGCCTGGGTGATGCCGTACTCCTCGGCCTCGATCAGGCCGTAGACGACCCACTTGACGATCGCGAACCATTCATCGTCGCCGCGACGCACCGCCGGGCCGAGCGGCTCCTTCGAGATCAGGTCGGGCAGGATCAGGTGTTCGCCGGGATCCTTGGCCTCCTTGGTGCGGATCGAGGCCAGGCCGGAGGCGTCGGTGGTGAACACCGCGCAGCGGCCGGAGAAATAGGCGCCGGTGGCGGCTTCCTGCTTCTCGAACACCACCGGCTTCAGGTCCAGCTTGTTGGCGCGCGAGAAGTCGGTCAGGTTCTTCTCGGTGGTGGTGCCCGACTGCACGCACACGGTGGCGCCCTTCAGCTGCTTGGCGCTCTTCA
>CAYUPF010000326.1:0-3844 GCA_964446545.1 uncultured Rubrivivax sp.
TGCGCCGATACCGCCGGGTCTTCACACGCTCCATCGCGAACCGGCATTAGCCTCCGGCGTGCTGCGCCACCCACCCGGCCAGGTGGTCGATGCAGGCGCGGACCTTGGGCAGGCGGTGGCGCTCCTGCAGCATCACCGCATACAGCGGCGCGTCGGGCATCTCGAAGCGCTCGGGCAGCACCGGCACCAGCTGTCCGCGCTTCACCAGCGGCCGCGCCACCAGTTCGGCCAGCCGGGCGATGCCGACACCGTGCAACACCAGCGACAGCATCACCGCGGTGTTGTCGGTACGCGTGGGGCCTTTGACCAGCAACTCGTGCTGGCGCTTGCCCGCGCTCAAGGTCCAGCGATTCAACGCCGGGTTCCCGCTGTTGGCGATCAGGCGGTGGCGCTCCAATTCTTCGGGGCTCGCGGGCAGGCCGAACTCGGCCACGTAGGCGGGTGACGCGAACAGCGCGCGCTTGAGCCCGCCGATCTGCCGCGCCACCACCGTGTCGGTGTGCGTGGTGCCGGTGCGCAGCGCGATGTCGATGCCCTCACGCGCCATGTCGACCATGCGGTCGTCGGCGGCGATGTCCACGTGCAGCTGCGGGTGGCGGCGGTACAGCGTGGTCAGGCCGGGCGCGATCACCGCCTCGGCCAGCACCGGGCTGACGCTGATGCGCACCCAGCCGCTGGGCCCGCTGACCTTGCCGCTGAGTTCGCCCTGCAGTTCGGCGGCGGTGACGAGCAAGCGCCGTCCATGGGCCAGCACTGCATCGCCTTCGTCGGTGAGACTCAGGCCATGCGTGCTGCGGTGCAAAAGGCGTGCGCCGCAGGCCGCCTCCAGCCGCGCCAGCGCGCGCGTCACCTGGCTCACCGGCACGTTGCGCTCGCGCGCCGCGGCCGACAGCGTGCCCAGTTCGACGATGCGCGTGAACAGCGCCATGTCGTCGAGCTGGATCGTCATGGTGGGCGCCCAAGGCGGCAGCGCAGCTCAATGCCATCCGCGTCCGTGTGGCGCTCAACCTGATGCTGGGCACCCTGGTGTTCGTGCTGGCAGTGCTCGGACCGGCGGCCTGAAGCGCTGGCCGATCTAGAGCCGCTGCTCGCGCCAGAAACCGAGCTTCTCCTGCGCGACGCGGTCGGAATACGAGAACAGCACCAGGTCCTCGGCGGCCTGCAGCGTGTAGGGCATCCAGCCCGGCACCACCGCGACATCGCGCGGCGTCAGTGCGAAACGCTGCTCGTCGACGCGCAGTTCGCCGCGGCCTTCGACGGCGACGAACACCATGCTGTCGCTGCTGCGGTAGGGCTGGGAGGCGAAGCCCTGGGGCAGCAGCCGGATCATCGTCGCGATCGTCGGCATCGCCCAGCCGCCGTCGCTGGGGTTGATGTAGCGCATCAGGTGGCCCAGGTGTGCATCGGGCGCGCCGGCCTTCTTCAGCGCCTGCAGCGCCTCGCGCGTACGTGCATAGGGGTAGTTGAAGACCGGCGAGTTCAGCGACGGGTTCTTCCAGCCCACCGGCAACAGGCCGCTGCCGTAGCGCGCCAGCGCGTCGCCCGCGGGGCGCGTGATCTCGGCCTCGGCCTGATGATGGTCTTCGCGGAAGGTGCTGTTGAACAGCGCGACGATCGGGATGTCCAGTCCGTCGAGCCAGACCATCGGCCCGTTCGACTCGTTGCCGTGGTGGTGCCAGGTCCAGCTCGGTGTGATGACGAAGTCGCCCGGCTGCATCAGCGTCTTCTCGCCGTTCACCGCGGTGTAGGCGCCATGGCCTTCGATGACGAAGCGCAGCGCGCTTTGTGTGTGGCGGTGTGCGGGCGCCACCTCGCCGGGCATGATCAGCTGCAGCCCCGCATACAGCGAGCTGGTGATCTGCGAGCTGCCCTGCAGCCCCGGGTTCTCGAGGATCAGCACGCGGCGTTCGGCCTCGTTGGCGCTGATGTGCTCGGCCGATTCCAGCACGTAGGGCCGCAGCTCGTCGTAGGCCCAGCGGTGCGGCAGGCCCACCGGCTTCGGCTCGGCCGGCACCAGCGACTTCAGCCGCGTCCACAGCGGCGCCAGATGCTGCGTGCCGGCGCGGGCGTAGAAGGCTTCGCGCTGCTGCTCGATGTTCGGAACGGCGGACATGGTCGTGTCTCCTTGCTGGGTTCTTCAGTGAGCTCGGCTGCCGTTCGAAGTATGTCGGCACTGCCGCGCCGCGGGCGCGCCTTTGCGGGGCGCGCACCGGGCCTGCGGATAATGCGCGATGTCCCAGCCCGCTGCACGCGCGATGAACCACAGGCCCCCTGACGCCAGCGACACGGGTTCCCGGGCCACCGGCGAGAACTGAATTGGCGACGCCGGCCTGGTGGACCTTGTCCCATGCACAAGTGGCGATCGAGGCGGTCGCGACGGTCGCCTTCGCCGCCTCCGGCCTGATCGAAGCCGCGCGCAAGAAGCTCGATGCCGTGGGCGTGGTCGTGGTCGCCGGGCTGGCGGCCTTCGGCGGCGGCACGCTGCGCGACATCCTGCTCGACCGCCGGCCCTTCTTCTGGGTGCAGGAAGCCGCCTGGCTGTGGGTGCTGCTGGGGCTGTGCGTCGCGGCGATGCTGTTCATGCGCGCGCGCCACTTCGCGCCCACCGAGCGCGCCATGCTGTGGCCCGACGCGCTGGGGCTGGGCCTGTTTGCCGCCAGCGGCACGCAGATCGCGCTGGCCGCGGCCATGCCGGCCATCGTCGCGGTGCTGATGGGCGTGACCACCGCCGTCGTCGGCGGCGTGCTGCGCGACATCGTCTGCAACGAGATTCCGCGTGCCTTCAAGGACCGACAGCCCTATGCCGTATGTGCCTTCGCCGGCGGCTGGGTGCTGGTGGCCGCGCAGGCCGCGGGACTGCACGACTGGAGCCTGCTGGCCGGCGCCGTCACGGCCACCGGGCTGCGCGCGCTGGCGCTGCGCCTGGGCTACCGGCTGCCGCATTGGTCGTCCGGGCTCGACTGATCGCGCCTCGACGGCCCTGCGCTACGGGTGCGGCCCCCACGGCGCGGCCAGCAGCAGCTGGTTGTGCTGGGCCCTGATCAGCGGCCGCAGCTGCCTGGCAAAGGCCATGAAATCCTTGTCGTCGAACAGCCGCCGCCAGAACGCGCGCCGCTCGTCGTCGCCATCGAAGCGCCAGAGATGGACGAGTTGGTGCAGCTCGCCGGTGTCGGAGATGAAGTAGCCGATCAGATTCTTCGCGAAGCCGCCCGCTTCGAGTGCCGGCCAGCCTTCGGTCTGGTACAGGCGGATCACTTCCGCCATCTGCCCCACCGTGACGTCGTAGCTGCGCTTTTCGTAGAGGATCGGCATGGGCAATGCTCCGTAGAGTGAAGAAGAAGGGCTACGCGGCACCGACGACGATCACCTCGTCGCCCGGCGGCTCGGCATACAGCGTGCGCACCAGCGCCGCACGCCGCTGCAACGCCGCGCGCTGGTTGATGTAGCCCTTGTCGGTGAGCTCGTTGCCGTCGATCGACGGCGGCTCGGCCATCAGCAGCACGCGGTGGATGCGCTGGCTGCTGCCGGTCTGCGCGGCGTTGTGCGCGGCCAGTCCGTCGCGCACGCGCTGGCGCACGGCTGGATCGCGCATCAGTTCTTCGAGCGTGGCCTCGGGCTGGCCGGCGAGCTGCCGGCAGGCCATCAGGTTGGGCCAGGCCAGCAGCGCGGCATAGGGCTTGTCCTGCCCGGCCACCAGTGCGTCCTGGATCACCGGCGAGGCCGCGGCGATGGCCGCCACGCGCAGCGTGCCCACGTGCACGAAGGTGCCGGATTCGAGCTTGAAGTCCTCGACCACGCGCCCGGCGAAGATCAGGCCCTGCGCCGGATCGTCCGCATCGACGAA
>CAYUPF010000327.1:0-3843 GCA_964446545.1 uncultured Rubrivivax sp.
AAGCCGGCCGATGCGGTGCGGCGGCCGGCCCGCCCGAAGAAGGCGCCGCGCAAGTGAAGACCGCGGTGGATTCCAGCGTGCTCTTCGACATCGTCAAGGGCGCACCGGGCGCCGCCGCGGCGCAAGCCGCGCTGGAGGCCGCGCTGGCGCATGGCAGCTTGTGCGCCTGCGCGGTGGTGGTGGCCGAACTCGGCCGCTACTTCAACGGCAACGACACGCTGTCGGCGTTCCTGTCCGACTGCCAGGTCGACCATGAGCCCATGTCGCTGGACACCGCGCTCGGGGCGGCCAGCATCATGCGCGGCTACGCGCGCAACAAGGGTCCGCGCGAACGGGTCGCGCCCGACTTCCTGATCGGCGCGCACGCCATGCACCAGTGCGACGCCTTGCTGACCACCGACGGTGGCTTCTTCCGCCACTACTTCAAGGGCCTGACGGTCGTGACGCCGCAGGCATCGCCCTGACCCGGAACGCCGAGCACGACCTGCCGATTCGCGGCAGACTGGCGGGCCTCTCGACGACACAGGTTCACAGACTCACAGTGCTATGCTGCATGCCCCTTTGTCGCGTCTCGTCCCACCATGTCCAACCTGACCCTTTCCGTTGATGAGGAGCTCATCAAGCGGGCGCGTGTGCGCGCCATCGAACAAGGCACCTCCCTGTCCGCCAAGGTGCGCGAGTTCCTTCGGAACTACGTGAACGAACCGCAGGACGGCCTGGCCAAGCAGCGAGCGCAGGCCACTGCCCGGTTGATGGCGGCGATGGACGCCGCCACCGCGCCGCCTGGGGCGTTGCCGACACCCGCGCCGCGTGGACGGCGCCGCACCTTGCGCGAGGAACTGTATGCCGGGGACTTCCGCGCCCGCGACCGCAAGGCCACCAAGGCAGCAAAGCCCCGCTCGGGCCGCTGAGCCGTGAGCGCTTTCCTCGACACCAATGTGCTGGTGTACTGCACCGACGCCGGTGCCCCGGCCAAGCGCGAAAGAGCTCGCGTGTTGGTGGCCAGGCTGTCGGCAGCAGGCGAAGCGGTGGTCAGCACGCAGGTGCTGATCGAACTGTTCCACGCGCTCACGCGCAAGCAAAGGATGCCGCCGGCTGCCGCGCAGGCGCTGGTGCTGGCCTGTACCGCGTGGCCGGTCATCGACAGCGACGTGGCGCTGGTCGGCGCGGCCATCGATCAGGCGATCGGGCAACCACTCTCGATCTGGGACGCCATGGTGGTCGAGGCCGCGCAGCGCGCCCAGGCGCAGACGCTGTACAGCGAAGACTTCAGCCACGGCCAGCGCTTCGGCACGCTGACCGTGCTCAACCCGTTCCGCGCCTGATGCCGCGGCACGCCCGTTCTTTGCAATGAGCGACACCGGCCTCAAGCACCGGCTCGCGGCGATCCTGGCCGCCGATGCCGCAGGTTATTCGCGGCTCATGGCTGGCGACGACCGCGCCACGGTGGTGGCGCTGGCTGCGGCGCGCGCCATGCGCTGTGCGGATGCCATGGTGCACGGCCTGCAGGCCCTCGGCATCACCATCCGCGCCGGGCTGCACACCGGCGAGGTCGAGGCGCTGGGCGACAAGGTCAGCGGCATGGCGGTGCATATCGGCGCGCGCGTGGTGGCCGGCAACGGCGAGATCTGGGTGTCCGGCACCACCCGCGACCTGGTGGCCGGCTCGGGCATCGGCTTCGAAGCCCGCGGCGCGCATGCCTTGAAGGGCGTGCCCGGCGAGTGGACGCTGCACCGGGCCCTGGTGCCCGCGGAAGGCTGAGCATGGCCGTCGCCCCGCGCGCCGACCCGGCCGACTACTTCAACGCCGACGAATGGCGCGCGCTCACATCGCGCTCGCGCGGGCGCGGCCTGTGGCTGGTCGCGCATTGCTGGGGCGTGATCGCGCTTGCGATGCTGATGGGCACGCTGTGGCCGGTGACGATCCCGCTGGCGGTGCTGGTTATCGGCACGCGCCAGCTCGGCCTGTTCATCCTGATGCACGATGGCGCGCACGGGCTGCTGCATCCGAACCGGCGTATCAACGACGCGGTGGCGCGTTGGCTGTGCTCGTCGTCGCTGGGCGAATACCGGCCCTACCACCTGCAGCACCATCGCTACGTGCAGCAGGCCGAGGATCCGGACCTGGGCCTGTCGGCGCCGTTCCCGATCGCGCGCGCGTCGCTCAAGCGCAAGCTGCTGCGCGACCTGAGCGGGCAGACCTTCTACAAGCAGCGCATCGCGCCGTTGCTGGCCGCGTCGGTCAAGGCCTCGCCACTGCAGCGCCAGTCGCAGGAACTGGTGCGCGGCTGGCGCTTCGTCATCGGCAATGCGCTGGGCTTCGCGGTCTTTGCCGCCGCCGGCTTCTGGTGGGTGTGGCTGACGATGTGGCTGCTGCCGATGGCCACCTGGCTGCCCTTGGTCACGCGCATCCGCAACATCGCCGAACACGCGCTGGTCGGCCGCAATCAGGCCGACCCGTTGCGCCAAGCGCGCACCACGCACGCCGGCTTCGTCGAGCGTGCGCTGCTGGCACCGTACTGGGTCAACTATCACCTGGAGCACCACCTGTTCACCCAGGTGCCGTGCTGGAAGCTACCGAAGGCGCATGCGCTGCTGCAGCAGCGTGGCATCACCGCGCGCATGGAAGTGCAGCCGGGTTACGCCACCGTGCTGCGCTTGGCGACGGCGGGCTGAGGCGCTACGCGGCGGCTGTGCGCTGGTTGGAAAAGACCATCGCCCCATCGTCCACCTTGCCGTAGCGCAGCGCAGCAGGTCGTGGTGCAGGCGACAGCCGCCGTCAGGGTGGGTGCGCCGCCCGGAAGCGGGTTCGGCGCCGCCTGCGGCCGATAATCCTGGCGCACGACGACCTGGCAACGCATGCAATCCACCCGACCATGAGCGACGACGACGCACTCTGGCTGCAAGCCCCCTGCGCAGCGCTGCGCCTGTGGCGCGAGGTGGACGCGGCGCAGTGGCGGCTGAACCGCGCCGCGGTCGAATGGTCGCTGGCTGCGGGCCTGGCCGACGCCGACTGGCGCGCGTTGGCCGACAAGCTGCTCGGCGACGAGGCTCCCGCCGGCACCGGCCAACTGCGTGCCGGCGCCTGGGCGCTGGACTACCGCGCGGTGGCGCTGCCGCCGGGCTGGCTGTTGTGGCTGACACCGCAGGCCCACGTCGCCGACGGCAGCAAGAGCGGCTGGCGCGATGCCGAAGAGAAGCTGGCGCTGATGCAGGGCTTCGACCGCATGGGCTTCTTCGAGCGCAGCATTCGCGGCGGCCGCGACTGGTGGGACAAGCACATGTTCGTGCTGATGGGCCTGGAGCCGGCGCTGCACCCGCCGCCCTTCGAGCAGGCGGTGCAACACCTGCATCCGGACGACCGCGCCGGCCTGATCGAACACCATCGCCGCTCGATGCGCAAGGCCGGGCGCTACGAGCTGCGCTTCCGGCTGCGGCTGCCCGACGGCCGCCAGCGCGACATGCATGCGCTGACCGAGGTGCGCAACGGCGCCGACGGCCGGCCCGCGCGGATGCTGGGCGTGCTGATCGACGACACCGAGGGCGCCGACCGCGTGCGCGCGCAGCAGGCGGTCAGCGCGCAGCTGGCGCGGGCGCTGGAGCTGGCCAAGATCTCGGTGTGGCGTGTCGACCTGCGCACCGAGCGCATCCACATGAACGACACCGGCTACGGCTTCAACGGCCTGGCGCCGCGCTCCGAGGGCATGGCGCTGGAGGAGATCCGCGCGCTGGTGCATCCCGACGACCTGGCCGCGGTGAAGCGCGCGGCCGAGCTGGCGATCGCCGGCAGCGACGTGGTCGACGTCGAATCGCGCTACCTGCACAGCGACGGCAGCTACCGCCA
>CAYUPF010000328.1:0-2265 GCA_964446545.1 uncultured Rubrivivax sp.
ACCTTGCCGGCGACGTGGATGACGTTCTCGTCCTCGAAGCAGCGCACCACGTTGACGATGGCGTCGGTCTCGCGGATGTGGCTGAGGAACTGGTTGCCCAGGCCCTCGCCCTGGCTGGCGCCGGCCACCAGCCCGGCGATGTCGACGAACTCGACGATCGCCGGCACGATGCGCTCGGGCTTGACGATGGCCGCCAGCTGCTGCAGGCGCGGATCGGGCAACTCGACGATGCCGACGTTCGGCTCGATGGTGCAGAAGGGATAGTTCTCGGCAGCGATGCCGGCCTTGGTCAAGGCATTGAACAGCGTGGACTTACCGACATTGGGCAGGCCGACGATGCCGCATTTGAGGCTCATGTGGGGGCTTTGCGAGGCTTGGGCGAAGCGGCGAATTCTAGGGCTCTACACTGGCAGCAAGGAGGGTCGCCCATGAATCCCAGACTCACGCTGCAGGGCCACGCCAAGGATCTGGGCGGTGGTTTCATCGTGCGTCGGCTGCTGCCTGCGGCGCCGCGCCAGGCGGTCGGCCCCTTCCTGTTCTTCGACCACTTCGGGCCGGTGATGGCCGGCCCGCAGGACAACCACGACGTACGCCCGCACCCGCACATCGGGCTGGCCACCGTGACCTACCTGTTCGAAGGCGCAATGATGCATCGTGACTCCACCGGCGTGGTGCAGCGCATCGAGCCGGGCGCGATCAACTGGATGACGGCCGGCCGTGGCATCGTGCATTCGGAGCGCACGCCGGACGATCTGCGCCAGGTGCAGCGCCGCAGCCACGGGCTGCAGTTGTGGTCGGCGCTGCCGGTGGCGGAAGAGGAACTGGAGCCTTCGTTCGTGCACACGCCGGCGTCGGCGATCCCGGTGGTCGAAGCCGACGGCGCCGCGGTGCGCGTGCTCATCGGCCAGGCCTATGACTGTGCATCTCCGGTGGCCACGCGTTCGCCCACGCTGTACCTGGACATCGCGCTGCGTGCCGGGGCATCGCTGCAGTTGCCCGTGGCCACCGAGCGGGCGCTTTATGCGGTGGATGCTCCCTTCACGCTGGACGGCGAGACGATGCCGGCGCAGCAGATGGTGGTGCTGCAGCCGGCAGAGCAGCCGCGGCTGGGCGCCGACGGCGACGCGCGTGTGGTGCTGATCGGCGGCGAGCCGCTGGGTCACCGCTTCATGGTCTGGAACTTCGTCTCCAGCCGCAGGGAGCGCATCGTGATGGCGCAGGACGATTGGCGCGCCCAGCGCTTCGACCCGGTGCCGGGCGAGACCGAGTTCATCCCGCTGCCCTAGAAGCCGTAGCTGGCGCGGCAGGCCTGGCCCACGGCCAGCTCGTGGTCGATGCCGTCCAGCACGATGGCATTCATGCCGAAGGTGGCGGCGCCGGCTACGCGCGCATCGGCGCGGTAGGCGGCCAGCGCATCGGTGACCGCAAAACCCTGCTCGCCGGTGTCCGGGTCGACGCCGGGGATGCTGCAGCGCGCGCAGGGTTTCACCAGCTTCAGCCGCACCGTACCCTGCGGCGTGTCGATCTCCAGCAGGTCGATGTGGTCCTCGTCGTGCGCCTCGATGCCGTCGAGCACGATGTTCGGCCGGAAGCGCCGCATCTGCACCGCCGTTTCGCCCTGCTGCGCCAGCCGCCGGTTCAGCTCGGCCAGCGAGGCAGTGGAGGTGACGAGCAGCGCAAAAGCGTCGGCAAAGGCCGTCTGCCCCAGGTGCGCACCGGTCCAGCGGCTGTCGGACAGGCGGCGGTAGTCCGGATCGAAGCGCACCATGCGCAGCTTGCGCCCGGCGAAGTCGCTGCACCACTGCGCCGCCAGCGCGCCCATGTCCCAGGCCGGCACCCAGTCGTCCCAGACGCGCACGCGTAGCTCGCTTTCGGCGCGGTCCAGTGCCACGTGCAGCGCCAGCATGCCCGGCGCGCGCAGCACCATGTCGTCGCTGCGCAGCGTCGGCCGGATCAGTGCCAGCCGCGGCAGCTCGCGCTGCGTGACGAATTCGCCGTGTTCGTCGACCAGCATCCAGGCGCGGTCCAGGTCCAGCCCGGTCTGCAGCAGCAGGCTGCGTTGGACTTCGATGCCGGCGCAGGACTTGACCGGGTGGACAACCAACGAATGCAGGGTGCAGTTGAGATCGCTCAAGCGTGGCTCCGCAGCCCGCAGGCCATGAAAAACTGCAGGCATTGTGCATGCACCCGGCTGCCTACAATCGCAGCGATGAAGCGTGTCGATGTGTGCGTGCGCGGCGCCGGGGCGGTGGGCTCCTGTCTGGC
>CAYUPF010000328.1:2365-3828 GCA_964446545.1 uncultured Rubrivivax sp.
TCTGGGAGGCCCTGCCCGCCGATGCGCGCACGCCGGTCTACGACATGCATGTCGAGGGCGATGCCGCCGGCAGCGCGCTGGACTTCTCCGCCTGGTCGCAGGGCGTCGAGGCGCTGGCCTGGATCGTCGATGCCGCCGAACTGGAGCGCGTGCTGGCCGCGGCCGTGTCCTTTGCACCGCACGTGCAAAAGGCAGGCGAGGGTGAGGTCGAAGCGCCGCTGCTGGCGCTGGCCGAAGGTAAGGCCTCGAGCACGCGCGAAAAGCTCGGCGTGGCCATGCCGGTGCAGCGATACGGCCAGAGTGCGGTGGCGGCGCGGCTGCAGTCCGGCCTGGCGCATGCCGGCGTGGCGCGCCAATGGTTCCGCTCGCCCGACGTGCTGGCGCTGCTGCCCTTCGACCGGCCGGCGCCTTCGATGAGCTACGGGCTGGTGTGGTCGGTGCCGCAGGCGCGCGCCGACGCGCTGATGGCCATGGATGCCGGTGCCTTCGAGCTGGCGCTGGCTGACGCCACCGGCGGCGCGGCGGGCACGCTGCGGCTGTGCGGCGAGCGCGCCGCCTGGCCGCTGACGCTGGCGCGTGCCGAACAGGTCTGCGGCCCCGGCTGGGTGCTGCTGGGCGATGCCGCGCACGTGGTGCATCCGCTGGCCGGGCAGGGCCTGAACCTGGGCCTGGGCGACGTGCGCGCGCTGGCGCAGGTGATCGCCGCGCGCGAACCCTGGCGCGCCCTGGACGATGAGCGGCTGCTGCAGCGTTATGCGCGCCAGCGCGCGCTGCCCACGCTGGCGATGGGCCAGCTGACCGACGGCTTGCTGCACCTGTTTGCCAGCGAGGCGCCGGCGCTGCGGGAACTTCGCAACCGCGGCCTGAATCTCGTCAACGGCTTGCCGCCGCTGAAGCGGCTGCTGGCCTCGTTCGCCCTCGAGTCCTGACGGCCTCGATTCCCCCAGACTGCCGAAGGAACCCGATGTTCAAGCCACGCCACCTCCTGCCGCTGCTGTGCGCGGCGCTTCTGTGCGCACCCGCCTGGGCGCAGGACGCGCTGATCCGCAAGAACCTGTCCGAGCGGCTGCCCAACCTGCCGAAGATCGACGAGATCAGCAAGACGCCGATTCCCGGCCTGTACGAAGTGCGCATCGGCAACGACATCGTCTACGCCGACGAGCAGGGCAACCACCTGATCCAGGGCAACCTGATCGACACCAAGACGCGCACCGACCTGACCGAGGCGCGCATCAACAAGCTGACCGCGATCGATTTCGCCAGCCTGCCGCTGAAGGACGCGGTGGTCATCAAGCAGGGCAACGGCACGCGCCGCATGGCGGTGTTCGCCGACCCGAACTGCGGCTACTGCAAGCGCTTCGAGCGCGACCTGGCCAAGCTGCAGGACGTGACGATCTACACCTTCCTGTACCCGATCCTCGGGCCCGATTCGAATGCCAAGTCCAAGGACATCTGGTGTGCGC
>CAYUPF010000329.1:0-3791 GCA_964446545.1 uncultured Rubrivivax sp.
TAGTGATCGACTACGATTTCGCATCCTTGTTCGAGATGGATTCATGTGCTGTTCGTGTGGGTCAAGCCCGCTCAAGACTCCCGGCACCGAATTGCATGTAGATCACGTCATTCCTTGGTCAAAAGGTGGCGAGACAGTGGTAGAAAACCTCGAAACCAAGTGCTTGCGGTGCAATCTCGGGAAAGGCAACGCCTTTCCGGCCTAGCAGGCTGTTGAACTTCAGTGCACTACGCCGACAAGTTGATGCCCGATACCCAAGAAGGAACGCATTGAAGATCTTCATGACCGGAGGCTCCGGCGCCATCGGCCGCCAGTTCGTGTCGATACTCATCCAGCAAGCGCACCATGTACGGCCCGGCGGTAGACTTGAAACTTACCAGGAGCTGCCATGAAGTCCCCGCGCGTCATTTCGGACCCCGAGATCCTGGGTGGAACGCCCGTTTTCATCGGGACACGCGTGCCAGTTCGCATCCTCTTCGAGCACCTGGAAGCAGGCGACTCACTGGAAGTTTTCCTGGAAGACTTCCCCTCTGTGAGTCGGGAACTCGCGATTCAAGTTCTAGAGGACGCCAAGACAGCGCTCGTGCTTGATGCGCATCCTGCTTGACGAATCGGTACCCGGCCGCCTTGGCCCTCTGTTGACCGGGCACTCGGCGGTCACCGTTCAACGCAGAGGCTGGGCCAGCGTCAAGAACGGCAAGCTTCTCGCACTCGCTGCCGATGAGTTCGACGTTCTGCTGACCGCCGACAAGGGCATGGAGTTTCAACAGAACCTGAGCACATTGCCTGTCGCGATACTCGTCGTGCTCGCTCGGAGCAATCGCCTCGAAGACCTGGCGGCCGCCGTACCTGCCATCTTGTCGGCACTCGCCGAACTCAAACCACGAACGCTGCGGAAAGTTGCTGCCTGAGCTGAGGAGTGGACGAGGCGCTGGCGCGGCAGAAGCTCGGCGACATGCGGGTCTACATCTACAACGAACAATCCGGCGCCTCGAACCACAAGGCCAGGACGGCGCTGGCATGGCAGCCGGGCACCCCGTCCTGGCGCCAGGGCTTCAGGGACCTGTACGCGCCGGCCGGCGCCGCTTGACCGGCAGCGCCGTCACGCCGGGATCAGCATCCGCGCCAGCACCTGCGGCGCGCCGGCCGCATCGGCACGCAGCACCAGTCCTTCGCCGGAGCTGGTGCCGCCGCCCACCAGCTTCGACAGCACGAACTGGTGTGTCACCCAGGCCTCGAAGCGGTTGGGCGGCGCCGCGGCCACGGCCTGGCGCAACGCGCCGATCGATTCGTCGTTGGTGGTTTCCGCCGCGCCGTGCGGCGAACCGAGCGCAGCCCAGGGCTCGACCTGGCCGAAGGCCAGCGTGGCGGTGTCCAGGCAGCGGCACCAGGGGCTGGAGCGCACCCGCGCGGGTTGCAGCCCGGCGGCCTTGAACCACTCGCCGATGCGCCGCGCCTGCGCCCGGCCCTCGTCGTTCAGGTTGCGCTGCGTGCTGCATACGCCGGGCTGGAAGCCGGGCGGATCGAAGGTGCCGGGCGCCAGCGCATGGCGGAAGGCGATGACCACGCCGCCCTGGCGCAGCAGCGCGGCCACGTCCTCGTGCGCGGCAGTGGCGCGCAGTAGCGGCCAAGCCAGGCCGGCGGCAACGAGGTGGCGGCGTGTGAACATGCGCTCGGCGGGTGCGGGTGGTGGTGCGCATGCTCAGGCGTTGCGCCGCATGCTGCACGGCGCGCTCAAGAGTCACCGCACCGGCCAGGGTCTTGACTACCTGCCGAAGCGAACGATGGACATGTCCATCGGCAGGCTCTCGATCACCCTTCGCGGCGGATCGACGGCGGTCATGGCCAGCGGCGTGCCCTTGGCTTCGGCCGTGTCGAAGGCCTCGGTGCTGGCGGCGTGCCCGGTGATCCAGAAGCTGTCGATGGTGTAGGGCAACCCGTTGGCATCCACCGGCAGGGGCCCGTCCATCACATGGAAGTGCAGGTGCGGTGCCACCGAATTGCCGCTGTTGCCCACCTTACCCAGCACCTGCCCGCGGCGCACGTGTTCGCCAGCCTTGACCGTGATGCTGCCGGGCTGCAGGTGCGCATACAGCGCAAAGCGCTGGCCGCCCAGATCGAGCACGACCGAGTTGCCGTCGGCCTGGTCGAGCGCGATGCCCCGCGGATAGCTGCCCGGCGTCTGCTCGGGCAGCCCGTCGACCACCGAGACCACGCGCGCGTCGGCCACCGCCAGCACCGGCTGGCCATAGATGGTGTAGCTGCTCAGTGCCTGCTGCGGCCCGTGGTAGATGCGGCCCTGTGCGTCGAGCTGTTCCCAGTCGACGGCGAAGCGTTGTGCAACGCGGATGCGCCCGTTCACCGGCAGCGCGGCGCGGGTGTGGCGCACCGCGTCGCAGCAGGAGTCGCCGGCAATGTAGCCCTCGCCCATCAGCGGCGGGCCGATCACGACCACCTCGCGCCGGTCGACGGCCACGCGTCCGCCCACATGCTGCACCTGCTGCTGCCCGGGCGGCGCGGCCAGCGCCTGCGCGCGGATGCGGTGTGCCAGCTGCTGCGGCACGGCCGCGCCCGGCGGCAGGCTCAGGTGCAGCGCGGCAAAGCTCTGCACGTAGCGGCCCAGCGTGGCCGTGGGCTCGCCGTTGGCACCGGGCCGCAGCCGGGCCGCCAGGGCCGGGCCTTCCAGCGTCAGCAGCACACGCTCGCCGTCCAGCACCTCGAGCCTTTCCAGCACCGCATCGCCGCTGGAGGCGTTGGTGATCCACAACTCGTACACCAGGTGCGTGCGGCCGTCGGACCCGGTCAGCGGCACGGGCGCCGTCAGTGTCGACAGCAGCAAGGGGGTGATCTGCTCAGCGGCGCGTTCGGCAGCGCTCGCCGGCGGCGCGCACAGCGTGGCGGCCAGCGCCAGCGTGGAAAGAAGACGGCGTGACGACGCCATGGCAATCATGGGCATAGCATCGCACGACCTTGCCACTCCAGCACACGCCCATGAACAGCTTGCCACCGCCGCCCGCCCTGCTGCCGCTGACGCACATCGATTGCGAAGTGAAGGCGCTGGTCACGCTGGGCCCCGGCCCCTACGGCGAGCGGCGCTACATCCCGCTGGGCGGCGGCACGGTGCGTGGGCCGGAACTCAACGGCACGCTGGTCGAAGGCGGCGTCGACTGGCAGATCAACCGCGCCGATGGCGTGCTCGACATCGCCGCGCACTACGTCATCCGTGCCGACGACGGCGCCCAGATCGAAGTGCAGAGCAACGGCATGCGCCACGGCCCGCCCGAGGTGATGGCGCGGCTGGCGCGCGGCGAAGCGGTGGCGCGCGACGAATACTTCTTCCGCACCCTCGTGCGCTTCACCACCGGCGCGCCGGCCTGGGCGCACCTGAACAAGGTGATGGCCATCGCCTGCGGCCAACGCGAGGCCAGCTGGGTGCGGCTCGACTTCTATCGGCTGACCTGATCGGGCGCCGATCGGTTCAACCTCGCGCCTTGCCTGCGCGAGGCGCCGATCAGGCGTTCGGGTGTGCGCAGGCACGCCCCACACCGGAGGCGATCTTGTCGCGGCTGAACGGTCCCGCGTCCAAGGCCCCCGGGCCCCCGGGCCCCCAGGCCGCCTTGCGGCCAGCGCCTCCGCGCCGGGGTCGGACACGCCGTGGATGCCCGCATCGGCGCTGCGGTTGGAGCCCTCCATGGTGTTGAAGGTTTTGGCCGTGTGGGTTGCAGGAGACGAATCGCTCGCTGCGGCTGGCGATTCCGAGCGCAACTCGTGACAATGCGAAAGGAATGAAC
>CAYUPF010000330.1:0-3737 GCA_964446545.1 uncultured Rubrivivax sp.
GTGCAGTTCGGCCGGCGGGTCGAACATCGTCGAATAGGTCAGCCTGAAGTTCTCGGGGGACGGCATGCCATGCTCCGGCAGCGAGCCGGGGAGCCCGCGCGGCAAGCATGGTAGCCGCGGCCCGCAAGCGCGGCAGCATCGCCAACAACAGCTTGCCGCTGGCCGCATCGGCCATGACAGGCTGCGCTGCGCGGCAGCGCGCACCAGAAGCTCAGTCGTTGCGTGTCTCGCTGTCGTGCCAGCCGCCCAGCGCCCATCGCGACAGCCAGGCCATCGCCGCGAACAGCAGCACGCCGGTGACGGTGATCAGCAGCAGCGCCGCAAACATGCGCGGGATGTTGAGCTGGTAGCCGCTTTGCAGGATCTGGTACGCGAGGCCCGTGCCGGTGCCGCCGGTGCCGGCGACGAATTCGGCCACCACCGCCCCGATCAGCGCCAGGCCGGAGCTGATGCGCAACCCGCCGAAGAAGTAGGGCAGCGCACTCGGGATGCGCAGCCGCCACAGCGTCTGCAGCCGGCTCGCGCGATTGAGCTTGAAGTAGCTCATCAGCCCCGGGTCGACGCTGCGCAGGCCCAACGTGGTGTTGGCGATGATCGGGAACAGCGCCACCAGCGTGGCGCAGATCACCAGCGACGCGGTCGGGCTCTTCACCCAGATGATGATCAGCGGTGCGATGGCGACGATCGGCGTCACCTGCAGCAGCACCGCATAGGGGAACAGCGCCGTCTCGATGATGCGGCTCTGCACGAAGGCAAAGGCGATGAGCACCCCCAGCACGGTGGCACAGACGAAGGCGAAGACGGTGATCTTCAGCGTGGTGTAGAGCGCGCCGAACAGCAGCCCGGCATCGGCAACCAGTGTCTGCGCCACCAGCAGCGGCGATGGCACCAGGAACCTGGGGATGTCGAAGGCCATGACCCACCATTGCCACAGGCCGATCAGCAGCACCGCCACCAGCGCCGGATAGAAGATGCGCTGGAACTCGGGACGCGCCAGCCGTGGTGTCATGCCGGCGCGCCTTCGGGCTGGGTGCCGCTGGCGCGCAGCAGGCTGTCTTGCAGATGCTTCGCATAGCGGCTGAAGGCGGTGCAGACGCGGAAGTCCGGCCCGCGCGGATAGGGCTCGTCGATCTGCAACTCCTCGATCAGCCGGCCCGGGCGTGCCGCCATCACCGCCACGCGTGTCGACAGATACACCGCCTCGTAGATGCTGTGGGTGACGAAGATGACCGTCAGCTTCTTCTGCTGCCACAGCTCGAGCAGGTCGCTGTCGAGCTTGTGGCGCGTGATCTCGTCGAGCGCGCCGAAGGGCTCGTCCATCAGCAGCAGCGTCGGCTGCGTCACCAGCCCGCGCGCGATCGACACACGCATCTGCATGCCGCCGGACAGCTCGCGCGGCAGGTGCCCGGCGACGGTGTCCAGCCCCACCATGGCCAGCGCCTCGTGCACGCGCGGCGCGGACTCGGCCGCCGGCACGCCGGCCAGGTCCAGCGGCAGGCGCACGTTGGCCTGCACACGCGCCCAGGGCATCAGCGTCGGCTCCTGGAACACGAAGGACAGGCGGTGCCGCTGCTCTCGATCTGGTCGACCGGCTTGCGCCACAGCAGCAGCCGGCCGCTGCTCGGTTCCAGCAGCCCGGCCACCATCCTCAGCAAGGTGCTCTTGCCGCAGCCCGAAGGCCCGAGCAAGGTGACGAACTCGCCTTCCTGCACCCTCAGGTTGACGGTTCGCAGCGCCTGCGTGCCGTTCGGGTAGATCTTCTCGACCGCCAGGACGTCGACCGCCGGCACGCCGCTCACCCCGTCACCGTCGTGCGCTTGTACATCTCGATCAGGTGTTCACCCGCGGTCACCGGCGCGTAGCGCGCCGGGTTGCCAGGTCCGATGCAGCAAGGCAGCGGAGCGATGCGCGCGTCCGGGTCGAGGTCGAAGAAATAGGCAATCGACCAGCGGTCGCGGCCCGAGATCCTGTTGATGACACGATGCAGGGTCGAGCGCCAGCGGTCGTTGGTCCAGCGCGGCATCATGTCGCCGGTGTTGACCATCAGCGCACCGGGAACCGGCGCCACGTCGAGCCACGAACCATCCGCACGCTGCACCTGCAGCCCACCGGCATCGTCCTGCGCCAGCAGCGTCAACGCGCCCCAGTCGGTGTGCGCGCCGCAGCCGATCTGCCCCGGTGCTGCGCTGGCCGGCTGCGGCGGATAGTGCAGCAGCCGCGTGGTGCAGGTCGGGTCGCGCATGTAGCCGTCGAAGGCCTGGGGCGCCATGCCCAGCGCCTGCGCGAACAGCGCCATCAGCCGCCGCGCCAGCCGATGCATCGCCGCCGAGTAGGTCTCGCAGGCCGCATGGAAGCCCGGTACCAGCGTCTCGTCGGGCCACTGGTTCGGCCCCAGGCTGCTATTGCCCAGGTAGAAGCTTTCCTTCACGTCGGGTGGCATGCCCACGTCCAGCGACTGCCAGCCGATGGGATCGAAGCCGCGCTTGATCGGCCAGCCGTCGATGTGCCAGCGCTTCTTGTCGTCTTCGGCCAGCGCGAAGAAGCGCTGCGACGCCGTGAAGGCCGCATCGAACAGCGGCTGCGGCACGCCATGGCCGATCAGCGCGAAGAAGCCGGACTCGCGCAGCGCCGCATCGATGCGCTGCGCCAGCACCGCATCCGGCGCAACCGACAAGTCGATCAATGGAACAGTCATGGTCGAATCAATGATCTGCCGGGCCGGGCCGGTACAAGCGTCGAGTACCGCGCAACGCCATCAAGCGACCGCCGCGGAACCGGCTTCGCCGGGCCGCTGGCGGCGCCCCCTGGGGGGAGCGCCGAAGGCGCTTCGGGGGGCTCATCTCAAGGCAGGATCTTCAGGTCCTTGACGAAGTCGGTGGTGTAGGTCTTTTGCAGCTCGACCCTGCCCGGGTCGAGCAGCTTCATCGCCACCATCATGTCGTAGGTCTTCTTCATGCGCTCGTCGGTGACGATGCCGATGCCCATCTTCGCGGCGTCGCCGCCGGCCACCATGCCGGTCTCGTTCATCAGCTTGATGCCGACCGCGATCCTGTCGTCGCTCATGTTTGGGTTGTCCTTCTTGATCAGCGCGTTGGCCGCCGACGGGTCGCCCTTCAGGTAGTCCTTCCCGCCCTGCATGCTGGCCTTGACGAAGGCGGCCACGGCCTTGGGCTTCTTCTTCAACGTGTCTGCCATGCACACGATGGTGGTGGAGTAAGGCGGCCAGCCGTGGTCGGCCAGCAGAAATACCGTCGGCTTGAAGCTGGCTTCCTTCTCGATGGCATAGGGCTCGCTCGACAGGTAGCCCTGCTGCACCAGGTTCTTGTCGGCGACGAAGGGCTGGATGTTGAAGGTGTAGGGCCGCAGCTGCGCATCGCTGAGGCCGAAGGTGGCCTTCATCCACGGCCAGAAGTTGGTGTTGGCGTCGGCCGAGATGAGGATGGTCTTGCCCTTCAGGTCCTCCATCTTGTTGACCACGCCGGGGTGGCCGATCATCACCTGCGGGTCCTTCTGGAAGACAGCGGCCACGGTCACGGCGTCGACGCCTTGCTCGCGCGCCTTCATGGTCAGCACGTCGTAGCCCATGTAGCAATCGGTCTGCCCAGCCGCCAGCAGCTGCATGCCGTTGACCTGCGGGCCGCCCATCCTGAGGGTGACATCCAGCCCTTCCTTTCTTGTACAGGCCCGTGGCCAGCGCCTGGTAGAAGCCGCCGTGTTCGGCCTGCGCATACCAGTTG
>CAYUPF010000331.1:0-3724 GCA_964446545.1 uncultured Rubrivivax sp.
AATGGGCCATCTTGCTGGGCATCACCAGCGCCTTGATCGTGAGGCGGGCGGCACGGTAGATTGAGCAGCCGATGAACGAGCAGCGCGCCCTTTTGCTGACCGACGTGGTCGACAGCACCCAGCTGGCCGAGCGCCTGGGTGATGCTGCCGCGGCGGAACTGAACGCCGCGCACGACCGTGTAGCGCGCGACCTGTTGCGCGCCTGGCGCGGCCGTGAAATCGACAAGACGGACGGCATGCTGATGCTGTTCGACAGTGCGGCCGATGCGGTCGCCTGCGCATTGGCCTATCACACCGCGCTTGCGACCTTGCCCGTGCCCTTGAAAGCCCGCGCGGGGCTGCATGTGGGTCCGGTGATCCTTCGCTTCAATCCGCCCGAGGACGTGGCGCAGGGCGCCAAACCGCTGGAGGTCGAGGGCATTGCCAAGCCGATCGCGGCGCGTGTGATGTCGCTCGCCCTGGGCGGGCAGACACTGCTCACCGTCGAGGCGCGCGCGGCGCTCGGCGATACGCCGCTGCGCGTGCAGTCGCACGGGTACTGGCGCATCAAGGGCGTGATCGAACCAATGGAGCTGTTCGAGGTGGGCGGTGCCGACGCGCCCTTTGTGCCACCACCGGACTCCAACAAAGTCTATCGCGTGGTGCGCCGCGACGAACTGTGGCTGCCGGTGCGGCAGGTGGGCCACGGCCTACCGGCCGAGCGCGACGCCTTCGTCGGCCGACAGGACGCGCTGGCCGACTTGGCGCGGCGTTTCGACGCAGGGGCAAGGCTGGTCTCGGTGGTGGGCATTGGTGGCACTGGCAAGACGCGGCTGGTGACGCGTTTCGCCTGGACCTGGTTGGGTGACTTTCCGGGTGGGGCGTGGTTCTGCGACCTCTCGGCGGCGCGTGGCATCGACGGTATCGCGCATGCCGTGGCGCTGGGCCTAGACGTGCCGCTGGGCGGCGATGATCCGGTGCTGCAGTTGGGCTACGCCATCGCCGGGCGCGGCCCTTGCCTGATGATCCTCGACAACTTCGAACAGGTCACGCGCCATGCCGAGGACACGCTGGGGCGCTGGCTCGACCGTGCCGCCCAGGCGCGCTTCCTCGTGACCACACGCGAGGTGCTGGGGCTTCCGGGCGAGGAGGCGATGGCGTTGGCACCGCTGGGCCCTGCCGATGCGCAGGCGTTATTCAGCCTGCGTGCCGCTGCCGCCCGCCGCGACTACGAGCCTGGCGCCGAGGACCGAGCTGCCATACCACAACTCGTCAAGCTGCTCGACGGTCTGCCGTTGGCCATCGAGCTGGCGGCGGCACGCGTGCGCGTGATACCGCCCAGGGCGTTGCTGGCGCGCATGGACCAGCGCTTCAAGCTGCTCGTGGCAGCAGGTGGACGACAGGACCGGCAGGCCACGCTGCGCGCGGCCTTCGATTGGTCCTGGGAACTGCTGTCCGATGTCGAGAAGGCGGCGCTGGCACAGCTGTCGGTATTCGAGGGCGGCTTTACGCTGGACGCGGCCGAAGCCGTGATCGAAACGCCGGAGGGCGTCGGTGCCAGGCAAGTGGTGGATCTGTTGCAGTCGCTGGTGGACAAGTCCCTGGTGCGGACGCTGGCCGGCGCGCGCTTCGACTTGTTGGGCAGTGTGCAGGAGTACGCGGCCGAACATCTGCGTACGCCGGGACGCTGGAGGGGGAGCGGCGAGACCGCGCTTCGACAGGCACAGCGCCGCCACGGCCGCCACTATTCCGCCTTGAGTGATCGGGGGGTGAGCCGCGATGCCGGTGCCGATGTGGACAACGTGGTGGCGGCCTGTCGCCGAGCCGCGGCTGGCGGCGATGCCGACTTGGCAGTGGCCGCGCTGGAGGCGGCGTGGCTTCTACTGAAGATCCTTGGTCCCTTCGGTGTCGCCGCAGAACTATCCATGGCGGTATCCGCCATGGAAGGACTGTCTGATAGCGCCAGGGCTCTCGTCAATTTCGTTGGCGGCAGCGCCCTCAACGCCTTGGGGCAGGTGGACGACGCGCACACGCTTCTGGAGGACGGCCTCGGTCATGCGCGCGCCGCCGCGCATCGCAAACTCGAGACGCGGCTGCTGATCGGTCTGGGCGAATTGCACGGCGACCAGGCGCGCAGCGATGAATCCACGGCTCACCTCAAGACCGCCTTGTCGCTGGCCGAAACCATCAACGATCGATCGCTGCAATGCGAAGCATTGAACGGCCTGGCCGCCGCCTGCATCGACCTCGGGCGGCTGGACGAGGCCCGCGCGCACTACACCGCCGCAGTGCGGTTGGCCCATGACAGCGGCGACCAGCATTGGGAAGGTGGGTCACTGGGCAACCTGGGAACGTTGCTGTTCTACGAAGGCCGTCTCGATGAAGCGGCGCAGCACTTCGGTGCAGGCTTGACCGTGGCGCGCGCACTGGGCAATCGCATCTGGGAAGGCAACGCGCTGTGCAACCTGGGCGCATTGCATCACGCGCAGGGTCGCCTGGCCGAAGCAATGGACGAAAACCTGGCCGCGCTGCAGGTCGCGCGCGAGCTGGGCCATGTGCGTCTGGAGTCGACGGCCTCGTGCAATCTGGGACTGGTGAACTTTGCCCTCGAGCGCTGGAGTCAGGCCCAGACCTGCTACGAGTCTGCGCTCGACCGGGCACGTGAACTCAGCGACCGCCGGTCGGAGGGCCTGTTCCTCGGCTATCTCGGGCAGTTGCATGCACGACAGGGGCGATTCGACGAAGCCCGGGCGAGCGTGACTCATGGTGAGCGACTGCTTCAGCAGGTGGCCGATCCGTTCAGCCTGGGACTGCTGGTCTGTCATCGTGTCGAAGTCGAGTTTCTGTCTGGCTCGCGAGAGGCAGCCAGCCATTCGATTCTCGAGGCTCGTGCGATCGCTCGGAAGCTGGGCAGCGGGCCCGCGTCGGAACTCGGGCTGGCACTGGAGCGCGTGAGTCGAATGCTGGGCAACCCCTCAACGACGGCTGCTTGCTGACGACGCAGCTGCGGGCCGGTCCAGGCAGATCACCGGTTCCGGATCACGGGGTCTTGCTGGCAGCGGATGCCTTTGATGGGGTTTTCCACCGAAACCATGTAGGGATAGTCGCCGATGCCGAACACATTGTTGACGTTGACCCGCGCAAAGAACTGGCCATTGAGCAATGGCGCGCCGACGTCGAAGTTGCCGAAGGGGTCGAGCCCTCGCTTGATCCTGATGCCGTCGTCCGTGAACCTGTAGCCGCCCGGCTGCGGCTCGAGCTGCCAGACGATCAGTCTGTCACGCACGAAGCGCTCGAAGACCACGCTGTCCTGCTTGGCGACAACCCGCACCCGGCATCCTGACGCTGATTCCTCGACGGCCACGAGAATGACGCAGTGATTGCGGTTGCTGCCCTCGGCCGACCCTTCGCAAAGGGTCGTTGCAAGAGGCGATGTCGCGTCCTTGATCTGCTGAGCAGTGAACGATTTGGGGCCCGTCTGACAGCCGACACACAGTAAACAGATCGGCCACAACCAGTTGGATTGCATGTGTTCGCTCCTCGTCTGTATGCAGGGCACTTCCTGCGCGCAGCGATGCTGCGCCGTTGCAGTATCCCTGAGTGCGTGAGTGCGATCAAGGACTCCGGCCGGCTCGCACCCTGTTTCGTTCCGTCGATTTGGGGATGACAACTTCGCATCGTCGCGCTGCCTCAGTAGTGTCCGGTTCATTTGATGCCAGCAGGCCGCAAAGCCAATGCTGACGCG
>CAYUPF010000332.1:0-3716 GCA_964446545.1 uncultured Rubrivivax sp.
ACTACGAGGTCATGAACGACCATGTCGGCCGCGCCTTCAGCGACGCCGCCGGCGAAGCCAAGCTGCGCGTGGCCGGCGCGCCGCGCATCGAGCAGAAGGACGGCGCGCCCGAAGGCCAGATCGCCTTCGACGCCACCTTCGAGGTCTACCCCGAGGTGCAGATCGGCGATCTGTCGGCGGCCGAGGTCGAATCGGCCAGCGCCGAGGTCACCGAAGAGGCCATCGATCGCACGGTCGACATCCTGCGCAAGCAGCGTCGCACCTTTGCGCAACGCCCGGCGGGTGAAGGCGCCGAGGAGACCGACCGCGTCACCATCGACTTCGAAGGCAAGATCGACGGCGAGACCTTCGCCGGCGGCAAGGCCGAAGCCTTCCAGTTCATCATCGGCGAAGGCCAGATGCTGGAGCAGTTCGACAAGGCCGTGCGCGGCATGAAGGTGGGCGAGTCCAAGACCTTCGCGCTGCAGTTCCCGGCCGACTACCACGGCCAGGACGTGGCCGGCAAGGAAGCCGACTTCCGCGTCAGCGTCACCAAGATCGAAGCGCAGAAGCTGCCCGAGGTGGACGAGGCCTTCGCCAAGGCGCTGGGCATCGGCGATGCCAGCGTGCAGGGCCTGCGCGACAGCGTGAAGAACAACCTCGAGCGCGAGGTGCGCATGCGCGTGCTGGCGCGCAACAAGGCGGCGGTGATGGACGCGCTGATCGCCGCGTCGCAGCTCGATCTGCCGAAGGCGCTGGTCGGCAACGAACTCGAGCGTCTGATCGCATCGGCGCGCGAGGACCTGAAGAAGCGCGGCATCAAGGATGCCGAGACCGCACCGCTGCCGCAGGACCTGTTCCAGAACCAGGCCGAGCGCCGCGTGCGCCTGGGCCTGGTGGTGGCCGAGCTGGTGCGCGCCAACAACCTGCAGGCCAAGCCGGAGCAGCTGCAGGCGCACATCGAGGAGATGAGCCAGAGCTACGAAAAGCCGGCCGAGGTGATGCGCTGGTACCTGAGCGACCGCAACCGCATGGCCGAGGTCGAGGCGCTGGTGATCGAGAAGAATGTCACCGACTTCGTGCTGTCGCACGCCAAGGTCACACCCAAGACGCTGGCTTTCGACGAGCTGATGAACGGCTGAGCCCGGCCATCCATAATGGTTCATCGAAGCTGAACTCCCGCGAGGACTTTCATGAGCGTTGCTGACACCGTCGGCCTGGGCATGGTGCCCATCGTCATCGAACAATCGGGGCGCGGCGAACGGGCCTACGACATCTACAGCCGCCTGCTGCGCGAGCGCGTGATCTTCCTGGTCGGCCCGGTCAATGACCACAGCGCCAACCTGGTGGTCGCGCAGCTGCTGTTCCTGGAAAGCGAGAACCCGGACAAGGACATCTCGCTGTACATCAACTCGCCGGGCGGCAGCGTCAGCGCCGGCTTGTCGATCTTCGACACCATGCAGTTCATCAAGCCCGACGTGTCGACGCTGTGCATGGGCATGGCGGCGAGCATGGGCTCGTTCCTGCTGATGGCCGGTGCCAAGGGCAAGCGCAATGCGCTGCCCAACTCGCGCATCATGATGCACCAGCCCTCGGGCGGCGCGCAGGGCCAGGCCACCGACATCGAGATCCAGGCGCGCGAGATCCTGAAGACGCGCGAGCAGCTCAATCGCATCTATGCCGAGCGCACCGGCCAGCCGCTGGAGCGCATCACCGCCGACATGGAGCGCGACCGCTGGATGTCGCCCACCGAGGCGCTGGACTACGGGCTGATCGACAAGGTGATCGAGCGCCGCGGCTGATGGCAGGACAAAGCCGCAGCAGCACCCGGAAACGACCCCATTTCGCAGGAGGTGCGCGGCGCGCGCATGCACTATGATCTTCGGCGTTGACTCTGCGGCACCCCCAGCTTAAGCACACCCATGGCCGACAAGAAGGGCGCCTCCGGCGAGAAAGTCCTGTACTGCTCCTTTTGCGGCAAGAGCCAGCACGAGGTGAAAAAGCTCATTGCCGGGCCGTCGGTGTTCATCTGCGACGAATGCATCGAGCTGTGCAACGACATCATCCGTGACGAAGTGCCGGCCGAAGGCGCGCTCGCCAAGTCGGCCAAGTCGGACCTGCCGGTGCCCAGCGAGATCAAGCACAGCCTGGACGGCTACGTCATCGGCCAGGAAGTGGCCAAGCGCACGCTGTCGGTGGCGGTCTACAACCACTACAAGCGCCTGAAACATGCGGGTGGCTCGAAGGACGAAGTCGAACTCACCAAGAGCAACATCCTGCTCATCGGCCCCACCGGTTCGGGCAAGACGCTGCTGGCGCAGACGCTCGCCAAGCTGCTGAACGTGCCTTTCGTCATCGCCGACGCGACCACGCTGACCGAAGCCGGCTACGTCGGCGAGGACGTCGAGAACATCATCCAGAAGCTGCTGCAGAACTGCAACTACGACGTCGACCGGGCGCAGCGCGGCATCGTCTACATCGACGAGATCGACAAGATCAGCCGCAAGTCCGACAACCCCTCGATCACGCGCGACGTGTCGGGCGAGGGCGTGCAGCAGGCGCTGCTGAAGCTGATCGAGGGCACCATGGCCAGCGTACCGCCGCAGGGCGGGCGCAAGCACCCGAACCAGGACTTCCTGCAGATCGACACGACCAACATCCTGTTCATCTGCGGCGGTGCCTTCGACGGGCTGGAGAAGGTCATCCAGAACCGCACCGAAAAATCCGGCATCGGTTTCGCCGCCACCGTGCACAGCAAGAGCGAGAAGAAGGTCTCCGACCTGTTCCGCGAGGTGGAACCCGAGGACCTGATCAAGTTCGGTCTGATCCCGGAGTTGGTGGGTCGGCTGCCGGTGGTCGCCACGCTGGGGGAACTGACCGAAGAGGCGATGGTGCAGATCCTGACCGAGCCGCGCAACGCGCTGCTCAAGCAGTACCAGAAGCTGTTCATGATGGACGGCGTGGAACTGGAGATCCGCCCGTCGGCGCTGTCGGCCATCGCGCGCAAGGCGCTGGCGCGCAAGACCGGCGCGCGCGGCCTGCGCTCGATCCTGGAACTGGCGCTGATCGACACCATGTTCGACCTGCCCAGCCTCGACGGCGTGGCCAAGGTCGTGGTCGACGAGCACATCGTCGAAGAGGGCAGCAAGCCCCTGCTGGTGTATAGGGAACCGGCCAAGACCAAGGCCAGTGCCTGAGCCGGCGGCCGCCGCGGGCGGCGCACATCTTGCATTTTTCGCCTCGGGCCCCAAGTCGGTCTGAGAAAGTGAGGTTCCAATGTCCGGACATCCGATACTTCCGAGCGATCCGATCACCTTGCCGCTGCTGCCGCTGCGCGATGTGGTCGTGTTTCCGCACATGGTCATTCCACTGTTCGTGGGGCGGCCCAAGTCGATCAAGGCGCTCGAAGCCGCCATGGAAGCCGGCCGCCAGATCATGCTGGTGGCACAGAAAGCCGCCGGCAAGGACGAGCCCAAGTCCGACGACATGTTCGAGGTGGGCTGCGTCTCCAGCATCCTGCAGATGCTGAAGCTGCCCGACGGCACGGTGAAGGTGCTGGTCGAAGGCATCCAGCGCGCCAACACCAAGCTCATCTCCGACAACGGCGAACATTTTTTGGCCGAGGTCGAGCCCATCCAGCCGTCGGCCGACGCCTCGCCCGAGATCGAGGCGCTGCGCCGTGCCGTGACGCAGCAGTTCGACGCCTACGTCAAGCTGAACAAGAAGATCCCGCCGGA
>CAYUPF010000333.1:0-3711 GCA_964446545.1 uncultured Rubrivivax sp.
GCGGTGCTGTTCCTCGACGGCCAGCACCGGCTGCTGACGCTGGAAGAGATGTTCCACGGCACGCTGACGCAGACCAGCGTCTACCCGCGCGAGGTGGTCAGGCGCGCGCTGCAGCTGAATGCCGGCGCGGTGATCCTGGCGCACAACCACCCCTCCGGCGTGGCCGAACCCTCGCGCGCCGACGAGGTTCTGACGCAGACGCTGAAGAGCGCGCTGCAGCTGGTGGACGTGCGCGTGCTCGACCATCTGGTGGTCGGCCAGGGCAGCGTCGTGTCCTTCGCCGAGCGCGGGCTGCTGTGAAGGTGCGCAGCCTGCAGGACCTGAGCGCGCTGCGCGAGGCCTTGCGCCGTAGCGAGGCCGAAGCCGCGCGCGCACGTGCTGCCGAACAGGCCGAGCGCCAGCGGCAGGAGCTGGCGCGCAGCGCCTTCGCCCGCGCCGTCGGGCCGGTGCAGCCGCTGGCAGATGCGCGCCGCGTGCACGGCCATGCGCCACGCCCCGAGCCGCTGCCGCGCCAGCGCGAAGCCGACGAGCGCGCGGCCTTGCGCGAGGCGCTGTCCGACGAGGTCGACGTCGAGTCGCTGCTGCTCACCGACGACGGCCTGAGCTTCAGGCGCCCGGGCCTGAGCGCCGACGTGGTGGCGCGGCTGCGGCGCGGCCAGTGGGCGATCCAGGCGCAGATCGACCTGCACGGCCTGCGCCGCGACGAGGCACGCGAGCAGCTCGCCGCCTTCGTACGCCAGGCGCTGCAGCGCAGCCAGCGCTGCGTGCGCGTGGTGCACGGCAAGGGGCTGGGCTCGCCCGGCGGCGAGCCGGTGCTCAAGGGCAAGGTGCAGCGCTGGCTGGCGCAGTGCGCCGAGGTCATCGCCTTCACGCAGGCCACGCGCGCGCAAGGCGGCGCCGGCGCCCTGGTGGTGCTGCTGGAGCGGCGCCACGCGCCGCGCTGATCAGTCCAGGTCAATCGAGCAATCGCGTCGCCACCGCCGCCACCGCCAGCGCCGCGGGCGAGCCGGGCAGCGATTCCATCAGCAGCTGGCGGCGCAGCACCGAGTCGCGCACCGCGATGTCCAGCGGCACCTGGCCCAGCAGGTCCAGCCGCACCGGCGTGGCCAGGCCGGGGTTGACGAAGCGGTCCACCACCTGTTGCAGCTGCAGGCATACGGCGCGGCCTTCGCCATGGCGCCGCGTCTGGTTGACCACCAACTGCACCTGCACGCGCGACTGCGTCGAGGCCAGCACCTTGATGGTGGCATAGGCGTCGGTCATCGAGGTCGGCTCCGGCGTCACCACCACCAGCACCTGGTCGGCCAGCGACACCGCGTACAGCACCACGTCGGAAATGCCGGCGCCAGTATCCAGGATGACATGGTCGTAGCGCGGCGCCACCGTGTCGATGACCTTGAGCAGCTGGTCGCGCACCTCGGGCGTCATGCGCGAGTACTCGACCATGCCCGAGCCGGCCAGCAGCGCCGAGAAGCCGCCCGGCGCCGGCAGGATGGCGTCTTCCAGCGAGCTCTTGCCGGTGAACACGTCGTGCAGCGTGATCTTCGGCGCCAGGTTCAGCATCACGTCCAGGTTGGCCAGGCCCAAGTCGGCATCGAGCACCAGCACGCGCCGGCCCTGGCGCGCCAGCGCCGCGGCCAGGTTGCAGCTGACGAAGGTCTTGCCCACGCCGCCCTTGCCGCTGGTGACGGCAGTGATGCGTGCGCGGGCCGCTGGTGGGTGCTTGCGGGCCTTGCTCGGCGCTGCGCTCATTCGATGTCCTGAAACTGCGAGATTCCAAACAGCAACGCCTTCTCCTCGGCGCTGACCACCGACACCGCCGACGGCTCCAGGCACACACAGTTGCGGCCCTGCGCCTTGGCGCGGTACAGCTGCACGTCGGCACGCTCGATCCACAGCGCCGACGACGAGCGTACCCATTGCGGCGCGAAGGCGCCGCCGATGCTCACACTCACATGGATCTGCTGCGACAGCCCGATGCTCACCGGCATGTCCTCGACGCGGCGGCGCACGCGCTCGGCCACCGCCTCGCCGAAGGCCGGCGCGCAGTTGGGCATGACGATGGCGAATTCCTCGCCGCCGACGCGCGCCACCATGTCCATCGGCCGCACGCATTCGAGCAGCGCCTTGGCCACGGCCTTGAGCACCAGGTCGCCGCTGGCATGGCCGTGCGTGTCGTTGACCTGCTTGAAGTGGTCGATGTCCAGCGCCAGCAGCAGCGCCGGCTCGCCGGCGCGCGCCACGCGGTCGATCTCGCGGGCCAGCGCCAACTCGAAGCTGCGGCGGTTGGCCAGCCCGGTGAGTGCGTCGCGGCTGGACATGTCCACCAGCGAATCGATCAGCGATTGCAGCCAGGCCTCGCTGCCGGGCTTGCCCTCGGGCAGCGCATGGCCCGCCTGGCGCAGCAGCTGCAACGCCAGGTCGAGCTGCAAGGCGGGCGTCGCAGGTCGGGATGCGGGCTGGGAACGTGCCACGGGGGCCTTGGAAAAGGCTGCGCTAGGGTCGATCGGGCGCCGAGTCTAGCAGCGCAACGGCCGCGACGATCACGCGACGCGGCGCTGTTCAGCGACCCGATGCACGCTGCGGCAGGAACAGCGACTGCAGGTCCGAGAGAAAGTCGAAACCGCGCTCGGTGGGCCGCAAGATCTGCAGCTCATCGTGCAGCAGGCCGCGCTGCTGCGCCTGGCGCAGCGCAGCGGCGATGGCCGATACGGGCAACCCGGTGCGCTCACCGAACAGCGCCAGCGGCACGCCGTCGCGCAGGCGCAGCGCATTGAGCATGAACTCGAAGGGCAGCTCGGCGCGGGGCACTTCCTCGTCCTGCGACAGCGCCCGGCCGGCCAGCGCCTGCGCCATGTAGCGCGCCGGCTCGCGCCAGCGCTGCTGGCGCAGCACGCGGTGCGGAAAGCTCAGCTTGCCGTGCGCGCCGGCGCCCAGCCCCAAGTAGTCGCCGAAATGCCAGTAGTTCAGGTTGTGCTGGCAGCGGTAGCCGTCGCGCGCAAAGGCCGAAACCTCGTAGCGCTGCAGCCCGGCGGCGCCGCAGCGTTCGACCAGGTGGTCGAGCATCTGCGCCGCCAGGTCCTCGTCGGGCAGCGGCGGCGGGTGCGTGGCGAAGAAGGTGTTCGGTTCCAGCGTCAGGTGGTAGACCGACAGGTGCGGCGGCGCGAAGGCCAGCGCCGTGTCCAGGTCGGCGTGCAGCAGCGCCATCGTCTGCCCCGGCAGCGCATACATCAGGTCGATGTTGAAGCTGTCGAAGGCTTGCGCCGCTTCCGCCACCGCGGCGCGCGCCTGGGCGGCGTCGTGCACGCGGCCGATGGCACGCAGGCTGTCGTCGTGAAAGCTCTGCACGCCAATGGACAGCCGCGTCACGCCGGCGGCGCGGAAGGCGCGAAAGCGCTCGCGCTCGAAGGTGCCGGGGTTGGCCTCGAGCGTGATCTCGCAGCCGGGCACCAGCGGCAGCCGCGCGCGGATGTCGGCCAGCAGCCGCTCGATGCTGTCCGGCGAAAACAGGCTGGGCGTGCCGCCGCCGATGAACACGCTGATCACCGGCCGACCCCACACCAGCGGCAGCGCCGCTTCCAGGTCGGCGCGCAGCGCGTCCAGGTAGCGGGCCTCGGGAGCTTCCCCCTTGGCTTCATGGGAGTTGAAGTCGCAGTACGGGCACTTCTTCAGGCACCACGGCAGGTGCACGTACAGCGACAGCGGCGGCAG
>CAYUPF010000334.1:0-3688 GCA_964446545.1 uncultured Rubrivivax sp.
TAGGCTTCGGCATGTCTTCGCCAAAGCTGACTCCGAGAGGGTGCCGCTTCGTGCTGCTGGCGGCCTTGGCGCTGGCCGGCCTGTCGGCGCAGGCCCAGTTCGCGCGACCGCCACAGCCGCTCAAGGTGGCTGTGCTGCAACCCTCCGGGGCGCCGAACGAGAAGGCGTACCGCGTGGATGCGGCTCGGCACATCTACGCCGCTTATCCATCACGGATTCTGAAGGGCAAGGTGCCGGCGCTGGTCTATGCCATCGTGGTCACCGAGACCGAGCTCGATGCCCGCGGCAGGGTGCTGAAGGTGCGCGTGCTGCGCCAGCCGGCCGCGGCGCGCGAGGTCACGCCCTGGGTGGTGTCGCTGATCCGTCGCGCCTCGCCGCTGCCGCCGCCGGCGCGCATGGGCGCGTCAGGTTCGTGGAAATCTGGCTGGTCGACAAGTCCGGCCAGTTCCAGGTGCATTCGCTGACCGAAGGCCAGCGGTAGCCTGCGCAGCCGACGACGGGCTGCGGCCGTCATTCATCGCCGGGGATCCGGCATTAGTCCATAGAATGCGGCAACTGGCGCCAGGACCGACGATGCTCTATCCCGAACTTTTCAAGCAGCTCGAGGCCGTGCGCTGGAGCATGGACACCGACATCCCGTGGGAGCGTTTCGACGCGTCGCGCCTGAGCGACGAGCAGGCGCAGACCATCAAGATGAATGCCATCACCGAGTGGGCGGCGCTGCCGGCCACCGAGATGTTCCTGCGCGACAACCGCGGCGACAGCGACTTCTCGGCCTTCATGAGCGTGTGGTTCTTCGAGGAGCAGAAACATTCGCTGGTGCTGATGGAATACCTGCGCCGCTTCCGCCCCGAGCTGGTGCCCACCGAGGAAGAACTGCACGAGGTGCGCTTCGAGTTCGACCCGGCGCCGGCGCTGGAGACGCTGATGCTGCATTTCTGCGGCGAGATCCGCCTCAACCACTGGTACCGCCGCGCCGCCGAATGGCACAGCGAGCCGGTCATCCGCCACATCTACGAAACCCTGGCCAAGGACGAGGCGCGTCACGGCGGCGCCTACCTGCGCTACATGAAGCGCGCGCTGCAGCGCTTCGGCGACGAGGCGCGTGCCGCCTTCGCCAAGGTCGGCGTGCTGATGGCCAGCGCGCGGCGCACCGCGCAGGCACTGCACCCGACCAACCTGCATGTCAACGCGAAGCTGTTCCCGCGCGACACCATCCAGAGCCGCCTGCCCGACCCGGCCTGGCTCGAGCATTGGCTGGACAAGCAGATCCAGTTCGACGCCGTGTGGGAGACCAAGGTCGTCGATCGCATCCTGCACAACCTGAGCCTGCTGCTGGAACGCAGCTTCGCCAGCGTGCAGGAGCTGAACCGCTACCGCAAGGAAGTCAGCGCCCGCGTGGCGCTGGCCGCGGCGCAGCCGCAGACGGGCTGATCAGGCCTTCGTCGCTTCCGCGACCAGGCTCGGTCCGCCACCACACACTGTGTGTGCGCTGGGCCGCTCGCCGACGAGCTTGACGAAGGTCTTTCAGTCGATGCCGGCCGCGGCGAGCATCTTCAAGCAGGCGGCCGGCGCGTCAGCCGCAGCGCCAGCACGGTGAGCAGTGCACCGGCGATCGAGCCGCTGGCATGGGCCAGCGGCGCCACCGCCACGTCCAGCTCGCTGGGTGCCTGGATGGCGGCGCCCCAGGGTTCCTCGACCAGCAGCTTGACGCTCTGACCGAGCAGCATCAGCCAGCCGATGGTCCGCTGTGCGCCGTCGCCGCGCATCACCAGCCACAGCGTGGTCGCAGCCACGCCAGCGTGCAGGATGCCGGACAGGCCGCCGTAGTGCGCCAGCTCGGGCTTGGCCAGCAGCGCCAGGTGGGTGAAGGGCCATGACGCCACCCAGGCCAGCGCCACCACGCCGGGCACGCGCGCGGCCCAGCCGTAGGCGGCCACCAGCGCGGTGGCCAGCAGGTTGGCGCCCAGGTGCGTGGGCGTGAAGTGCACCAGCGCTGCGCTCCACCAGCGCCAGGCGTCGGGCCAGGCGCGTTGCGGCTGCCAGTCGAGCAGGCTGCGATCGGCCCACCAGACCAGCACCGAGCCAAGGCCCAGCGCGGCCGAAATCAGCAGCCACAGCGCGGCGGGCCGGCGGCGTGAGTCAGCCAAAGACGGCGTGCCACAGCGCCAGCACAGCCGCGCTCTGTGCCGCCAGCGTCTCGGGCTCGAAGTGGGTGGGCTGCTCGTCCAGCCGCGCCAAGTGCTGCACGCGGCGCAGCTCGCGGTAGGCATCGGCCGCGGCGTGGCCGATGCCGGCGCCGAGCAGGCCGCCCTCCTCGGCGCGCTGCAGCAGCGCGATGTTGCCGACGTTGTCGAGCAGCCCCGGCTGCACGGCGCCCTGGGCCAGCACCAGGTACTGCACCGCAAACTCCACGTCCATCATGCCGCCGGGGCTGTGCTTGACGTCGAAGCGGGCGGCCTTGACCGGATGCGCGGCGCGCACCTTCTCGCGCATCGCGCGGATCTCCTCGCGCAGCGCGTCGGCGTCGCGCGGCGCGGTGAGCACGCCGCGCCGCACACTCTCGAAGCGGCCGGCCAGGTCGCTCGCGCCAGCGCAGAAGCGCGCGCGCGTGATGGCCTGGTGCTCCCAGGTCCAGGCGGTGTTGCTGCCGCGGCCGAGCTGGTAGCGCTCGAAGGCCTCGATCGAGGTCACCAGCAAGCCCGAGCCGCCGTTGGGGCGCAGCGCGGTGTCGATGTCGAACAACTCGCCGGCCGCGGTGCGCAAGGTCAGCCAGGTGATCAGCTTGCGTACATAGGCGCCGTAGACCTCCTGCGCGCGGTCCTTGTCGTCCTCGTCGCTGTCGTCGTAGAGGAAGACCACGTCGAGGTCGCTGCCGTAGCCCAGCTCCTTGCCGCCGAGCTTGCCGTAGGCGATGACGGCAAAGTGCGGCGCCTCGCGATGGCGCTGCTTGAGCAGCGCCCAGGCCCAGCGCAAGGTGGTGTCCACCACTGCATCGGCCAGCGCCGACAGGTCGTCGGCCACCTGCTCCACCGTCAGCTCGCGCTCGACGTCGCGCACCAGCGTGCGGAACAGCTCGGCATGGTGCGCATGGCGCAGCGTGTCGAGCAGCCATTCCTCGTTGGCCTGGCCCGAGCGCGCCCAGGCCTCGTGGCGTGACTGCAGGTCGGCGACGAACAGCGCGGGGTCGAAGCGGCCCTTGCGCAGCCGCTCGTCGGCCAGCTCGTCGATCACGCCGGGGTGGCGCATCAGGTACTGCATCGGCCAGCGCGCCATGCCCAGCAGACGCAGCAGCCGGTCCTGCACCGCCGGGCGCTCGACCAGCAGCGCCAGGTAACTCTCGCGGCGCAGCAGCGGTTCGAGCCAGTCGACGAAGCGCAGCACCGCGTGGACGTTGCAACGCCCATCGGCCACGCAGGCGGCGGCGCGCTTGACCAGCCGGCCCAGGCGCAGCTTGCTCTCGTCGCGCAGCGAGGCCACGCGCGGCTGGCGCACCCACTGGCGCACGCGCTCGGCCAGTTCGGCCGGCAACTGCTCCAGCAGCTCTTCGCTGTCTACCGGCAGCGGCGCACTGCCGCACTTGCTGCAGCCGTTGCGGCCTGCAGCGGGCGGCGCCTGGCCGTCGTGCAGCAGCGCGTCGAACTCGTTGGCGACGAACTCGCGCACCTCGCCCAGCCGGTCGAGCAGC
>CAYUPF010000335.1:0-3661 GCA_964446545.1 uncultured Rubrivivax sp.
TGCGCCGAAAGCAACGCATCGTTGCAGGCATCAGAAGTCGCACATGATTCCGTGGAGCCACTGAAATGACCCTCACACTGCAGCAGCTGAATGCCGCGTCGCAGGCCGAATTCACGGCGCTGCTGGACGGCACCTACGAACATTCGCCCTGGGTGGCCGAGGCCGCGTGGCTCAAACGACCCTTCGCCAGCCTGGCGCAGCTGAAGCTGGCGCTGGTGCAGGTGCTGCGCGAGGCCGACGCCGCGGCACAGCTGACGCTGATCCGCGCCCACCCCGAACTCGCCGGCAAGGCGATGGTCAGCAAGACGCTCACCGCCGAATCCACCCACGAACAGGGCAAGGCCGGGCTGGCCGACTGCACGCCGGAAGAGTTCGCCAAGATCCAGCAGCTCAACGCCGACTACAACGCCAAGTTCGGCTTCCCCTTCATCCTGGCGGTGCGCGGGCCGCGCGGCACCGGGCTGAACAGGTTCGAGATCATCGCCACCTTCGAGCGCCGGCTGGACAATCACCCTGACTACGAGCGCGCCGAGAGCCTGCGCAACATCCACCGCATCGCCGAGATCCGGCTGGACGACAAGTTCGGCCACGTGCCCGAACTCGGCAATCGGGTGTGGGACTGGGCCGAACGTCTGGCGCAGCACAGCGACCCCGGTTATGCCGAGCGCGGCGAACTCACCGTCACCTACCTGACCGACGCGCACCGCGCCTGCGCGCAGCGCCTGGCGCACTGGATGCGCGCCGACTGCGGCTTCGACGAGGTGGAGATCGACGCCGTCGGCAACGTCGTCGGCGTCTACCACGGCAGCGACCGCCATGCGAAGCGGCTGCTCACCGGATCGCACTACGACACCGTGCGCAACGGCGGCAAGTACGACGGGCGGCTGGGCATCTTCGTGCCGATGGCCTGCGTGCGCGAGCTGCACCGCGCCGGCAGACGGCTGCCCTTCGGCATCGAGGTGGTGGGCTTCGCCGAGGAGGAAGGCCAGCGCTACAAGGCGGTGTTCCTGGGTTCGGGCGCACTGACCGGGCATTTCGACGACACCTGGCTCGAGCAGAAGGACGCCGACGGCATCGGCATGCGCCAGGCGATGGAACACGCCGGCCTGTGCATCGCCGACATCCCCAAGCTGCAGCGCGACGCCGCCAAGTACCTGGGCTTCGTCGAGGTGCACATCGAGCAGGGCCCGGTGCTGAACGAGATGGACCTGCCGCTGGGCATCGTCACCTCGATCAACGGCAATGCGCGCTTCCTGGGCGAGATCATCGGCATGGCCAGCCATGCCGGCACCACGCCGATGGACCGCCGCCGCGACGCCGCCACCGCCACGGCAGAACTCGCGCTGTATCTGGAAAGGCGCGGCGGCAGCGTGCCCGACCTGGTGGCGACGATGGGCATGCTGGAAGTGCCCAACGGCTCGATCAACGTGGTGCCTGGCCGCTGCAAGTTCAGCCTGGACATCCGCGCCACCACCAACGAAGTGCGCGACGCCTGCATCGCCGACGTGCGCGCCGAAGCAGCACGCATCTGCGAACGGCGCGGCCTGCATTTCAAGCTGGAAGAAACCATCCGCGCCGCGGCCGCGCCCAGCGACCCGGCCTGGATGCAGCGCTGGGAGCGCGCAGTCGAAGCCTTGGGCCTGCCGCTGTTCCACATGCCCAGCGGGGCCGGCCACGACGCGATGAAGCTGCACGAAATCATGCCGCAGGCGATGCTGTTCCAACGCGGGCTGAACGCCGGTATCAGCCACAACCCGCTGGAAGGCATCACCAACGACGACACCGATCTTTGCGTGCGTGCCTTCCAGAACCTGCTGCAGAACCTGTCCACGGAAAAGCCATGACCCAATCGCAGTATCAAGCCCTCGACGCCTGGGTCGACGCGCATTTCGACGAGCAGATCAAGTTCCTGCAGCAATTGGTGCGCGTGCCCACCGACACGCCGCCGGGCAACAACGCGCCGCATGCCGAGCGCACGGCCGAACTGCTGCAGGGCTTCGGCTTCCAGGCCGAAAAACACGCGGTGCCGGCCCAGGTGGTCAAGGACTACGGGCTGCAGTCGATCACCAACCTGATCGTGCGCCGGCCCTATGGCCCGGGCAGGACCATCGCGCTCAACGCGCACGGCGACGTGGTGCCGCCCGGCGAAGGCTGGACGCACGACCCCTACGGCGGCGAGGTGGTGGACGGCAAGCTCTACGGCCGTGCCTCGGCGGTGAGCAAGTGCGACTTCTCCACCTACACCTTCGCGGTGCGTGCACTCGAATCGCTGAAGGCGCCGCTGAAGGGCAACGTGGAGCTGCACTTCACCTACGACGAGGAATTCGGCGGCGAGCTCGGCCCGGGCTGGCTGCTGAAGAACGCGCTGACCAAGCCCGACCTGCTGCTGGCCGCGGCCTTCAGCTACCAGGTGGTGACCGCGCACAACGGCTGCCTGCAGATGGAAGTCACCGTGCACGGCAAGATGGGCCATGCGGCGGTGCCCGACACCGCGGTGGACGCGCTGCAGGCGGCGACCCGGATCCTCGACGCGCTGTACCAGCAGAACACCTTGTACAAGCAGCTGAGCAGCGCGGTGCCCGGCATCACCCACCCCTACCTGAATGTCGGCACCATCGAAGGCGGCACCAACACCAACGTGGTGCCCGGCAAGGTGCTGCTCAAGCTGGACCGGCGCATGATCCCCGAGGAGAACCCGGCCGAGGTGGAAGCGAGCCTGCGGCAGCTGATCGCCGACGCGGTGGCCGGCTCGCCCGGCATCCGTGTGGAGATCAAGCGCATCCTGCTGGCCAACGGCCTGAAGCCGCTGCCCGGCAACAAGCCGCTGGTCGACGCGCTGTGCCACCATGCCAGCGCCATCTTCGGCGAGCCGATCACGGCCTCGGGCACGCCGCTGTACACCGACGCGCGGCTGTACTGCGAACAGGGCATCCCGGCGGCGTTGTACGGCTGCGGGCCGCGCACGGTGCTGCAAAGCAATGCCAAGCGCTCGGATGAACACATCGAGCTGGAAGACCTGCGGCGCGCCACGAAGGTGGTGGCACGCACCTTGTTCGACCTGCTGAACTGAAGCTCGCACCACATGAGTGCTTGACCCGATTCCCGTGCTGCAGCTGCCGCGCACAGAATTTGCAGTTCCGGCAGCACCCACCCATCACCCCTGGAGTCACGATGCAATTCCTGTCCCTCACCCGACGCCGCGGCCTGGCGGCCCTGGCCGCCGCGCTGAGCACCTTCGCAGTGCCCGCCGCGCACGCGCAGGAAACGACCATCAAGTTCCAGCTCGACTGGCGCTTCGAAGGCCCGGCAGCGCTGTTCCTGGTGCCGGTGGCCAAGGGCTACTTCAAGGCCGAAGGCCTGAACGTGGTGGTCGATGCCGGCAACGGCTCGGGCGGCACGGTCACGCGCGTGGCCTCGGGCAGCTACGACATGGGCTTCGCCGACCTGGCGGCGCTGATGGAGTTCCATGCCAACAACCCGACCGCGCCGAACAAGCCGGTGGCGGTGATGATGGTCTACAACAACACGCCGGCCGCGGCGATGGCGCTGAAGAAGAGCGGCATCAAGACCCCCGCCGACCTGAACGGCAAGAAGCTGGGCGCGCCGGTGTTCGACGCCGGGCGCAAGGCCTTCCCGATCTTCGCCAAGGCCAACAACATCG
>CAYUPF010000336.1:0-3654 GCA_964446545.1 uncultured Rubrivivax sp.
TCGCCTTCATCGACGTGGCCATGGAAAAGGGCCACATCCGCGACCTGAAGAAGTTCACCGACGTGATCGTCGACCTGCCCGAGATCCTGGAGTGTTATTCGGTGACCGGCGACTTCGACTACGTCATCAAGGTGGTGGCGCGCGACCTGAAGTCGCTGTCGACCTTCCTGATGGAAAAGCTGATGCGCCTGCCCGGCGTGAACAGCGTGCGCTCCAGCATCTGCCTGGACGAGCTGAAGTGCACGACGGCGCTGCCGTTGCCGGAATAGCGCCGCCGCCGCGCGACGGCGTCTCCTCTCTACAGAAGGAACCCCAGCCGAGCCAGCCGCTGCCGGACGCTCGAGTCGGCCAGCAGTTCGCGAAACGCTTGTACGGCTGGACGCTCGAGCCTGTCTAGGGGCACGATGAAGTCATAGTGCTCTTCGAGCAGCGCGATGAAGCCCAGGCCGTACTGGTGCGCAACGGTGTCGATCGCGACGCCCCAATCGGCGCGACCCTGGCTCACCGCGGCAGCCACCGCGTTGTGCGATTTGGTCTGTACGCCATGGCCCGGCGGCCTGCGGCTGCCGAGCAGTTTGTCGATGAGCACGCGCGTGCCGCTGCCGGCGTTGCGGTTGACCATCGTGCACTGCGGATCGGCCAGCGCCGCGGCCACCGCAGCCGCGGCATCGTGGCCCGCGAAGCGCGCATCGCCGTTGCGGAACACCAGGCCCTGCATGCGGCGGTAGCCCGGCAGCAGCGTCAACCCCTCGGTCAGCAGCGGGTGGTTGTACTCGCCGGTGTCCGGGTCCATCAAATGCACGCTGGCGATGTCGCACTCGCCGCGTTGCGCGGCCCTGAGCCCGCCCATGCTGCCGACGTACATCACCTTGGGCCGGACGCCGCGGCGGATCAATTCGCCGACCAGGGCGTCGAGTCCGACGCAGTGGCTGCCGATGATCACCAGGTCGGCAGGCTCCAGGCGCTGCGCCAGCAACTGAACCTCGATCTCGGTGCCGGCGTCGACGATTTCGGTGTGCTGGTCGATGGTGACGAAGCCGTCGGCGTTGCTGAAGGTCGTGACCGACCCGGAGCCCTTGCCCATCGGGTAGGCACGCAGACCGCCATCGCCGTGGACCAGACCGACCAGCAGGTATTCCGTGCGGCCCCGCTCGGAGTTGACCCGCATCGGCAGCGTGGCCGTCACGAGCTGGCGCCGCTGCGGCGGCAGGCCGGCCAAGGCGCGCAGCACGGGTGCGACGAATTCGTGGAACGTGAAGATGGCCGAGGTCGGAAAGCCGGGCAGGATGACCACCGGCTTGCCGTGGCTGACCGCCAGGCAGATGGGCTTGCCCGGCTTGAGCGCCACGCCGTGCGCCACGATGCCCGGATCGCCCAGGCAGCTGGCGACGCGATACGACAGGTCGCCCGCGCCCTTGGAGGTACCACCCGAGAGCAGCACCGCGTCGTACTGCAGCGCGGTGGCGAGCGCATCGGCCAGCGCGCGTTCGTCGTCGCGCACCACGCCCAGGTGCACCGGCTCGCCACCGAGTTCGACCACCGCCGCGCCGATGATCGCTGCGTTGGAGTCGTAGATGGCGCCCAGCGGCAGCGGTGCGCCCGGCGAAACGATCTCGTCCCCGGTCGAGAGGATGGCCACGCGCGGCCGGCGCCATACGCACACCTGCGCCACGCCGATGGCGGCCAGCACGCCGATCTCGCGCGAGCTCAGCTGCTGGCCGGCACGCAGCACGGTTTCGCCGCGCGCGATGTCGGTGCCGGCGTAGCTGACGTTCTCGCCCGCGGTCGCCGCACGGCTGATCTCGACCGAGCGCAGGCCGTCGGCCTGCTCGATGTCGGTGTGCTCCACCATCACGACCGCGTCGGCGCCGCGCGGCAGCATCGCGCCGGTGGCGACGACCGTGGCCCGGCCGGGTGCCACCGTCTCCGCAGGCACCGTGCCGGGGGTGAGCAGTTCGGCGTTCAGCCGCACGCGGCGCGGCGCCTCTTCGGCCGCGCCGAAGGTATCGCTGGCCAGCAGCGCGAAGCCGTCGACGTTCGAACGATCGAAGCCCGGCACGTCGACTGCGGCGATGACGTCTTCGGCTAGCACCCGGCCCAGCGCGTCGGCCAGTGGCACGGTCTCGGGCCCGAGCGGCTCCAGCTTCAGGTGGCGGCGGAAACGCTCGGTGGCTTCGTCGCGCGAGATGACGGTGAGGAACTGCGTCTGGCGGCCGTCGGCCGCTGCGGCATCGGATGGGCGTGAATCCGGACCTGCCATCGCTCAGCCCGCCGCGTCGTAAAGATGAACCTCGACCTCGCTGCCGACCGCATGGCCCTCGCTTTCGGCCGGCACGACGACAAAACCGTCGGCCCGCGTCGTCGAGGACAGCACCGATGCACCGCTGAGCGCCAGTGGCTCGGCCTGGCCATCACGCAGCCGGACACGGCAGTAGTCCACCCGGCCGATCGCCGAGACGATCTTGCGAGCCACGACGGCGCGGACGGATCGATAGGACCACTGCCTGCCCAACCCGCCGAGCAATCGGATCGCCCGGCCGGCGAAGAAGTCGTAGGCACAAAGACACGACACCGGATTGCCAGGCAGAAGGAAGACCAGCGCATCGCCGATGCGCCCGAAACCCGCCGGACTCGACGGCCGCATCGCCACGCCGTGAACCGCCAACTCGCCGGCCTGGGCCAGCAGGCGCGGCGCGTGGTCCTCGGTGCCCACGCTCGAGCCGCCCGACACCAGCACCACGTCGGCGCCGGGAGCCGTCATCGCCTCATGGATGCGCTGCACATCGTCGCCGGTGCGCAGATGCGACTCGAGCACGCCGCCGTCACGCGCGACCAGGCCATGCAGCATGGCGGAGTTGGCGTCGTAGATCTCGTGCAGGCTCTTCGGTGCGCCGGGCGCGACCACTTCGTTGCCGGTGACGACGATGCGCACGCAGGGTCGGCGGATCACGGCGACGTTATCCAGTCCGAGCGACGCGAGCACGCCCGCGTCCTGCGGCCGCAAGCGGCGCAGCGCACCGAGCACCGCGCTGCCGCGCCGAATGTCTTCGCCGACGCGCCCGACATGCTTGCCGGGGCCGAAGGCCATCGCCACCTCGATGCCCTGAGGAATCTCGCGCACGTACTCGGCCGGGACCACGGCGTCGGCACCCACGGGCAGCGGCGCGCCGGTCATGATGCTCACGGCCTGGCCCGAGCCCACGGTGCCTTCGAAGGGTCGGCCCGGCAGCGCGCGGCCGACCACGCGGAAGGCCAGCGGGTTGTACTCGCCTGCGCCGGTGGTCTCTTCCCCGTGGACGGCATAGCCGTCCATGGCGGCGCGATCGAACGCGGGCACGTCGAGCGAGGCAACCACTTCGCTCGAAAGCACGCGCCCGGTGGCCGAGTCGACCGCGATCACCTCGCTGGGCAGCGCTGCTGCATGACGGTCGAGCCATGTCCAGGCGTCGGCCACCTCGACCCGTTTGCTGAAACCGCGCATGCGCACGTCGCGCATGCCGGAGGAATCTGCACACATCCCGTCGACCCTCTCTGGCGAGCTTGCCAGAGCGCATTGTTCCTCAGCGTGGACCAAGCGCGCTTCGCACCAGGCTCGATCCGCTCAGGCCGTGGTGCCGAGGATGACGCTGGAAGCCTTGAAGAAGGCCGTTGCGC
>CAYUPF010000337.1:0-3637 GCA_964446545.1 uncultured Rubrivivax sp.
CGCTGTCGATGAGCTCTTTCATCTTGATCACCGAACCGGTGTAGACGAAAGTATGGTCTACCAGCAGCACCAAGTTGCGCTTCTGCGCCTCGTCGATGAGTTGCCTCGCTTGCGCCGAGGTTTCGGTCATGGGCTTCTCGAGCCACACATGCTTGCCTGCGTGCAGTGCAGCCAGCGCCAGCTCGAAATGCGTATGCACCGGTGTCGCGATGGCGATGGCGTCGACACCGCTGTCATTCAACAGTTCACGGAAGTCGGTCGTGGTCTTGACCCCTGGAAAACGCCGCTGCACCAACGCCAATTTGGCCGTATCGAGGTCGGACACGGCTGCAACCTTGGCCCCTGGCGTTTCGGCGAAGTTTCGCACCAGGTTAGGGCCCCAATAGCCATAGCCAACGATACCAATGTTGATCACGTTCTAAGACTCTCTAGGTTTGGACGAGACGAGGATTCCACAGGACAAAGCATCCAGGTTTGTACAAATGCATTGGCAATGCAGAATGCACTGCGCATTCATGCCTACTTCTTCGTACTTCCAATCACTCGCGCGGGTACACCGGCCACGATCGCGTGGTCGGGCACGTCCCTGGTCACCACCGCACCGGCGCCGACCAGGGCGCCGGCGCCGATGGTCACGCCGGAAATGATGGTGGCGTGGGTGCCGATGGACGCCGCACGTTTGACGCGCGTGACTTCGACCTTCCAGTCGGCTTCGGTCTGCAGGCTGCCGTCGGCGTTGGTGGCGCGCGGAAAGCGGTCGTTCGTGAACATGACGCCGTGGCCGACGAAGACTTCGTCCTCGATCACCACGCCTTCGCAGACGAAGGTGTGCGACGAGATCTTGCAGCGTGCGCCGATGAGCGCGTTCTTCTGAATTTCGACGAACGCGCCGATCTTCGTGTCCTCACCCACGGTGCAACCGTAGAGGTTGACCAGGGACGGTTGGAAGACCTTGACGCTCGACGCGAGTTTGACGTTGTCGGCGATGGGCATTTGGGAACCTGGATAGGGTGTACGAGAAGACAAGCACCAAGCAATCCAGGGGCCAATCGTTAGGACACGCCCAGTTTTATCCCCCATGCCCCAGCCGCGCATCCCCCCATGTGGGCGGCGCGACATTGGATTTCGTGCACATTGCCACAGTCGGCAAGAGACTGTGCATCGGCACCCACTTGGACCGCCGGTGCCGACCAACGCGCAGCGCAGGGCGACGCCGTGGGGCACCCCTATCGCGCAACTGCTGGCGAGAAGGCCGACCGCAACAACAGCTGTGGCGGTCGTGTCGAATCGGCGCGCAGGGCCCAGACATCCGAGCCGGGCTGCGCGTCGGACTTCGGCATGGCGTACAGGATCTCCTGGTTGTCCAGCCACTCGACCTGGTCGTCGACGTTTCTTGTCTCCTTGTCGAGCAGGACTTCCTTGCCCGTGCCCAACTCCAGCACCACCAGTCGCCAAATCCGCCGCCCCGCGCTGTCCATCGCCTCGCGACGCTTGAATGCGATCCGGGTGTTGTCGGGCGAAATTGACGGGCATTCGACATCGTTGTGCAGGACCCGCATCTGCCGGGTATTGACGTTACCTTCGACGAGGTATGCCTTGCCGGCGGTGCCCAAGGTGGCGTAGAAGCGGCGTCCATCCTGGGCGAAGGTGACGCCCCAATAGTTGAAGTCCGCCGACTTGAAGGGCGCACCATCCTTCAGCACCGGTACCGCCTCAAGGTCTTCCAGCAGCAGCAGACCGCTGGAAGTGTCAATCACCGAGGTGCGAGTGCTGAACCCCGGGTTGTCGTAGGAATGCCCGCTGACGAAGACTGTAAAGGCAGCCAGTCGCCCGTCGGGGGACACCCGTGCTCGGCTCGGCGGCCCATGCAGCGGCACGGTGTGCCGGAGATTGAATTTGCCGTCGAAGATGTGAGCACGGTAGCTTGTAACGTTCTTGCGCACAGCCTCCAGGCAGACGCCGACGCCCGCCGAAAAGTGGACGCGGTCGCAGCTCAGCGGGCCCACCGACCGAGGCTCCCCGAGGGCATCGAGGTAAGCCAGGCTGATCCGCCCGAAGTGGTCACCGAGCGCTGTGGTGCGGAACAGCAGATACGGACGTGGCATCGCCGCGGTCACGGGGTCATTGTTGGCCGCTTGCGTGCCGGTGGCCGGGCCGGCCAACACCGCTGAGGTCGTGGCTGGCGTCGTCATCGTGACGGGAAGTGCCTGCAACGGTACGGCTGCGATCGGTTGCGCCGCAGCGAGTTCGGCGTTCGCTCGCCAAATCACGTAGCCGGCATAACCGAGCACGGCCGCGACACTGGCAGCCACGACCAGGGCATACACCATGGCACGCCGCCGCGTTGGAGGAGTCCGACCGGCTTGCGGGTCGACGGAGCTTGGAGGCGCGGCCATGCTCATCCGGCCGGGGCCAGTCGTGCCAATGGCTTGGCTGTCACCAGCATGGCCACGGCGAGCCCGAGCGCAAACACACCGAGTGCGAACTCTGCGCTTCGCACGTCCCAGATTGCACCGAACATCAATGAGGCGGCCATGCGTGCAAGGCCGATCGCCGTGGCCAGCGTTGCTAATCCTGTGGCGCGCAAGTCGGCAGGTAGGAAGGCGCTGGCCGCAGCCATCAGGACACCATCAGTGCAAGCGTAGTAGGCGCCGAGCAAGGCCAACGACAGCAGCCCGACAACGCCATTGCCAGACCACAACAGGTTCACGCAACCCAGAACCAGCAGCGCATGACCGATCAGGAAGACGCGCCCGCGTCCGATCCGGTCACTGAGCCGGCCGGCCGGGATGGCCAGCAGCAGGTAGGCCAGTGCGGTCGCCACATAGAGCAGCGGGAACGATGCAGGCGCCATCGATAGTCTTCGCTGGATCATAAGAAAGAAGAAGGAGTCTGCCACGGTCACCAGTCCGAGCACCGAGCCAGCAATCACAAGTGCACGGAAGGGCTTCTGGGCAAACAGGCGCGCCGCGCTGGCTCGCGCCGGCCTTCGCGTCGGCGCTGAAGAGTCATCAATCGACACATTCCTCACGAAGCACAGCAGTGTCGCCAGGCCCACGAGGCCGAAGAAAAAACTGGTCACGAAGACCAGGTCATATGTGCCGGGCAGCAGCGACAGGATGGCGAACGCAACTAACGGCCCCAGCAGGGCGCCGATCGTGTCCAGCGCCCGATGCACACCAAACGCCAGCCCCAGACGTTCGGGTGCACTGCTCAGCGAGATGAGTGCATCGCGCGGTGACGTGCGGATGCCCTTACCGAACCGGTCCAGTACGATGGCGCTCGATAGCAGCCCCCAGGCGTTGCCCGCGGCCAGCAATAGCACCCGGCTTAGAGCCGACAAGCCATAGCCAGCCGCAGCGACCCCGCGGTTGTTGCGCCATTGGTCCGCCAGCAGGCCGCTACCCAGGCGCGCGAGCGAAACGACCGCGTGTGTTAGCCCATCGACGAAGCCGAACTGCAGCGGGGTCAGACCGAGTGTGAGCACCAAATAGAGTGGCAGGATTGACGTCACCATCTCCGACGAGATGTCCGTCAGCAGGCTGGTCAGCCCAAGGAAGTACACGTTCGGTCCCACCCCCACCCAGCGCGCCCGATTCAGTTCTTGCAGATGCTTCGGTTCTATGGGGTACACGGG
>CAYUPF010000338.1:0-3625 GCA_964446545.1 uncultured Rubrivivax sp.
TGTCAGTGACGGTGTAGATCCGCCTTTATTCGCTGGCGAGGAGGCGGTTTTATGTTGAGCGTCGAGCGGCGATTGGCGGGTTGAGCTGACGAAGGCAGGGCGCCGACAGAGGTCCTGCTGATTTCGGTGACGACGATGTTGTCGTTTCCATCGACGCACGTCGATCAGAAGGGCTGGTGCGGATCGAACTCCGGCATCGGGCCATCGGGCACGAGCTGATCGCGCCAGGCCTGCTGAACCTCAGGGCCGTAGGCGGCCCACAGCGCCTCGCGCATGGCATGCAGGCACTCGAATGCCGCGAGCGCCTGCTGAGGCGTCCAGTGCAGCGGCAAGGTCGGTGCGGGTGCCGGCGGTGCCGTTGGCGTCGACGAAGCCGATGCCGATGCTGTTGGCTCGGCGCTCATCGTGCCGGCTTGCGCGATCGCGTTGCCGCGGCCTTGACGGCGCGTTCGGTCTGGCGCTGCGCCTCGCGCTCCTCGGCCTCCTTGGCGCGGTAGGACTCGCCCTCGATGCGCACGACCTCGGCGCGGTGCATCAGCCGGTCCACCAGCGATACCACGCAGGCGGCGTTGGGGAACACCTCGCCCCATTCGGCGAAGCGCCTGTTGGTCGTCACGATGGTGCTCTTGTGCAGGTAGCGCCGGCTGACCAGTTCGAACAGCATGTCGGCGTGGCGGTTCGAGTACGACAGGTAGCCGACCTCGTCGATCAGCAGCAGATCGGGAGCGGCGTAGTGCTGCAGCCGCCGGCGCAGCGCCGAGTCGCTGTCCAGCGCGGCGAGCTCGCCCAGCATCTGGCCAGCGGTGGTGCACAGCGCCGTGTGCCCTTGCAACACGGCCTGATGGGCGATGTTCAGCGCCACCATCGTCTTGCCCACCCCGTTGTTGCCGAACAGCACCACGCTGCTGGCGTCGGCCAGGAATTGCAGGCTCATCAACTCCTCGATGGCCGCACGGTCGCATTGCTTGGGCCAGCCCCAGTCGAAGTCGGCCAGCGGCTTGAAGCGTCCCAGATGCGCCTCGCGCAGCCGCCGCTCGAGGCTGCGCTGAGTGCGCTCGATGCTCTCCCAGCCCAGCCACTGGCGCACGCGCTGCTCGCACTCGGGCTGGCCCATCAACTCGTCCCAATGGGCCAGCAGGCCGTGCAGGCGCAGCTCGACAGCCTGGGCGCGCAACTGGGCGTGCCCGGCACCTGCGATTGGGGTGGGTTCAGTCATCGTCGCTGTCCTCGGGTGGGCTCTTGGGTTGGTCGTAGCGCCGGTCATACGTTGCCAGCGAAGGCGTGCGCATCGGCGCGTCGCGTCGCGCGACGTGTTCGGGTAGCGTCAGTGCCAACGCCGGGGGCCGTCCGGCACGCTCACGTTCGCGCTCCAACGCCAGGCGCACCGCATTCGGATGCGGCACGTCGCGCTCGATGGCTTCGAGCAAGGCGGCTTGCAGCGCCGGCGCGCCGTATTGATCCAGCAGACGCAGCAGCGCGGCGGTGATGCTGGCCAGGCCGTAGCCGCGCAGCGCCGCCATCTGCAGCAGCTGCGCGCTCGCCGGCGCGACCTGCCCCAGCGCATCACAGCCGCGGTGCGCGCGGGCTTCGCGCTTGTGCTCGACCAAGGCCTGCAGGTGCGCCGCATCCTCGATCAGCTGATGCCGGTCGAAGCTGCGCGGATGATCGGCCAGTTCGCTCAGGCCGTCGAAGATGCGCACGTGCTGCTCATCGGCCAGAACCGACAGCGTGCGTCGCACATGGGTGTGCGGCACCGAGTAGTCGTTCAGGTCGAAGCGCACATAAGGCGTCTTGGCCACCGCGACATCCAGGCGCTGGCCCAGGGCGTAGCCGGTGGCCGGCAGTGCGAGCAGGCGGGGTTGCTCCACGGCGAAGGCCTGGCGCACGCTCACAGCGTCGTCCTGCGGCCAGGGTCGATCGAACGCCCGGCCCTCACACCAGGCAACAGCCTGCGCGTTCAGATCAGCTACGTCGGCGAACTGGCGAGCGGCGAAGAAGCTCTTGCGGATGAAGTCGATCTGGCGCTCGACGCGACCCTTCTGGTTACCTCGGGCGACGGCCACAGGGCGCGGCTCGAAGCGGTGGTGGGCGGCGAAGGCGAGGAACTCGGGATTGAACCGGATGGCCTCGCCCACGCGTTCGAGCACGACGCTCTTCAGGTTGTCGTACAGAAGGGTTCTGGCCAAACCGCCAAATGCGCAAAATGCCTCGACATGGCCGCGCAGGAAGCTGTCCATCTGCGCGTTCAGACAAAAACGCAGGAACACCCGGCGCGAGTAGCTCAGCACCGCGACGAAGCCCATCAGCGGACGCTTCGCACGGCCGATCTGCAACTGGCCGAAGTGCGCCCAGTCGATCTGCATTTGTTCGCCCGGCAGCGTGCGCAGGCGCAGGAAGGCCTCGGCCGGCGCTCGCGGTCGCATCGTGCTGACCAGGTGGCGGAAGTGGCTGGCCTGGCCCGCATAGCCGCGCTCGCACACCATGTCGAACAGCCGGCTGGCTGCCAGTGTGGGGTACTGGCCCAAGGTCTGGGCGATGAAGTCCCGGTACGGTTCGATGAGGCTGCGTCGAAGCGGCGCACCGCTTGGGGCCGCACCGTGCGCGCGCAGGACGCGGCGCACCGTATCGCGGTGCACGTGCAACTGCCGCGCGATGGTGCCCACGCGCCAGTGCTCGACTTCGTACATGCGCTCGATGCGCGCGGCCAGATCAGCAGGGATGGTCATGACGGCCGCGTCGGTGAGTGCTGCGTGCGCGTAGCCAGCCCACTCGCACATGAGCCAGCAGCACGCAGGCGCAGCGTCGGCAAAGCGGCGCGGCCAATGGCGTGATCGCGAGCCACGCCGGCTCGACAGGCGAAGTTGGATGGCTCAGCGCGCCCAGAGTGATCGGCCCGCCTGCGTTGATCGTGTCGCATACGAGCAGTGAAGCATCGGTGCGCGATGGCGGGCAACCCTGGTGCGTCACTTTATCGACATCGATGGCCGCGCCGGCCTGGCGAAGCGAACGTCGCCGCTTGCGCCAGCACGCCGCTCGCGCGGCATGCTTGAGGCGCCCGCCGCAGCTGTCCTGGTAGCGCTTTGCAGTGTGTCGGCGTCGCTCACGACGCCCGGCCAGCGAGCACGCCCGAGTGCAATACAGCTGACCGCGGTCGCAGTGGGAACACAACAGCACCTGAGCGCGACAACGCACGCACAGGAACAAACGGGCTGAGCGCAGCATGTCCCACCTCGGCGAAAAACCGAAGGTGCTGGACGGATTCGCCCCAGCGGTGCAACACTGCTGCTGCACCGCCTTCATCGGCACGGTGTAGGGCACGGCGCGGTCTTCGCTGCCAGGCGTAAAGCGATCGCTGCCGTGCCCACCTACTTCGGCATCGTCGCCGTTGTACCGCGCACGGCTCTTATGACGGGCAACGCCCAATGGGGTGTGGCGTCAATTCGAGGAATCGCCGCGGCACGCTGCATCTGCCGGCAACCGCCTGCTGGGTTGAACCATGAGTACATGGCTCAACCGGGGCGCCTCCGGCGGCCTGGCAGGGGCCTAAACCAATCTGAAATCAGACTGCAAAACGAAAACCGGCACCTCGCCGTCATCTGGTGACGGTTCTGGACCGGCGCTCACA
>CAYUPF010000339.1:0-3618 GCA_964446545.1 uncultured Rubrivivax sp.
TGCGCCCCAAGCCGCAGCCCACTTCTCTATACGGTTTGATCGCGAATCGGCATCAGGCGGTAGGCTTGGGCAGCGGCGGCCGACCCTTGGCGCGCGGCCGCACCGGCCGGCCCGACTGCTGCGCCATCTCCGCCAGGAACTGCGGCGATCCCAGCGCCCAGCCGTTGGCGGCGGCATGCTCGATGCGGCGCCGCACCGCCTCGTCCAGTCCCTGGGACAGCAGCGCCGCGTAGGCGGCCTCGCGCTCGAAGGGCGTATTGCCCAGGTGCCAGTACTCGGGCGGGTCGCTGACCAGCGGGTCGCGGCACCGACCCAGCCGGTGCGGCGCGCTCGACCAGCGGCTGGCCTGCGGCGGCGGCAGCCCGTCGATCATCAGCAAGGACTGCAGCGTGGGCTGGCCTTGCTGCACCACGCCGGCGCGGTAGCGCCCTTCCCAGATCGTGCCGCTGCGCCCATGGCGGCGGTTGAAGCCGGCCACGTAGCGGCGGCCGAGCGCCTGCACCATGCGGCTCAGCGCGGCTTCCGAGGGCGGGCGCAGCAGCAACTGCACCGCGTCGTCGAGCAGCGCGTAGGCATGCAGCAGCACCGCATGCGCGCGCAGCGCGTCGCGCAGCGCCGCCAGGTACTGGCGGCGGTCCTCGTCGTCGACGAACACCGGCTGCGCGCTGTGCCCGCGCTGCAGCAGGTGGTGGGCCTGGCCGGGCACGACGAGCCGGGGCAGACGCGCCATGCCTAGGGCTCAGGCCGCATCGGCGAACAGCACCTGGCCGGTCAGCCGCTGGTGCTCGCGCAGCGCGAAGCGGTCGGTCATGCCGGCGATGTAGTCGGCCACCGCGCGCTCGCGCCGCGGCTGCGCGGCGTGTTCGGGCGGCATCTGCTCGGGCCGCTGCAGGTAGGCGGTGAACAACTCGCGCACCACCTGCCGCGCCCGCTCGGTGCTTTGCTGTACCTGGGCATGGCGGTACAGCGCCTGGAACAGGAAGCGCTTGAGGCCGCTGCTCGCCTGGCTCAGCGCGGGGCTGAAGGCCACCAGCGGCGGCGCGTGGCGCACGGCCTCGGCATCCGGCGGCGCGTACCGGCGCAGCAGCGAGCGCGTGGTCGCCACCAGGTCGGCCGCCTGGGCGTCGCGCATGCGGCGGATGCTCTCGAACAGCAGGCGCCGCTCACCGGTGCGCGCCAGCGCCGGATGCGCCGCCAGCGCCTCGTCGTGGAAGCGCCGGTACAGCGGCAGCTCCATCAGCTGCGGCACGCCGAGCAGCCCGGAGCGCACGCCGTCGTCGATGTCGTGTGCGTTGTAGGCCATCTCGTCGGCCAGGTTGACCAACTGCGCCTCCAGCGACGGCTGCAGGCCGCGCAGGAAGCGCTGGCCCACGCCGCCGGGCTCGCCGCGCTCCAGGCGTTCGGCATTCGCCCGCGAGCAGTGCTTGAGGATGCCCTCGCGCGTCTCGAAGCTGAGGTTCAGGCCGTCGAAGCCGGCGAGGCACTGTTCCAGCTCGTCGACCACGCGCAGGCTCTGCAGGTTGTGCTCGAAGCCGCCGTGCCCGCGCATGCAGTCGTGCAGCGCGTCCTGGCCGGCATGGCCGAAGGGCGTGTGGCCCAGGTCATGTGCCAGCGCGATAGCCTCGACCAGGTCCTCGTCCAGCTGCAGCTGCCGCGCCATCGAGCGCGCCAGCTGCGCCACTTCCAGCGAATGGGTCAGCCGCGTGCGGAACAGGTCGCCTTCGTGGTTGATGAAGACCTGGGTCTTGTAGACCAGCCGGCGGAAGGCCGTGGAATGGGCGATGCGCTCGCGGTCGATGCGGTAGGCCTGCTCCGCGTCCAGCCCCGGCTCGGCGATGCGCCGTCCGCGCGAACGGAGCGCATCGCTGGCCCAGGGCGCGAGCTCGGCCATCTCAGCCGGCGTTCGCGGCGAGCACTTCGCGCACCAGCGCATCGGGTGCCGCGCGCACGACGGCACGGCCCGGCGCGTCGATCAGCACGAAGCGGATCTCGCCGCCCTGCGCCTTCTTGTCGACGCGCATCAGCTCCAGGTAGCGCTCGGCCCCGAGCGCGGGCCCGCGCACCGGCAGCCCGGCGCGTTCGATCAGCCGCTGCAGCCGCGTCGCGAATTCGGCCGGCACCAAACCAAGCCGCGCCGACAGCTGCGCCGCCATGACCATGCCGCAGCCGACGGCCTCGCCGTGCAGCCACTGGCCGTAACCCAGGCCGGACTCGATGGCATGGCCGAAGGTGTGGCCGAAGTTGAGGACGGCGCGCAGCCCGCTTTCGCGTTCGTCCTGGCCCACCACCGCCGCCTTGATCTCACAACTGCGGCACACCGCATGGGCCAGCGCGGCCTCGTCGCGCGCCAGCAGCGCATCGAGGTGGGCTTCGATCCAGGCCAGGAACTCGGTATCGGCGATGGGCCCGTACTTGATGACCTCGGCCAGCCCGGCGCGCAGCTCGCGGTCGGGCAGCGTGCGCAGCGTGTCCAGGTCGCAGACCACGCGCAGCGGCTGGTAGAACGCGCCGATCATGTTCTTGCCGGCCGGATGGTTGATGGCGGTCTTGCCGCCGACCGACGAATCCACCTGCGCCAGCAAGGTGGTCGGCACCTGCACGAAAGGCACGCCGCGCATGTAGCAGGCCGCGGCGAAGCCGGCCATGTCGCCGACCACGCCGCCGCCCAGCGCGAACAGCACGGTCTGGCGGTCGCAGCCGTCGCCGAGCAGGCGGTCGAAGACCCGGTTCAGCGTCGGCCAGTCCTTGAACCGTTCGCCGTCGGGCAGCTCCAGCACCGACACCGCGCCGTAGTGCGCGGCCAGCGCGCGCCGCAGGCGTGCCGCATACAGCGGCGCGACCGCGGTGTTGGTGACGATCAGCGAGCGCGCGGCGCGCGGCAGGCCCGACCAGGTGGATGCGGCGTCGAGCAGGCCGCTGCCGATGAGGATGTCGTAGCGCTGCGCACCGGTGTCCACCGGCACCACGAGCGCGGGGGCGGATGCGCGGGTCGTCATGGCCGGCGAGTGTACGGCCGGCGTCCCGCGCCGGCGCCGCGCGGGGCTTCAGCCGCGGCTGCCGGGCGCGCTGGCGTCGATCGGCGAAGGCACGCGCTGCGGGTCCACCAGGCCGGCCAGCTCCAGCTGCATCAGCACCATGTTGACGAGGGCCGGCACCGACGGCCGGCCGGTCTCGACGATGTAGTGCGCCACCTGGCGGTAGAGCGGGTCGCGCTCGCGGTACAGCTCGCGCAAGCGGCGCAGCGGGTCGCCTACCTGCAACAGCGGGCGGTGCGTGTCGTGGCGCAGGCGGCGGAACAGCTCCTCGGGCGTGGAGCGCAGGTAGAAGACATGCGAGCCGCGGCGCAGCTGCTCGCGATTGGCGGCGCGCAGCACCGCGCCGCCGCCGGTGGCCAGCACGATCTCGTGGCCCGAGCTGCAGAGCTCCTCGATGACCTGCTGCTCGATGTCGCGGAAGGCGGCTTCGCCGTGGGTGTCGAACCAGCTGCGGATCGGCATGCCGATCCGCCTCTCGATCTCGTGGTCGCTGTCGACCAGCCTTAAGCCCAGGTGCCGTGCCAGGTGGCGCCCGACCGTGGACTTGCCACAGCCGGGCATGCCGACCAGCGTGATGGTCACG
>CAYUPF010000340.1:0-1805 GCA_964446545.1 uncultured Rubrivivax sp.
CTGGGCGTGGACGCCAAGAAGTCCGACCAGGTGGTGCGCGGCGCCGTGGTGCTGCCCAACGGCACCGGCAAGACCAAGCGCGTGGCCGTGTTCGCTCAAGGTGCGAAGGCCGAGGAAGCCAAGGCCGCCGGTGCCGACGTGGTCGGCATGGACGACCTGGCAGCCGAGGTCAAGGCCGGCAACCTGAACTTCGACATCGTCATCGCCTCGCCCGACACGATGCGTGTGGTCGGCACGTTGGGCCAGATCCTCGGCCCGCGCGGCCTGATGCCGAACCCGAAGGTCGGCACCGTCACGGCCGACGTGGCCAAGGCCGTGCGCGATGCCAAGGCCGGCCAGGTGCAGTTCCGTGTCGACAAGGCCGGCATCGTGCACGGCACGATCGGCCGCCGGTCCTTCGAATCCGACAAGCTGATCGGCAACCTGCGCGCGCTGATCGATGCATTGAACAAATCCAAGCCGGCCAGCAGCAAGGGTGTGTACCTGCGCAAGGTGGCGGTGTCGTCGACGATGGGCGTGGGGGTGCGCGTGGACACCGCCTCGCTGGCTGCAGACGGCCTGAATTGAATCGCTCGCGGCACGCTGGTCTTGGCGCGCCGGGGCAAGGAGTTGGTGGGCTGTGCGCTCCCGCAAGGAGCGCGCAGGTCATCCAAGACCGCTGGCGCGGCGGCCGGTCCTTCGGGATGGGACGTCGCTTAATCGGCAGGCTGCAAGGCCTGTGGCCAGCGCAGATGGCGGTCCCGCCGGACAGGATGTTTGGCCGACCCGTTGCCTGAAGGCGCGGGGCAGCCGGGGTTCCTGGAAGGTCTGGTCGCTGATGTCCGATGTGCCCGAAAGCCTAAAGGCCCAGGGCACCTGATGTGAGGAGAAGACCTTGAGTCTGAATCGCAACGAGAAGGCAGCCGTGGTGGCGGATGTGGCGACGCAGGTCGCACGCTCGCAGACGCTGGCGCTGGCCGAGTACCGTGGCCTCACCGTGGCCCATCTCGATACGCTGCGCCGGCAGGCGCGCGACAAGGGTGTGTACCTTCATGTACTGAAGAACACGCTCGCCCGTCGCGCGGTGGCCGGCACACCCTTCGAGGTGGCCCAGGAGACCATGGTCGGTCCGCTGATCTACGGCTTTTCCGAAGACGCGGTGGCTGCGGCCAAAGTCTTGGCCGACTTTGCCAAGGGCAACGACAAGCTGGTCGTCAAGGGCGGCGCCTATGCAGGCAAGGCTCTGGATGCGAACGGGGTCAAGGCCCTCGCCGCCATCCCGACCAAGGAAGTCCTGCTGGCCCAGCTGCTCGGTCTGATGCAGTCGCCGATCTCGCGCCTGGCGCGAGTGGTGGCGGCCATTGCCGAAAAGAAGGCCGGCCCCGCCGAGGTGGCGGCCGACGCGAGCGCCGCGGCCTGAGCCCGAACGACTACCGATACTGAAACTTTCGAATAGAGGAACCCCAAATGGCATTCGACAAAGACGCATTCATGACCGCCCTGGACAGCATGTCCGTGATGGAACTCAACGACCTGGTCAAGGCCATCGAAGAGAAGTTCGGCGTGTCCGCCGCCGCGATGGCGGCCCCGGCCGGCGCGGGTGGCGGCGGCGCGGCCGCTCCGGCCGCCGAAGAGCAGACCGAGTTCACCGTCATGCTGAGCGAAGTCGGCGCGAACAAGGTGTCCGTCATCAAGGTGGTGCGCGAACTGACGGGCCTGGGCCTGAAGGAAGCCAAGGACCTGGTGGACGGCGCGCCGAAGCCCGTCAAGGAAGGCATTGCCAAGGCCGACGCCGAGGCCGCCAAGAAGAAGCTGGAAGAAGCCGG
>CAYUPF010000340.1:1905-3605 GCA_964446545.1 uncultured Rubrivivax sp.
AGTGTTCTCTGATCCGACTGCAGAGAACCGGTTTGGTCGGGCTGGGGTGCAATGCCCCGGTTGTCCGCCAGCGGTTGGTAGTGGCCAACCACCAAGCTTCGGGTGCAACACCCGGGTCGCCAGTCGCCGACGACACCTGCGTCATGCCCGATGCAGGTGCAAGGGCACGGAGTATTCATGGCGCAAGCAACCCCCTACAGCTTCACCGAGCGCAAGCGGATCCGCAAAAGCTTCGGCAAGCGCGAGAGCGTTCTCAACGTCCCGTATCTGCTGACGATGCAGCGGGAATCCTACGTCGCGTTCCTGCAGAAGGACGTGCCGCCGGCCAAGCGCAAGCCCGAAGGGCTGCAGGCCGCCTTTCTGTCGGCCTTCCCGATCACGTCGCACAACGGCTTCGTGGAGATGAAGTTCATCGAATTCAACATGGCCAAGCCGGCCTTCGATGTGCGCGAATGCCAGCAGCGCGGCCTGACCTTCGCCGCCGCGGTGCGCGCGAAGCTGCAGATGATCATCTACGACCGCGAGTCGCATCCGGCCAAGGTGGTCAAGGAGATCAAGGAACAGGAGGTCTACATGGGCGAAGTGCCGCTCATGACCGACTACGGCTCGTTCATCGTCAACGGCACCGAGCGAGTCATCGTCAGCCAGCTGCACCGCAGCCCCGGCGTGTTCTTCGAGCACGACAAGGGCAAGACCCACAGCTCGGGCAAGCTGCTGTTCAGCGCGCGCATCATTCCGTACCGTGGCTCGTGGCTGGATTTCGAGTTCGACCCGAAGGACATCCTGTACTTCCGCGTCGACCGCCGCCGCAAGATGCCGGTGACGATCCTGCTCAAGGCCATCGGCCTGAACCCCGAGTCGATCCTGGCGCACTTCTTCGTCAACGACAACTTCCGCCTGATGGATTCCGGCGCGCAGCTGGAATTCGTGCCCGAACGGCTGCGCGGTGAAGTGGCGCGCTTCGACATCACCGACAAGGCCGGCACCGTCGTCGTCGAGAAGGACAAGCGCATCACTGCGCGCCACGTGCGCCAGCTCGAACAGAGCGGCACCGGCTTCGTCTCCGTGCCCGAGGACTACCTGGTCGGCCGCATCGTCGCGCGCAACATGGTCGATGCCGATACCGGCGAGATCATCGCCAAGGCCAACGACGAACTCACTGAAGCGCTGCTGAAGAAGCTGCGCGTCGCCGGCATCAAGGAAGTGCAGTGCCTGTTCACCAACGAGCTGAACCAGGGCGCGTACATCAGCCAGACGCTGGCCTCTGACGAGACCGCCGACCAGTTGGCCGCGCGCGTGGCCATCTACCGCATGATGCGCCCCGGCGAGCCGCCGACCGAAGATGCGGTCGAGGCATTGTTCCACCGCCTGTTCTACAGCGCCGACACCTACGACCTGAGCCGCGTCGGGCGCATGAAGTTCAATGCGCGCGTCGGTCGTGACGCGCCCGAGGGCGCGATGACGCTGTCCAACGAGGACATCCTCGACGTCGTCAAAATTCTGGTTGACCTGCGCAACGGCAACGGCGAGGTCGACGACATCGACCACCTGGGCAACCGCCGCGTGCGCTGCGTCGGCGAACTGGCCGAGAACCAGTACCGCAGCGGCCTGGCGCGCATCGAGAAGGCCGTCAAGGAGCGTCTGGGCCAGGCCGAGACCGAAGCGCTGATGCCGCACGACCTGATCAACTCCAAGCCGAT
>CAYUPF010000341.1:0-3583 GCA_964446545.1 uncultured Rubrivivax sp.
CCGACGGGCAGGCGCTGCCGCTGCAGCTGGCCGACGACGCGGCCGCCAGCGGCCCCGAGGCGCTGCTGGTGCTGGGCAAGGCCGAAAGCAGCTGGACCTTCGTCGACCTGCCCTGCGAGCCGGTGCCTTCGCTGCTGCGCGGCTTTTCGGCGCCGGTGGCGCTGGACGACGGCCTGGACGATGCCGCGCTGCTGACCTTGCTGGCGCACGACACCGACCCCTTCAACCGCTGGGAAGCCGGCCAGCGCCTGAGCCTGAAGCGCCTGCTGGCGGCCGTGCAGGACCAGACGCTTCCCGTGCTGGACGAGCCCTACGTGCAGGCACTGCGCAGCGTGCTGCGCCACGGCACGCTGGACCCGGCCTTCAAGGCCATGGTGCTGGCGCTGCCGGGCGAGGGTTACATCGCCGAGCAGCTGGCGCAGGTGGACCCGCAGCGCATCCACGTGGTGCGCGAGCATCTGCTCGACCATCTGGCCGAGCAGCTGCATGCCGACTGGGCCTGGGCCTATGACCACCACCAGGTGCGCGGCGGCTACGCGCCACAACGCCAGCAGGCAGGGCAGCGCGCCCTGGCCGCGCGCTCGCTGGCCATGCTGTGCCGGCATGCCACGCGCAGCGGCAACCCGGTGTGGCCGGGCCGCGCCTATCAGCAGCTCAAGGACGCCGGCAACATGAGCGAGCGCCTGGCCGGGCTGAACGCGCTGGTGCAAGCGCGCGCCGGGCTGGCCGACGCGGCGCTGCAGCACTTCCACGCGCTGGCGCACGGCAATGCGCTGGTCATCGACAAGTGGTTCGAGGTGCAGGCTCGCGCCAGCGAAGATCCGCTGGGTGGCGTTGGCGGCGGGGGCGCCGTGCTGGCGCGCGCCAAGGCGCTGCTGCAGCACAAGGACTTCTCGCTGCGCAACCCGAACCGCGTGCGCGCGCTGCTGGTCTCGCTGTGCCGCGACAACCCGGCGGCCTTCCACCGCGCCGACGCCTCGGGCTACGTGTTCTGGGCCGAGCGGCTGATCGACCTCGATGCCATCAACCCCAGCGTTGCCGGCCGGCTGGCGCGCGTGATGGACCGCTGGAGCCAGCTGGCCGAACCCTACCGCAGCGCCGCACGCGAAGCCATCGCACGCGTCGCCGCGCGTACCGAACTCAGCACCGAGGTGCGCGAAATCGTCAACCGGGCCCTGGAAAGCGCATGAAGAGAATCAGCCTGACGCAGTACCTGGTCGAACAGCAGCGCGAGCACGGCCGCATCCCCGGACAGCTGCGGCTGCTGATCGAAGTGGTGGCGCGCGCGTGCAAGCGCATCGCCATCGCCGTCAACAAGGGCGAACTCGGCGGCGTGCTCGGCAGCGCGCAGACCGAGAACGTGCAGGGCGAGGTGCAGAAGAAGCTGGACATCATCAGCAACGAGGTGCTGATCGAGGCCAACGAATGGGGCGGCCACCTGGCGGCGATGGCCAGCGAGGAGATGGACACCATCCACCTCGTGCCCAACCGCTACCCGCAGGGCGAGTACCTGCTGCTCTACGACCCGCTGGACGGCTCCAGCAACATCGACGTCAACGTCAGCATCGGCACCATCTTCTCGGTGCTGCGCAAGGTGGGGCACCACCACGGCGTCAGCGAAGAAGACTTCCTGCAGCCAGGGCGCTTCCAGGCCGCCGCCGGCTACTGCGTCTACGGCCCGCAGACGCAGCTGGTGCTGACCGTGGGCAACGGCGTGGCCATGTTCACGCTCGACCGCGAGATGGGCTCGTGGGTGCTGACCGCCGAGAACATGCGCATTCCCGAGGACACCAAGGAATTCGCCATCAACATGTCCAACATGCGCCACTGGGCGCCGCCGATGCGCCGCTACATCGACGAATGCCTGGCCGGCAGCAGCGGGCCGCGCGGCAAGGACTTCAACATGCGCTGGGTGGCCAGCATGGTGGCCGACGTGCACCGCATCCTGTGCCGCGGCGGCGTGTTCATGTACCCCTGGGACCCGCGCGAGCCCGACAAGCCCGGCAAGCTGCGGCTGATGTACGAGGCCAACCCGATGGCCTTCCTGGTGGAGCAGGCCGGCGGCGCCGCCACCAACGGCAGGCAGCGCATCATGGACCTGATGCCCGGCAAGCTGCACGAGCGCGTCAGCGTGATCCTGGGCTCGAAGAACGAGGTCGAGCGCGCCACCGCCTACCACCTCGAGGTCGAGGCGGCCACGGCGAAATAGGCTGCTCGATCAGGGTTTGAGCACCCGCGCCACCGGTGCCGGCCTCAGACGGTAGGCATCGGGCATGCCCGAGCCCAGCAGCGGCCGCAGATACAGACGGAAGGCGTCGGTGACGTCGGTGCCGGCCGGCGTGATGAAAGCGTCGTCCATCACCCGCGTCTTGCCGGCCACGTCGGACAAGGGCACCAGTTCGTAGTCGGCCGAATAGAAGCCGGTGCGCTTGATGGCCACCGAGCCGTCGCGGTCGCCCCAGATCGCGAACTGCACCGCCTTTTCGCCGACCTCGCGCGCCTCGCGCGCATCGACGTCGGACACGCAGCCGATGAAGCTGCGCTGCAGGTAGCCGAAGGTGTCGCCGCGCACGCGCTTGATGCTTAAGCGGGCCTTGATCTCCTCGCACAGCAGGTCGGCCAGCGCGCCCGTGCCCGACAGCTGCACGTTGCCGTGCGCATCGTGCTCCAGCTGCTTGGCCAGCTGCGTCAGCATCGGCCGGCCCGAGGCGTCGTGGATGCCCTCGGACACCGCGACCACGCAGCGGCCATGGCGTTCGTGCATGCTCTTCACGTCGGACAGGAAGGTATCGACGGAAAAATCGCGCTCGGGCAGGTAGATCAGGTGCGGCCCGTCGTCGGGGAACTTCTTGCCCAGCGCAGAGGCTGCCGTCAGGAAGCCGGCATGGCGGCCCATCACCACCGCCACGTACACGCCGGGCAGCGCGGCGTTGTCCAGGTTGGCGCCGGCAAAGGCCTGGGCGACGAAGCGCGCTGCCGACGGGAAGCCCGGCGTGTGGTCGTTGCACACCAGGTCGTTGTCGATGGTCTTGGGAATGTGCATGCAGCGCAGCGCATAGCCGGCCGCGGCCGCCTGCTCGCTGACGATGCGCACCGTGTCCGACGAATCGTTGCCGCCGATGTAGAAGAAGTGGCCGATGCCGTGCGCGCGCAGTACCTCGAAGATCTGGTGGCAGTACGTCAAGTCGGGTTTGTCGCGCGTGGAGCCGAGCGCCGAGCCGGGCGTGGCCGCCACCAGCTCCAGGTTGTGGCTGGTCTCGCGCGTCAGGTCGACGAAGTCCTCGTTGACGATGCCGCGCACGCCGTGGCGCGCGCCGTAGATGCGCTCCACCGGCCCCATGCGGCGCGCCTCGAGCACCACGCCGACCAGCGACTGGTTGATCACCGCGGTGGGGCCGCCGCCCTGGGCGACGAGGATCTTGGATGCAGACATCGTGCTCTCCCGTGCTGGACGCGCCGCCCATTGTGCCCGCGCAAGGCCGCTACAATGCGCGCTGTCCCGCGCCGGTGTAGCTCAGTTGGTAGAGCAGCGCATTCGTAATGCGAAGGTCGGGAGTTCGACTCTTCTCACCGGCACCAAGCA
>CAYUPF010000342.1:0-3565 GCA_964446545.1 uncultured Rubrivivax sp.
TCTGCGGTCCTTCAGCCTGCAGCACGGTGCGCCACTTGATGCCGGCCGGGAAGGCCGCGCCGCCGCGGCCGCGCAGCCCGGAGTCCAGCACCTGCTGCACGATCTCGGCACCGCCGAGCGGCAGCGCGCGCCTCAGGCCGGCCCAGCCGTCGTGCGCTTCGTAGTCGGCCAGCGACAGCGGGTCGTGCAGGCCCATGCGGGCAAAGGTCAGACGTTCCTGCCGCGCCAGGTAGGGGATCTGCTCGGTGAGGCCATGGCACAGCGCGTGTGCGCCGCCTTGCAGCAGGCCGTGGGCTAGCAGCGACTCGATGTCGTCGGCCTGTACCGGCCCGTAGGCGACGCGGCCGGCGGGCGTGGCCACTTCGACCAGCGGCTCCAGCCAGAACAGGCCGCGCGAGCCGTTGCGCACGATGTCTACGGCCAAGCCGCGTCGCGCGCAGGCGCTGGCCAGCGCGGCGGCCACTTCGTCGGCACCGGCGGCCAGCGCAGCGCTGTCGCGCGGCACGAATATGCGCACGCTGCTCATCGCTGCAACCCCAGCGCGCCGACCAGCGCGTCCAGCCGCTGCGGCGTGACGCGCGCGTGCAGCCGGTCGTCGATCTGGATCGCCGGCGACGAGGCGCACAGGCCCAGGCAGTACACCGGCTCCAGCGTCAGCGCACCGTCGGCGCGGGTTTGATGGCGTGCGCAGCCCAGCGTGCGCTCGGCATGGGCCAGCAATTCCTCGGCGCCGCAGGCCTGGCAGGCTTCGGCACGGCAGACCTGCAGCACGTGGCGGCCCGGCGGCGTGCTGCGGAAGAAGTGGTAGTAGGTGAGCACGCCGTGCACTTCGGCGCGCGACAGGTTCAGCGCCTCGGCGATGGCCGGCACCGCGTCGGCGGGTACATGGCCCAGGGCGTCCTGCACGGCATGCAGCACGGGCAGCAGCGCGCCCGGCTCCTGTGCATGGCGTTCGAGCGCGTGGCGCACCGCGTCGGCCGATGCCGTTGTGCTGCCTTGGGTGGGCGGGTTCATCGCGTCTCCTTGCCCGGCGAAAGGGCATCGTGATAATGGCCAGGCGCGCTGTCGGCGCGGGCGTATGGTCGTTGCGCAAGGCCGTGCGCGCAATATGAGCGTGCCAGCGCAGCGCATGTGAAATGCAGCGCATAAAGGTGAACCCTGATGAAGCGAGTGGCCATCAAGCCCACCTGGACCATCCAGGAGCCTGACGGGCCGGCACTGCCGCCGCGCCTGATCGAGCTGCTGGTGCAGGTGCATGCGCATGGCAGCTTGCTGGCCGCGTCGCAGCAACTCGGCCTGTCGTACCGCCATGCCTGGGACCTGGTGCGCCATGGCGAGGCGCAGTTCAACACCACGCTGCTGCACATGGAACGCGGCAAGGGCTCGACGCTGTCCGCGCTGGGCGAGAAGCTGGTGTGGGCCGACCACCGCATTGCCGCGCGGCTGAAGCCGGTGCTCGATTCGCTGGCCTCGGAATTGGCGGCCGAGATCCGCAGTGCCATTTCCAGCGAACCGTCGACGCTACGCATCCACGCCAGCCACGGCTTTGCCATCGAACGCCTCATCGAACGGCTGACGCAGCAAGGCCTGCGCATCGAGACCACCTACGGCAGCAGCACCGCGGCGGCCAGCGCGCTGCGCGACGGCGCCTGCGACGTGGCGGGCTTCCACATTCCCATCGGCGCAATGCAGGACGCGGCGCTGATCCACTATTGGCGCTGGCTGGCCGACGAGGACTTCACCGTCATCGACATCGCCACGCGGCGCCAGGGTTTGATGGTGGCGGCTGGCAACCCGAAGAAGATCTACGAGGTCGCGGACCTGACGCGCGCCGACGTGCGCTTCATCAACCGGCAGGCCAGTTCGGGCACGCGCTTCCTGCTGGAAGGGCTGCTCAAGGTGCAGGGCATCGATCACAGCCGCATCGCCGGCTTCGAGCAGGGCGAATTCACGCATGCGGCCGTGGCTGCCTACGTGGCCAGCGGCATGGCGGACGTGGGTTTCGGCGTCGAGACGCCGGCACGGCACTTCAAGCTGGACTTCGTGCCGCTGGCCAACGAGCGATATTTCCTGCTGTGTCGCACGGCACTGATGTCGACGCCGGCCATAGCGACGGTGGTGGCGACGCTGCGCGAGCCGGCACTGATCGACCAATTGAATGCGCTGCCCGGCTACGACCCGGCCATTGCCGGTGCGGTGACGCCGCTGCGCGAAGCCTATCCGACGCTGGCGGGGTTGGGCTGAACGGCGGCTGCTGGTCCCGACCCGAGCGCAGCACGGCGTCGAGCCTTCGGCAGGCAGCATTGCACGGCGCCAGAGGCCGACGATCGATCAGAAGGCAACCGATCATGGGGGGCGTTGCGGTAGAGCTTGGTTCCGGCGGCCATCGACGATTGCTGCGTCAGTCAGGTGGGTTGCGACCCGCGCTTCTTTTGCTCTTCGCGCCTCTCGCCTTTGTAGGTCCCAAACCATCCCCAGAATATGACGATGCCAACCAGTAGAAAAAGTACAAGGGCAAGGTATTCCATGCGCGTCAATCCCATCGATGGGTATGCTGCTGGGTTTCTGCAATATCTGGGCCGTTTCGAATAAGTCGAAGTCGAGCAACGACTTGCGCACGCTCCGGGGCGCTTGAACGTCGTCTTGCGTAAAGAATACCGACGCTCTTCAGCCTGGGGCGTCTGCCACTGTGATCGTGAGCACAGGCGTGGAGATTGCCCGCCAATGTGGCGGCGCGACGACTGTTGCTAACGGGGTGTGGGATCGGCGGGCTCGCCGAATTCGGGGCGAAGAGTGCTGGCGTTTCGGTACAGAGGTTGGATATGGCTCTCAGGGGTGGGTTGCGGCAGACGGCGGACATAGCCCCAGGGGCTGCCGGTTGTTCCCCAGATGTCGAACTCGGCGTGATTCGACTCATCCGGCGCGACAGGGCGTTTCGGCTTCCTGCGAGCCTCCCACCAGAGCGCAGCACAGGCTCCGTGCGGCAAGCACATGGCAGGGTACCCGTACGGCAGATAGAACACGGGACGGCTCGGCCGAACGTGAGCTCTTTCGCTGTCGATGGTCACGCCGGCTGCAACAGAGCATGCCCACAGCGTCAGGATCGCCATGGAGACGAGTCGAAGGGCTGCTTTCATGGATCGAGTCGGCCGTACTGCAGGCCTTCGGAACTAGGGGGATCTCTGATGCTGCAGGATGGGTACTGCGCCATCCAGGCCACGAAGCTCATATCTTGTCACGGCTCGATGAGTTTGGGGACTGAATGCTGTGAACCCTCCCAACTCGAAGCACAAGCCACATAGGCTGGTCTGGCGGATGAGTCGAGAAGAGCCCATGGGCCGGTTGATCGATCCGGCCGCCCCAACTGTCGGCCCGTCGCCCAGAGACTTGCCCGAGGTCTATACGGGGGGCTGGCTGGGGTCGACATTCGACCTATTGAGCGGTGCGGATGTACGCGATTTTGCAGACACCATTCCCAGTGAGCTTTGGGATGAGTTGATGGTCAAGCCGAGCGTGCCTCCGAAGAAACCGTGACCTTGCCCGCGTTTACCGGATCCCATAGCCG
>CAYUPF010000343.1:0-3560 GCA_964446545.1 uncultured Rubrivivax sp.
CCGTCACCCCGCGCGCCGCCACCACGGCCTGCAAGGCCGTGCGCAACTCGTCGCCGGGCAGGAGCCGCACCGGCCAGGCCAGGCCGCAGGGCAGCGGCTCGGGAGGTGTCGTCATGGTCGCGTGCACAGGCGTTGCGCGAAGGCCTCGATCTGCGCCGCTACCGCCGGCCCGCGAGCATCGGCCTCGGCTTGCAGCAACGTGGCACGCAGCAGGCGGCGCAACGTGTCGGGCTGCGGCGTCAGCGGCCCGGCGAAGCGCAGCTGCTGCGCATCGGCGACGACGATCGTCGGAAAGGTCTGGACATCGAAGTCGCCGACGAGCTCGGCCTCGTCCTCGATATCGATCCAGTGGCGGCGCAGCGCCACGCCGGCCGCCGCCAGCTCGCCCGTCACCTGCTCGAACACTGGCGCATAGTCGTCGCACAGCCGGCACCAGGCGGCGCACAAGCAGGCGATGTGGATCGTCGCGGCGGGCATCGGCACATCGTAGCCTCGTACGGGTACCATCGGCCCATGGGCATCGCAACGGGGACGGTCATCGCCGGAAAGGTTCAAGTCGAGGGCGTCGCGCTCCCCGAAAGTTCCGTCGTCACGGTGCTGACGCCGGATTCGACGGGGGAGGTCCACCTCGATGCCGTGGAGGAGGCCGCGCTGCTAGAGGCCCTCGGCGAGGCCCAGCGGGGGGAAACGATCTCAACGGAAGAGTTGTTCGCCCGACTGGACCAGCGCACGCGACGGTGAGCCTGCGCCTTCGAATCACCGTCCGCGCGGCAGACGAGATCGATCGTGCCGACGCTTGGTGGCGAGACAACCGCCTCGTCGTACTGAGGTTCTGGCCCTCACAACGGCTCGTGCAGCCGCGGCTCTGATCGACGCGGCCGAAGCGTCAAGCCCCATGCGCCCGCCCTGTGCTGAAATCAACGGCAAAGGGCATCGAAGGGAACACGTTTGAGCCAGACGCTGATTGGCAAGTACTTGTCGGAACTGGCGCAGCTTCGCCAGGTCAGTGGCAGCCGGCGCGAAAGCGTGCTGCGCGAAGCCTTCAAGGACCTGCTCAAGGCCTGGGGCCGCCAGCACGACCTGGTGTTCGTGCCCGAATACGAACTCGACACGGCCACCAAGGAGCGCCGCTACGTCGACGGCGCGCTGCTGCACGAACTGCGCGTGCCCTTCGGCTACTGGGAAGCCAAGGACGAAGCCGACGACCTGGACGCCGAGATCGCGCTCAAGTTCAAGCGCGGCTACCCGCAGGACAACATCGTCTTCGAGGACAGCACGCAGGCCGTGCTGATCCAGCACCGCGAAGAAGTGATGCGCTGCGGCGTCACCGACGTGGCGCAGCTGGAAAAGCTGCTGAAGCTGTTCTTCGCCTACGAGCGCTCGGAGATCGCCGACTTCCGCAAGGCGGTGGCGCAGTTCAAGACCGACCTGCCGGCGGTGCTGCAGGCCTTGCGCGACATGGTCGAGCGGCAGTTCCAGGACAACGCCGCCTTCAACAAGGCCGCGGCGAAGTTCCTGGCACACGTGCAGGAGGCCATCAACCCCACGCTGAGCGAAGCCGATGTGCGCGAGATGCTGATCCAGCACGTGCTGACCGAGGAGATCTTCGCCAAGGTCTTTGACGACAGCGAGTTCCACCGCAAGAACAACGTCGCCCACGAGCTGTACCGGCTGGAGGAGACCTTCTTCACCGGCGGGCTGAAGAAGGCCACGCTGAAGGGGCTGGAACCCTACTACGCCGCCATCCGCAGCGCCGCGGCGCAGATCGGCAGCCACCACGAGAAGCAGACCTTCCTGAAGGTGATCTACGAGAACTTCTACAAGGTCTACAACGCCAAGGCCGCCGACCGGCTGGGCGTGGTCTACACGCCCAACGAGATCGTGCGCTTCATGATCGACGGCGCCGACTGGCTGTGCGAGCAGCACTTCGGCAAGGGCCTGATCGAGAAGGATGTCGAGATCCTCGACCCGGCCACCGGCACCGGCACCTTCGTCTGCGAGCTGCTGGAACACTTCCGCGGCCAGCCGCAGAAGCTGCAGCGCAAATACCGCGAGGAGCTGCACGCCAACGAGGTGGCGATCCTGCCCTACTACGTGGCCAACCTGAACATCGAGGCCACCTACGCCGCCATCACCGGCCGCTACGACGAGTTCGCCAACCTGTGCTTCGTCGACACGCTGGACAACGTGGGCCTGCACACGCTGGCGCACGGCAGCACGGCCGATCTGTTTGGCAGCGTCAGCGACGAGAACGTGGCGCGCATCAAGCGCCAGAACAGCCGCAGGATCAGCGTGATCATCGGCAACCCGCCGTACAACGCCAACCAGGCGAACGAGAACGACAACAACAAGAACCGCGAGTACCCGGCGATCGACGCGCGCATCAAGAAGACCTACATCGCCGAGAGCACGGCGCAGAAGACCAAGCTCTACGACATGTACGCGCGCTTCTTCCGCTGGGCCAGCGACCGGCTGGATGCCAACGGGATCATCGCGTTCGTGAGCAACAACTCATTCATCGATGCTCGGACGTTCGACGGGTTTCGCAAGATTCTCGTGCGCGAGTTTCAGGAGATTCGAGTCGTCGACCTGAAGGGCAATGCCCGGACCAGTGGCGAGCGCAGACGTCAGGAGGGCGGCAACGTCTTCGATAACCAGATTCGAGTCGGCGTCGCGGTGTGGTTTTGCGTCAAAAAGAAGGGCACACACGGCTGCCGCATCTTCTATGAAGGAGTCAGGGACTACGCCAAGTCCGATGAGAAGAAGAACTTCCTTGTTGGGCGATCGCTGCGCGAACGCCCGTCGGAAGAGATTCGACCGGACGTCAACGGCAACTGGCTGAACCTGACCCATAACGACTTCGATCAGCTACTGCCGGTGGGGTCGAAGGCGGCGAAGCTGGCGAAGACGGGGACGCAGCAGCGCGCGATTTTTGGGCTCCACTCGTTGGGTGTTGTCACTTCTCGGGACGAATGGGTCTACGACGCTGAACGAGCCGAGCTCCGCTCAAAGGTGAGGCACTTCATGGCTGTCTACGAGTCCGAGCGGGCGCGTTGGGGACATTCAAAGAAGACCGAACGGCTTGGCGACTTCGTCTCGCGAGAGATCAAATGGACCTCCGAGCTTGAAGCTCACCTGCAACGAGGCACGCCGCTCGCCTTTGATGAGTCGCGCATTCGCGATGCTATGTACCGCCCATTTTGTAAGTCGTTGACCTACTACGATGCGGTGATCACGCATCGGCTCTATCAGCAAGATCAAATCTTCCCGGTCCGTGGCGAGTGGGCCAATCTCGCAATCGCATACACGCAGCCAGGGTCGCAGAAGGACTTCATGGTGTGCGCAGTCTCGCGTCTTCCTGACCTGCACTTCGTAGGCGCTGCCGCTGGCGCCGAGTGCTTGCCGCAGTACCGATACGAAAGCGGCCAACGCCACGACAACATCACCGACTGGGCGCTGAAGCAGTTCACGTCGCACTACAAAGCCGGCCCCGGCAAGCGCCTGTCCGAGCCGACGAAGGAAGGCATCTTCCACTACGTCTACGCGGTGCTGCACGACCC
>CAYUPF010000344.1:0-3460 GCA_964446545.1 uncultured Rubrivivax sp.
GCAAGCGGAACGGAAGCAACCACCGCTCGATCTGCTGCGTCTTCGTCGAGGTCGGCGTCGGCGGCTTACTGCGCAGCCGCAGGCGGTATCAAGCGATGAATTTCGGTCCAGAAATCAGCGCTGTTGCGGCATCCCAAGCGTCTACAGTTGGTAGGCCACGAAGCCCGAGCTCTCGTGGTTCGAATGACTACCCCGAACCGCACCAGTGGACCCAAGCAGATCCCAGCGACGCGTAGAGCCGCTCTACCTGGACAAGGCAGAGGCTGCCTTCTTCCTCGCAGTCAGCGTTTCGACGTTCGAGAAGCTGTTGCGCGAGGATTCCACATTCCCGCGGCCGCGAGCCCTAAGCGCCAACCGCAATGGCTACCTGGTGGCGGAATTGCGCAGCTGGGGAGAGACGCGGCCAATCGCCGACCGATTGCCGCCGGCGAACACCAGCCGCATGGTGACCGGATTGCGCAAGACTACTTTGCCAGGTGCTCCAAGCGTTCGCTCAACTTGGTAAGCCACGCCAGTCGCTCGGCGTCGAAGCGATGCAGGTTGTAGATGCCCTCCACGCCGGGTAGTGCGTGGCCCAGGATGGCTTCCCCTACATCGGACGGGCAGCCAAGAAATGACAGGACCGTGCGCGCCGTGCGGCGCAGATCGTGGGGAGCCCAATGAGCAACGGACATGCGCGGTCGCTTCCAATCTGGCCGCGTTCGCGCATACGGCATGTGCGACCAAACTGCCACGCCAATGGCCTTTTGCATCACGTGGCCCGCGGCCCCAACGCTTGGCCAGAGCCAATTAGACTCAGTGGCCGCCAGTCGTCGCCGGACGACTGCAGCGGCCCGACCAACCAGCGGCACTCGCAATTCGGTGCGAGCGGGGTTGCGGCGGCCCTTTAGCTTTGCGACCGGTATCGTCCACCAAAGCACCTTGCGCTCGGCGGCGATCTCGTCCCGCTCCATGGCGACGATTTCGGCGCCTCGACAACCAGTCCATAGATAGAGCACAAGAGCGTCTTCGACATCGCGGCTGAAGTTGGGCAAGAAGCGCAGCAACTCTGACACCTCGGCTTGACTCAACACGCGCTTTGCGGGTCCGAGCGATTTACCCTGGATAGTCTTGCCGCGACTCGGCAGCTTGCCTCGCAGTACGAGCCGCCACCAGTTGGGCGTTTCCGCCGGCAAGCGACCGGCATCGAGTGCGTGATCCCAGGCGGCGCCAAGTCCTTGCCGGACCCGCTTCGCAACGACCGGTCGATCGCGCATCGCATCGATCAGGCTAAAGGCTTGGGCGCGGGTCAGTTTGCACGCCGGCACGACTGCAATGGGTTCGAGTTCGCGCGCGAACAGACGTTCGAGTTCTGCAAAGGTCTTGTCAGCGACCGTGCCGGCATAACTCGTCAAGTAGTCGTCGGCAAGCCTGCGAACCGAATAGGCCGTCTGCGCGCGCTCCTTGTTGACGTGTTCGGCACGCGCTTGCTGCTCCAGCCGCGTGCTCTTCTTACGCGCAGATAGGTCGGCGCCGTTGGACCGTGTGTCGCGCGCCGACTGCCACGCGACAAGCGCGGCGGCCGGGTTCATGGCGGGCCAGCTCCCAAGACGCACCTGCCTCATGCGGCCATCGACCGGGCTCTTGTACCGGTACACCCACGTCCGCGTCGATGCCGTGGCCTTGAGGCGAAGACCAGGCATCGATTCGAACGTGAGATGATTTCCTGCGACCAGGGCCTTGGCCGCTCGTGCGTCGAATCCAAGCATGCAGGCACCTTCAGATGATCAGGAAAAGTTACGCCGATCTGCTCTCTCTGCAAATGTTACGCCAAAAGTTACGCCGCAATCACAAGTGTGGACAAGCCCAAAGAAGTGCGGATACGCGGTGAGAGAATCCGACATACCATACAATAGTGAACAACGACAACAACTTGAGAGAAAACTCGAAGTCTGACTCAGCATCCGGCGTGGACCCAATTTCCGGTCACACGCCGATGATGCAGCAGTACCTGCGCATCAAGGCCGAGTTCCCGCACACGCTCGTCTTCTACCGCATGGGCGACTTCTACGAGCTGTTCTTCGACGATGCGCGCAGGGCGCACCGGCTGCTCGACATCACGCTGACCACGCGCGGGCAGTCGGCCGGCGAGCCGGTGGTGATGGCCGGCGTGCCGGTACATTCGGTCGAGGCCTATCTGGCGCGGCTGATCAAGCTGGGTGAGGCGGTGGCCGTGGCCGAGCAGGTGGGCGACGTCGCCACTGCTGGTTCGACGCAGAAAGGCCCGCTGGAACGCAAGGTGACACGCGTGGTCACGCCCGGCACCGTCACCGACAGCGCGCTGATGGCCGAGCGCGCCGACACGCTGCTGCTGGCGCTGCACAGGCGCAAGGACCGCATCGGACTGGCCTGGCTTGGCCTGTCCAGCGGCCGCCTCGGCCTGGGTGAGTGCGCGGAGCGTGAGCTCGCTTCGTGGCTGGCGCGGCTGGACCCGGCCGAGATCCTGCACGACGGCCAGGCGCTGCCCGCGGCCGTGCAGGCCCAGGGCGCGGCCCTCACGCCGCGGCCGGCCTGGCAGTTCGATGCCACGCTCGGCCAGCGCAAGCTGTGCGACCAGCTGAAGGTGGCCTCGCTGGCCGGCTACGACGCGCAGGGCCTGAGCCTTGCCCAGACGGCCGCGGCGGCGCTGCTGAGCTTTGCCGAACACACGCAGGGCCAGGCGCTGAGCCATGTGACGCGGCTCGAGGTGGAACGTGCCGGCGAACTGCTGGAGCTGCCGCCGGCCACGCACCGCAACCTGGAGCTGACGCGCACGCTGCGCGGCGAGGACGCGCCCACGCTGCTGTCGCTGCTGGACAGCTGCCGCAGCGGCATGGGCAGCCGCTGCCTGCGCCACTGGCTGACGCACCCGCAGCGCGATCGCAGCCAGGCGACGCAGCGCCACGAAGCCATCGCGCAGCTGCTGGACAGCGGTTTCGAGCCGCTGCGCGATGCGCTGCGGCAGATCAGCGACGTGCAGCGCATCACCGCGCGCGTCGCGCTGCGCCAGGTGCGCCCGCGCGAGCTGGCCGGGCTGCGCTTCACGCTGCAGTCGCTGCCGGCGCTGGCCGCCGTGGCGCCCACCGGCACGCCGCTGCTGGAGCAGTTGCAGCGTTCGCTGCAACCCTCGCCCGACATTGCCGACGCCCTGCGCGCCATCGCCGACGAACCGGCGGTGCTGCTGCGCGAAGGCGGGGTCATCGCCGTCGGCGTGGACGCCGAGCTGGACGAACTGCGCGGCATCAGCCAGAACTGCGATACCTACCTGCTGGACCTGGAGCAGCGCGAACGCGCGCGCAGCGGCATCGCCAACCTGCGCGTGCAGTTCAACAAGGTGCACGGCTTCTACATCGAGGTGACGGCCTCGAACCTGGGCCGCGTGCCCGCCGACTACCAGCGCCGGCAGACGCTGAAGAACGCCGAGCGCTACATCACGCCGGAG
>CAYUPF010000345.1:0-3422 GCA_964446545.1 uncultured Rubrivivax sp.
GCTGCGCCACCGCGGCCGTGTCCACGCCGCGCGCGAAGGCCAGCGCCTGCAGCAGGCGCACGCGCTGCGGGTAGTCGCGCTGTTCGAAGCCGAGCCGACCGCGCGCATCGCATTCGCAGGCCAGCAGCATGTCGGCAAAACGCGCCGGCCGGCGCAGTGCGTCGCAGCGCTCCAGCAGCCGCAGCTGCGCCGCCGGCTTCAGGTCCAGGCTGGCATGCACGTGGCCGTGTTCGCGCGCGGTGATCTCGGCCAGCTCGCGGCAATCGACCGGCACCTTCAGCCGCGCGCACAGCGCACGCAGCAGCTTGACGCTGCGCTCCTCGTGGCCCAGGTGCCGCGGCAGCAGGTCGGCCGGCGTCGTGCCCTTGCCCAGGTCGTGGCACAGGCAGGCAAAGCGCACCGGCAGCGAGGCCTGCACGCGCGCCGATTCGTCCAGCACCATCATCAGGTGCACGCCGGTGTCGACCTCGGGGTGATGCTGCGGCGGCTGCGGCACGCCCCACAGGCGGTCGACCTCGGGCAGCAGCACGCGCAGCGCGCCGCACTCGCGCAGCAGCTCGAACAGGCGTGACGGCGTGGTTTCCATCAGGCCGCGCGCCAGCTCCTGCCACACCCGCTCGGCCACCAGCGCCTGTACCTCGCCGGCCTCGACCATGGCACGCATCAGCGCCAGCGTTTCGGGTGCGACGTGGAAGTCGGGCAAGCGCGCGGCGAAGCGCGCCACGCGCAGGATGCGCACCGGGTCTTCGGCGAAGGCGTCGGACACGTGGCGCAGCACGCGTGCCTTCAGGTCGCGCGCGCCGCCATAAGGGTCGATCAGCGTGCCGTCGTCGCGCAGCGCCATCGCGTTGATCGTCAGGTCGCGGCGCGACAGGTCCTGCTCCAGCGTCACCGACGGATCGGCATGCACCGTGAAGCCGTGGTAGCCGGGCGCGGACTTGCGCTCGGTGCGCGCCAGCGCGTATTCCTCGTTCGTCTGCGGATGCAGGAACACCGGGAAGTCGGCGCCGACCTGGCGGAAGCCGGCTTCGAGCATCTGCGCTGGCGTCGCCCCGACGACCACCCAGTCGCGGTCGTTGACCGGGCGGCCGAGCAGCTGGTCGCGCACCGCGCCGCCGACGACATAGGTCTGCAGCGGCGGCATCAGTGTCGCGACTTGCGCCAGCCGGTCGGGGTCGCGCCGACACGCTGGCGGAAGGCCGCCGCAAAGTGGCTCGCCCCCCGGAAGCCGCCGGCACGCGCGATGTCGGCCACCGGCATCGCGCTGGTGGCCAGCAGCCGCTTGCTGTGGTCGATGCGCCGCTCCAGCACGTACTGGTGCGGCGTCTGGCCCACGGCAGCCTTGAAGGCGCGCAGGAAATGGTCTTCGGACAGCCGCGCCAGCGCCGCCAGCTGCGACAGGCGCAGCGGTTCCGCCAGGTGTTCATCCACATGCGCGAACAGGCGCTTCAGCGTGGCGCCGGTCAGGCCCAGCCTGGCGCTTGCCGCCGGTGCCGGCTGTCCGGCCGGAAAGCGCCGCAGCAGGTGCGGCAGCAGCTGCGCCATCAGCTCGTCGTGGGCGAGCTCGTCGAACAGGCCTGCCCGCGCCAAGGCGAGCATCCGCCGCACCAGCGCGGCGCTGAGGGCATCGTCCTCGGCGAAGAAGTCGCCGAGCACGGCATCCGCCTGTCCCCAGGACTCGGCCAGGCTTGCCAGCCGTGCCGGGTCGACGTACAGATGCGCCACGCGGGACCAGCCGCCCAGCACCCAGGTGCTGCGCGTCTGTGCCGGCACCAGCGACACGCTGCCGATGCGCGAGCGATGGCCGGCATGGCGAGCGTCGGTCCATTTCTCCACCAGCGTCGAGCCGGCCAGGTGCAGCACCAGCGCATGCTGCTCCAGCCCCCGCACCTCGGCGGCCACCGGCGCATGCACCCACACGGCGCCGTAGGGCACGCCCGTGCCGCTGCCGATCAGCAGTTCGGGTTCGACATGCGCCAGCGAACCGATGCGTTCGGCGGCATTGCGTGCGGCCTGGGCCATGGCGACATCATAGGCAGCGGCATCGCAGGGCCGCGCCGGGCTGTCGAAATATCGCGCTTCGCTGCGCGTTGCGGGCGGGTTTGCGGGGCAAACCCTGGGCGCGCCGAGCGGCTGGCGCTGCAGCATGGCCACCGGGCGCAGGGACTGCGCCCGACGCCCAACCCAAAGGAGACAGACATGGCCCTGACCCAAGCCCGCAGCGGCACCGACCCGAAGATTTCGCTGAACTATCCCGACGGCTCGCTGATCGTGCGCTCGCGCGAGATCCCCTGGACGCCCTGGGGCATGCCGGGCACGCAGTTCAAGCTGCTGCATTGCGACGATGCGTCCAGCCTGCTGGTCATCCTGCTGAAGGTGGAACCCGGCACCGTGGCCGGCGTGCACAAGCATTTCGGTGCCGCGCATGCCTACATCCTGGAAGGCGGCTTCGGCTACGAACATGGCGAGGTCTTCGCCGGCGACTACATGGTCGAGGCCGGCGGCATCACGCACCAGCCCTTCACCGGGCCCGACGGGCTGATCCTGCTGGGCTTCATGTTCGGGCCGATCGGCGGCTTCGACGAGGCCGGCAACCTGGCCGGCGTGCTCGACATCGAATGGCACTACCAGGCGGCGCTGGCCAACGGCGCGGCAGGCCACATCCAGCGCAAGCCGAAGGAGGCCGCGCAGGCGCACTGAGCGTCAGCGCGCCGCTGGCGGGTCGGCGTCGTCCATGCGGGCCGCTTCAGCGGCCAGCGCGTCGACCGCCGCGCGATAGCGCTGCAGCACCTGCGCCGGCGTCTCGCCGCGCGGCTCGGCGATCAGCGGCTGCCACATCGGTGCGCCGATGCCGGCCAGCACCGCATGGCGGCGGATCGGCGTGGCCGGCGGCAGCGCAAAGCGCCCGCCGCTGTCTTCGACCCGTGCGGCTTCGCCGCCGACATGCACGCCCAGCAAGTACAGGTGGCGGTGCAAGGGCGAAAGCTGCCGCTCCACCCGTGCCGCCAGGCCGTTCTCGTCGGCTTCATAGCGTGTGCCAAGTTCGGTGAACTCGCGCAGGCTGCGCGCCGCCAGAGCCTCCACCGCACCCAGGCCCAGCGTCTGCGCCTGTTGGCGCGCGGCAGCCAGATGGGGCTCGGCACGCTGGCGCGCGGCAGCTTGTACGTCGCTCGGCGACATCGCGTAGACGCCCACCAGCTGGCTGGTGTAGCCCAGCTCGTAGCCCAGGCGCAGCGCGGCCCCGCGGTGGCCGCGCGGCAGCCGTTGCAGCGCGTCGAGCGAGGCCGCGGCCACGTCTTCGGCTTCCCGGGCCAGCCGCGCTGCCGGATCGGCATCGAGCAGGCCCGCGCGCTGCAGCAGCGCGGACGTGCCCGGCGCGGTGAAGATGGCCAGCTGCAGCCGTTCCAGCGCGATGAAGGCCA
>CAYUPF010000346.1:0-3410 GCA_964446545.1 uncultured Rubrivivax sp.
CCGGTGGCCATGATCACCGCCACCGCGTTCTCGATCGCCTTCTTGGTGACGATGTCGCGCGGCTTGATGTCGCACCTGACCGCTTCGACCAGCACCTTGGCGGCACGCTCGACCATCGAGACGATCTCGCCCTCGACGTTGGCCATCGTCGACGCGTAGGGCAGGCTCAGGCCCAGCGCCTCGAAGGCCGAACTCATCGTGTTGGCGGTGTACATGCCGCCGCAGGAGCCGCTGCCCGGGATCGCGCGGCGCTCGATCTGGCAGAAGTCCTCCTCGCTCATGTTGCCGGCGCTGAACTGGCCCACCGCCTCGAACACGCTGACGATGTTCAGGTCCTGGCCCTTGTAGCGGCCCGGCAGGATGGTGCCGCCGTAGATGTAGATGGCCGGCACGTTGGCGCGCAGCATGCCCATCATGCCGCCGGGCATGTTCTTGTCGCAGCCGCCGATGACCATTACGCCGTCCATCCACTGGCCGCCGACGCAGGTCTCGACGCAGTCGGCGATGACCTCGCGCGACACCAGGCTGTACTTCATGCCCTCGGTGCCCATCGCCATGCCGTCGCTGATGGTCGGCGTGCCGAAGATCTGCGGGTTGGCGCCGGCTTCCTTCAGCGCGCCGACGGCGGCGTCGGCCAGGCGCTGCAGGCCGGAGTTGCAGGGCGTGATCGTCGAATGGCCGTTGGCCACGCCGATCATCGGCTTGCCGAAGTCGCCTTCGGTGTAGCCCATCGCGTAGTACATCGAACGGTTGGGCGCGCGTGCCACGCCTTCGGTGATGTTCTTCGAGCGGCGGTTGGAGTTCATGGCTGGCCTTTGTCTGCGGGCGAGGCGCGCAGTATCGCGGTCCGCGAAGTGCATCGTCCAATATATTATTCATGTTGCATTTATCCACATGGAATATCGATGATCGAGCTGCGCACGCTGCGCCAATTTGTTGCCGTGGCCGAGGAGCTGCACTTCAGCCGCGCCGCGCAGCGGCTGCACATGACGCAGCCGCCGCTGAGCCTGGCCATCCAGGGGCTGGAGCGCGAACTCGGCGCCGAGCTGTTCCAGCGCACGCAGCGCCGCGTGGCGCTGAGCCCGGCCGGCGCGGCACTGCTGCCGCGCGCGCGGCGCATGCTGGCCGAGGCCGAGGAATTGCCGCGCGTGGCGCAGGCAGCGGCCGCCGGTCGGGCAGGGCAGCTGCGCCTGGCCTTCGTCTCGAGCATCGCCTACGGCCCCCTGCCGCTGTGGCTGAGCAGCTTCCGCGAGACGCACGCCGATGTCGCGCTGCAGCTGCGCGAGGCCACGCTGGACGTGCAACTGGCGGCCTTCGACGCCGACGAGATCGACGCCGGCTTCGTGCTGCACGCCAGCGGCGCAGCGCCGCCGGGTTTTGCCGCCTGGCGCGCGCTGCTGGAGCCGATGGTGCTGGCGCTGCCGCAGTCGCACCCGGCGGCGGCGCGGCGCAGCCTGGTCTTCGCGCACATTGCTGGCGAGCCGCTGCTGATCTTTCCGCGCGCCATCGCGCCGTCGTTGTACGACGCGGTGCTGGGCTTCTACCGCGCGCACGGCGCCACGCCGCACATCGCGCAGGAGGCGATCCAGATGCAGACGCTGGTGAACCTGGTGTCCAGCGGCATGGGGCTGGCGTGGGTGCCGGCCTCGGTGATGCAGCTGCAGCGGCCCGGCGTGGTCTACCGGCCGCTGGACGGCGCGTCGCTGCAGTGCGAGAGCAGCCTGGTGTGGCGCGAGAATCCGCCGCCGGTGGTGCAGCGCTTCGTCGAGCACGTGCGTGCGCAGCAGCGACAATTGCCGCCTTTGCGCAACGCCGGAGCCCGCTGATGCTGGTGCATCCCCAGTTCGACCCGGTCGCCGTCGCGATCGGGCCTGTCCAGATCCATTGGTACGGCCTGACCTACCTGGTTGCCTTCGGCCTGTTCCTGTGGCTGGGCGCGCGGCGCGTGCGCTACCCGTGGCTGGCCGAGGCCGGCTGGACGCGCCGCGACATCGAGGACCTGCTGTTCTACGGCGTCGTCGGCGTGGTCGTCGGCGGGCGCATCGGCTATGCGCTGTTCTACAAGCCGGCGTACTACGCGGCACACCCGCTGGAGGTGCTGGCGGTGTGGCAGGGCGGCATGTCCTTCCACGGCGGGCTGCTGGGGGTGCTGGTGGCGACGGCGCTGTTCGCGCGTAGACGTGGCCGCACATTCCTGCAGGTGACCGACGTCATCGCGCCCTGCGTGCCCGTCGGGCTGGCCTCGGGGCGCATCGGCAACTTCATCAACGGCGAGCTGTGGGGCCGCGCCGCCGACCCCTCGCTGCCCTGGGCGATGGTGTTCCCGCAGTCCGGGACGAACATCCCGCGCCATCCGTCGCAGCTGTACCAGTTTGCTTTGGAGGGCATGCTGCTGTTCGTGCTGCTGTGGTGGTATGCCGGCAAGCCGCGGCAGACGGGGCAGGTGTCGGGCGCCTTCCTCGTCGGCTACGGCATCTTGCGCTTCATCGCCGAGTTCTTCCGCGAGCCCGACAGTTTCCTCGGCCTGCGCGCCTTCGACCTGAGCCAGGGCCAGTGGCTGAGCCTCCCGATGATCGCCGTCGGCGTGTGGATGTGGCTGTGGGCCGGCCGGGCACAATCGGCACGATGAGACAGATCTTCCTGGACACCGAGACCACGGGGCTGAATGCAGAGGGCGGCGATCGCATCGTCGAGATCGGCTGCGTCGAGATGGTCGGCCGGCGCCTGACCGGCGACAACCGCCACTACTACCTGAACCCGCAGCGCCCCAGCCACCCCGACGCGCTGCGCGTGCACGGCTTGAGCGAAGAGTTCCTGGCCGACAAGCCGCGGTTCGAAGCCGTGGCCGATGAACTGATGGACTACCTGGCCGGCGCGGAGATCGTGATCCACAACGCCGCCTTCGACATTGGCTTCCTGAACGAAGAGCTCAAGCGCTGCGCTCGTCCCGGCGTGGCCGGGCAGGTGGCGCAGATCACCGACAGCCTGCTGATGGCGCGTGAGATGTTCCCGGGCAAGAGCAACTCGCTCGATGCACTGTGCAAGCGGCTGGAGGTGGACAACTCCAACCGCACGCTGCACGGCGCGCTGCTCGACGCCGGTCTGTTGGCCGAGGTCTACATCTGCATGACACGCGGCCAGGGCTCGCTGGTCATCGACGAGGCAGAGACGCGCGACGCCAGCGGTGCCATCGAAGTGATCGACCTGTCGGCTTTCGAGCTGCCGATGCCCCTGCCCAGCGACGAGGAGCTGGCCGCCCACCGCGCGGTGCTGGCCGACATCGACAAGGCCAGCCGCGGCAAGCTGCTGTGGCAGGCCGATCTGGCATAATCGCGCGCTTTCCGGACACCGCATCCGGGCGGTTAGCTCAGCGGTAGAGCACTGCCTTCACACGGCAGGGGTCGCAGGTT
>CAYUPF010000347.1:0-3398 GCA_964446545.1 uncultured Rubrivivax sp.
GCTACAGCAGCTGCTCGGGCACGAAGGGGCTGACCAGCATGTTGTGCAGCCGCAGCCAGAAGCTCGTCTCGGGTTCGTCGGTCAGCACCATCTCCTTGTCCTCGTCCATCGACAGCCACTCCAGGTTGCCGTGGCTGTCCAGGCGCACGCGGTAGGCGCTTTGCAGCTTGCTGATGTTGACGATGCGCAGCAGTTCTCTGGCCAGCGGCGGGCTCTCGATGAAGATGCCCAGTTCGGTGTTCTGCGTGTCCGAACGCGGGTCCAGGTTCATCGAGCCGATGAACACCGTGTGGCCGTCGACCACCGCGGTCTTGGCATGCAGCCGGCCGAAGGACGAGCCGAACATGCCCAGCCGCTTGGTGCGCCGCGTGCGCTCGGGGCTGATCTCGTACAGGTCCACGCCCGATGCCAGCAGCTGCCGGCGGTAGCGCGCATAGCCGGTGTGCACCAGCGGCTCGTCGGTGGCGGCCAGCGAATTGGTCAGCACCACGGTGTGCACCTTGCGCTGGCCGAGTTGCTCGAAGGCGGTGATGCCCAGCGGGCCGGGGATCAGGTACGGGCTGGTGATGACCAGCTCGGTCTCGGCCGACCAGATCTTCATGCGCACCGCCATCGATACGCTCATCTCGCGCGCTTCCTCGGGGCTCATCGTGTCGCGCTTGTTCGGCGGGTCGGCGAAGGCGCGTGCCGGCGCCCAGATCAGGCCGACGCGGCCGGCCTCCAGGTCCTCGCTGATCGGCCCGTAGCCCAGCGCGTCCACCGGCGGCAGCTCGGGCGGCGCGTGCTCGAGGCTGCTGATGCGCTGGAACTCGGCCGCGGCCTGCGCCGGCGGCACCGCGGCCGGCACCAGCGCCTGCACCGGATAGACCACGTCGCTGTTCCAGTACTGGTCGAAGATGCCCTGCAGCTGGGCGATCAAGGCGCCGGCGATGAAGGCGTCCATGTCGACGAAGTTGTTGCTCATGCTGAGCATGAAGTACTCGTCGGCGATGTTGCGTCCGCCGGCCACCGCGAACAGTCCGTCGGCGATGAGCAGCTTGTTGTGCATGCGGTGGTTGACGCGGTAGATGTCGCCCAGCGACCCGGCAAAGCGGCCCAGCGTCGAGCCGCGCAGGCAGCAGAAGGGATTGAACAGCCGCACCTCGAAGTTGGGGTGCTCGGCCAGCGTGCGCAGCATGGCGTCGGTGCGGCTGGTGAACAGGTCGTCGACCAGCAGCCGCACGCGCACGCCGCGTGCCGCGGCGTCGCGCAGGCTGCGCAGCAGCAGCCTGCCGGTGGCGTCGTCTTCGATCACGTAGTACTGCAGGTCCAGGCTGTGCTTGGCGCGCTGGATCAGCTGCAGCCGCGCATCCAGCGCATAGGGCCCCAGCGGCAGCAGCCTGAAGCCGGACAGCCCGCCCGGCGGCGTCGAGGCCTTGGCGATGACGGCAAGATCGCCGTCGTCCTTGGGCAGCTGGGCCACCGAGGCTGGCTTGTCGCCCGCCGGTGGCAGCGTGCCGCAGGCACACAGCAGCGCCGCCACCAGCAAAAGCCCGGCCAAGCGCAGGCTGCCGACAATCTGGCAACATGAAGCGGGCCTGAAGGAGGACGCTCGCATGAAGAACGCCATCGCACTATTCATGATGCTGGGAACCCTGTGCCTGCCGGTGCGAGCCGCACTGGACGTGGGCGATGCCGCGCCGAACTTTACTGTGCCCGCCGCTTTGGGGGGCAAGGTGTTCCAGTACACCCTTTCGGAGCAGCTGGCCAAAGGGCCGGTGGTGCTGTATTTCTTTCCGGCGGCGTTTTCCGACGCCTGTTCGATCGAGGCGCATGAGTTCGCCGAGGCCATCGGCAGGTACGAGGCGCTGGGCGCATCGGTGATCGGCGTCTCCGGCGACGACCTGGAGTTGATCACGCGTTTCTCGGTGCAGGTCTGCCAGGGCAAGTTCCCGGTGGCGGCCGACGAGAAGAAGGCCGTGATCAAGGCCTTCGACGCCGCCATGCAGACCCGCCCCGAATATGCCAACCGCATCTCCTACGTCATCGCGCCCAACGGCAAGGTGGTCTACAGCTACCTGAGCCTGAACCCGAACCGGCATGTGGAGAAGACGCTGGCGGCGCTCGCGCAGTGGGTCAAGGACAACCCGCGCGCGGCGGTGCGCTAGACTGCGCGCCATGTTCACGTCCCGCAAGCACAGGTCGCACGACCGGGGAGCCTGGCCCTGGCGTCGCTGGCATCCGATCGGATAGCTTGCCGCCGGCCGCCGGCCGGCACTGAGACCCTTGCAGATTTCGACGTGCCGCAGCCGGCCTACAGCCGCCGGCACGGGAATCTTCAGCATCAGAGGAATCGACGTGATCACCGAACTCGAATTCAAGAGCCTGAGCGCCCAGGGCTACAACCGCATTCCGCTGATCGCGGAAGCCTTCGCCGACCTGGAAACCCCTTTGTCGCTGTACCTGAAGCTGGCTTACGCCTCGGGCGGCGGCAAGCACAGTTTCCTGCTGGAAAGCGTGGTCGGCGGCGAACGCTTCGGCCGCTATTCCTTCATCGGCCTGCCGGCGCGCACCTTGCTGCGCGCCAGCGGCTTCCGCACCGAAGTCGTCACCGACGGCGCGGTGGTCGAGGTGCACGAAGGCGACCCGCTGGACTTCATCGCCGACTACCAGAAACGCTTCAAGGTGGCGCTGCGCCCGGGGCTGCCGCGCTTTTGCGGCGGGCTGGCCGGCTACTTCGGCTACGACGCGGTGCGCTACATCGAGCCCAAGCTGGCGGCCACGCAGAAGACCGGCGGCATCGACACGCCCGACATCCTGCTACTGCAGTGCGAGGAGCTGGCGGTCATCGACAACCTGTCGGGGCGGCTGTACCTGATCGTCTATGCCAACCCGGCCGAGCCCGAGGCCTTCTCCAAGGCCAAGCGCCGGCTGGCGGCCTTGGGCGACAAGCTGCACTACAGCGTCACCGCGCCGGCGGTGAAGCGCGGGCCCTCGCATTCGGTGGAGCGCGAATTCGCCAAGGCCGACTACCTGGCCGCGGTGCTGAAGGCCAAGGAGTACATCGCCGCCGGCGACATGATGCAGGTGCAGGTGGGCCAGCGGCTGCGCAAGCGCTACACCGAAAGCCCGCTCAGCCTGTACCGCGCGCTGCGCAGCCTGAACCCGTCGCCCTACATGTACTTCTACGACATGGACGACTTCCAGATCGTCGGCGCCAGCCCCGAGATCCTGGTGCGCCAGGAATCGACGCCCGAAGGCGAGAAGATCACCATCCGTCCGCTGGCCGGTACGCGCCCGCGCGGCGCCACGCTGGAGCAGGACAAGACGCTGGAGGCCGAACTGCAGGGCGACCCGAAGGAGCGCGCCGAGCACGTGATGCTGATCGACCTGGCGCGCAACGACATCGGCCGCATCGC
>CAYUPF010000348.1:0-3395 GCA_964446545.1 uncultured Rubrivivax sp.
GATGCACTACAAGCCCGACGCGGCCAAGGCCTTCGAGTCGGTCGAGTACATCATGCGCGACGTGCCCTGGGGCTGGCTCATCCGCTACATGCATTCCACCGGAGCCAGCGCGTTCTTCATCGTCGTCTACCTGCACATGTGGCGCGGCCTGATCTACGGCAGCTACCAGAAGCCGCGCGAGCTGGTGTGGATCTTCGGCGTGGCCATCTTCCTGTGCCTGATGGCCGAGGCCTTCATGGGCTACCTGCTGCCCTGGGGCCAGATGTCCTTCTGGGGCGCACAGGTCATCATCAACCTGTTCGCGGCTATCCCCTTCATCGGCCCGGACCTGGCGCTGCTGATCCGCGGCGACTACGTGGTCGGCGACGCCACCTTGAACCGCTTCTTCGCCTTCCACGTCATCGCCGTGCCGCTGGTGCTGCTGGGCTTGGTGGTGGCGCATCTGCTGACCTTGCACGACGTGGGCTCGAACAACCCCGACGGCGTTGACATCAAGGCGAAGAAGGATCCGACGACCGGCATCCCGCTGGACGGCATCGCCTTCCATCCGTATTACACCGTGCACGACCTGATCGGCGTGGGCGTGTTCCTGATGATCTTCAGCGCCATCGTCTTCTTCGCGCCGGAGATGGGCGGCTACTTCCTGGAGTTCAACAACTTCATCCCCGCCGATGCGCTGAAGACACCCGCGCACATCGCGCCGGTGTGGTACTTCACGCCCTACTACTCGATGCTGCGCGCGGTGACCGACCAGATGGTCTACGTCTTCGTCGGCATCGTCGCCATCGCGGCGGTGCTGGCGGTGCTGCGCGGCGGGCTGTCCGGCGTGTGGAAGCTGGTCGTGCTGGTCGGCGCGCTGGTGGTGATCGCGCTGCTGCTGGCCTTCGACGCCAAGTTCTGGGGCGTGGTGGTGATGGGCGTGGCGGTAATGGTGCTGTTCCCGCTGCCCTGGCTGGACCGCAGCCCGGTGCGCTCGATCCGCTACCGCCCGGGCTGGAACAAGTGGCTCTACGCCATCTTCGTCGTCAACTTCCTGGTGCTGGGCTATCTGGGCATCAAGCCGCCCTCGGAGATCGGCACGCTGGTGTCGCAGGCGGGCACGCTGTTCTATTTCGGCTTCTTCCTGCTGATGCCCTGGTGGAGCCGCATCGGCACCTTCAAACCGGTGCCCGAACGTGTGAACTTCCACCCCCACTGATGCGGCCCGGCGGAGCACAAACAACATGACGAAGCGATTTCTCCTCGGCCTTTGCCTCGCGCTGGGGCTTCTTGCCGGTGCCCATGCCGACGGCGGCGGCGCGGCGCTCGACAAGTTCCCCGCCGAGCGGGTGACCAACCTGCCGGCGCTGCAGAACGGCGCGCGGCTGTTCGTCAACTACTGCCTGAACTGCCACTCGGCCAACTACATGCGCTACAACCGCATGCGCGACATCGGCCTGACGGACGAGCAGATCAAGAACAACCTGATGTTCGCCGGCAACAAGGTCGGCGACACGATGAGCGTCACGCTCGACCCGATGCAGGCGAAGGACTTCTTCGGTGCCGCGCCGCCGGACCTGACCGTGGCGGCGCGCTCGCGCGCCGGCAACGGCGGCAGCGGCGCAGACTATCTGTACACCTACATGCGCACCTTCTACCGCGACGACAGCACGGTCACGGGCTGGAACAACCTGGTCTTCCCGAGCGTGGCCATGCCGCATGTGCTGTGGGAACTGCAGGGCCAGCAGCGTGCGGTGTTCGATGCCGAGAAGGATCCGCACGACCCCTCCAAGACCCATACCGTGTTCAAGAGCTTCGAGCCGCTGAGCGCGGGCACGCTGAACGCCACCGAGTACAACGAGGCGGTGGCCGACCTGGTGGCCTTCATGCAGTGGATGGCCGAGCCGCACCAGGGCCAGCGCATGCGCCTCGGCGTGTTCGTGCTGCTGTTCCTGGCCGTGTTCACCGTGATCGCCTGGCGGCTGAATGCCGCCTTCTGGAAAGACATCAAGTAAACGCCGCATCGGCACGACCTTGGTCGTGCCGCGCCCGCGCGCAGCGTGCCACCGCAGGCCGCTGCGCCTGAACCCCATGGCCGCGATCGATTGGTCGCCATGCCGACCAGGAGCCCACCCCGATGATGGTGCTTTATTCCGGAACCACCTGCCCGTACTCGCACCGCTGCCGCTTCGTGCTGTTCGAAAAGGGCATGGACTTCGAGATCCGCGATGTCGATCTGTTCGCCAAGCCCGAGGACATCGCGCTGATGAATCCGTACAACGAGGTGCCGATCCTCGTCGAACGCGACCTCATCCTGTACGAATCGCACATCATCAACGAGTACATCGACGAGCGCTTCCCGCACCCGCAGCTGATGCCGGGCGACCCGGTGGCGCGCGCGCGCGTGCGGCTGTTCCTGTTCAATTTCGAGAAGGAGCTGTTCGCCCACGTCAACCTGCTCGAATCGCGCGGCGTCAAGGCCACCGACAAGCAGCTGGAGAAGGCGCGCAGCCAGATCCGCGACCGGCTGACGCAGCTGGCGCCGATCTTCCTGAAGAACAAGTTCATGCTCGGCGACGATTTCTCCATGCTCGACGTGGCGATCGCGCCGCTGCTGTGGCGGCTGGACTACTACGGCATCGACCTGTCGAAGAATGCGTTGCCGCTGCTGAAGTATGCCGAGCGCATCTTCTCGCGCCCGGCCTACATCGAGGCGCTGACGCCCTCCGAAAAGGTGATGCGCAAGTAGGCGCAGCGGCTGAAGGCAAGCGCATGAACAAGCCCACCGCGCCGGATTCGCAGGGCAGTTCCACGCGCCCGTACCTGATCCGTGCGCTGCACGACTGGTGCACCGACAACGGCTTCACGCCCTACATCGCGGTGTATGTCGACGCCAGCGTGCAGGTGCCGATGGAGTACGTGAAAAACAACGAGATCGTGCTCAACGTCGGTTTCGAGGCCACCACCGCGCTGAAGCTGGGCAACGAGTTCATCGAGTTCAAGGCGCGCTTCGGCGGCACGGCGCGCGAGATCGTCGTGCCGGTGGACCATGTGGTGGCAATCTACGCGCGCGAGAACGGCCAGGGCATGGCTTTCCCGGTGCCGACCCCGGCCGGTACCGCGCCTCAGCCCGGCCCGGCCGGCGAGGCGCAGCCGTCGGCGGGCCAGCCTTTGCGCGGTCTGCGCCTGGCCAGCACCGAGACCGAGGCCGGGCTGGCCGCCGGCACGGCGCCCCGCGTGCCGCCGGACGAACCGCCCGAACCGCCTGAACCCACGAGCCCGCGCCCTTCGCTGAAGCGCATCAAGTAGGGCGCTTCTAGAATCGCGGCTGCAGGCCGTGCCGGCTTAGCTCAGTTGGTAGAGCACCCGCCTTGTAAGCGGAAGGTCATCTGTTCGAGTCAGATAGCCGGCACCAT
>CAYUPF010000349.1:0-3391 GCA_964446545.1 uncultured Rubrivivax sp.
TGCCTGCCGCCGGCATCGACAGCATCGTCGCCAGCGTCAGGCTGCCGGCGGATCTGGCGCAAGCCCAGCGCGGGCAGTCGGCGCCGATCGAGTTCGAGGTCGCATCCGCGGCGCAGGCGTCCGGCCACGCGGCGGTGCTGCGCAACAGGTCCACCTTCCACGTGCCGTGTTGAAGCCGGCTTCGCGCTGCCACGGCCCAGGGCATCGACATCCGACGGCGCAGTCGCTGCTGCGCATCAGCGCGTCGGACCTGTTCGGGCGCCCGGATTCTGCTCACCTTCCTGGGGTTGTTCGGCGTGCACCGGTTGTACCTGGGCAAGTGGTTCACCAGCATCGTGTACCTGCTGATGCTGGGCCTGGGCCTGGGCCTGGGCTACCTGTACGACGACTGGTCGCTGAACGGCCAGATCGACAAGCTCAACCGCCGTCGCGACTGATCCTGTCGACGACGAGCAGCGCCTGGCCTTCGCCGACCGCCTCGCCCTGCGCGACCAGGATGCTGCGCACCACGCCAGCATGCGGCGCCAGCGCCGGAATCTCCATCTTCATCGACTCGAGGATGATCAGTTCCTGATCCGCGTCGATCGTGTCGCCGACCGCGACGACAATCTTCCATACGCAGCCCGAGACTTCGGCGTGAATGGTTTGTGCTGACATGCTTTCCTCGAATTCCTTTCAAGGCCGGATGGCGAAGGACGCGGCCCGGCCGGCCGTGCGCAAAGGCTCGGCCAGCTTGGCGAAATCGCACAGCAGCGATCGCGTGCGCCGCGGGTCGATGATCTCCTCGACCCAGAAGCGCTCGGCGCTGCGGAACGGCGAGCGCAGCGCGTTGAGCCGTTCCTCGATCTCCGCCAGCTTGGCCTTCGGGTCGGGCGCGGCCTCGATCTCGGCGCGGTAGGCGGCCTCGATGCCGCCTTCCAGTGGCAGGCTGCCCCAGTAGGCAGACAGCCAGGCGTAGCGCAGCGAGAAACGCCCGGCGGGCTGGTGCGCGGCGCCGGCCACGCCGAAGGCATTGCGCACGATCACCGTGCACCACGGCACCGTGCTCTGGTTCAGCGCCGCCATCGCACGCACGCCGTGGCGGATGGTGGCGCTGCGCTCGGCCTCCAGCCCGATCATGAAACCCGGGCAGTCCATCAGGTAGACCACGGGCAGGTGGAAGGTCTCGGCCAGGTCGACGAAGCGCACCACCTTCTGGCAGGTGTCGGCGCTCCACGCGCCGCCGTAGTGGAAGGGGTCGCTGGCCAGCAGCAGCACCGGGTGGCCGCCCAGACGCGCCAGCCCGGTGATGATCGAACGGCCGAAGTTGCGGCCCATCTCGAAGAAGCTGCCGCGGTCGACCACCGCGTCGACGACCGGCCGCATCTTGTAGACATGGCGCCGGTTGCGTGGCACCGCCTTCATCAGCATCTCGTCGGCGCGCTGCGGGTCGTCGTCGCAGGCTATCACCGGCGGCACGCCGTGCACCGACGGCGGCAGGTAGGACAGGAAACGCCGCGCGCATGCGAAGGCCTCGTCCTCGGTGTCGACCGCGGTGTCGATGGCGCCGCTGCGTGTCTGGATGTCGGCGCCGCCCAGTTCCTGCTTGTCCAGCGCCTGGCCCAGCCGTGCCACCACCGGCGGGCCGGCGACGAACATCGCCGAACTGCGCGTCATCACCGAGAAGTGCGTCGAGGCCAGCCGCGCCGCGCCCAGCCCGGCCACCGAGCCCAGGCCCAGCCCGACCACCGGCACCTCGGCCAGGTTGGCGGTCATGCGCCAGAAGCCGCGCGTGCCGCCCACGCCGCCGGGCAGGTTCGACGCACCCTTGGTCTCGATGGTCTTGACCGAGCCGCCGCCGCCCGAGCCTTCGATGATGCGCACGATCGGCAGCCGCAACTCGGCCGCCATGTCCTCGGCCATCAGCGGCTTGTTGCTGATCGACGCATCGGCCGAGCCGCCGCGCACCGTGAAGTCGTCGCCGACGACGACCACCGGCTTGCCGTCGATGCGGCCGCGGCCGAACACGCAGTTGGCCGGCGTGACGTTCTGCAGCGCAGCCTGCGCGTCGTAGTCGCCGATACCGGACAGCGCGCCCACCTCGTGGAAGCTGCCGCCGTCGAGCAGGCGGTGGATGCGCTCGCGCACCGTCAGCCGGCCGGCGTCGTGCTGGCGCTTGACCTTGTCTTCGCCGCCCATCTGCGCGGCCATGGCCTCGCGGCGCGCCAGTTCCTCGAGTTCGGGCTTCCAGGTCATGGGGTCCTTTCTCAGCTCAGTGCGATCGTCCAGGCGAGGCTGTCGTCATTCTCGGGCTCGACCGACAGCGTCATGAAGGCGCGGTGCGACTGCAGGGCCCCGCGCCACAGTTCGGTCCAGCAGGCCAGCAGGTCGGCGCGCGCTTCGCCGTGCAGGCCGCGCAGCAGGCGCAGGCCGTGCTGATGCAGCCGTGCCTGCGCGCCGGTCTCTACGCGGCAGTGATCGCCCATGCCTTCGAACATCGCCGCCAGGAAAGTTGCGGCCTCGTTCGGCCCGCCATCGATGCCGCCGACGGCCGCGGCCATGTGCCGGTATTGCTGCAGGCCGGTCAGCCGCGCCGCCTGCGTGGCCAGTGCCAGCGCGCGCTCGCGGCCCAGCACCTGCACCAGCGCGGCCACGCCGTTGCGGATGTAGTCGAGCGCATAGTTGCGCCGCGCCTTGGCCAGGCGCTCGGCGCTCCATTCGGCCTCGGGCGGCTGCGGCTGGCGCGACGGGTCGAAGGGCGGCGGCCGTTCGTGCGGCGCGAACACCAGGCGCTGGTCTTCGGCCAGGTCATGGTCGGCCTCGCGGAAGTAGCCGCACAGCCCGTACTGGCCGCTCATGTCCTCGGACACGCAGACGAAGCCCAGCCGCGGGTTGCCCAGCGACACGCCGTTGTGCGCATACCAGCCGCGCAGGAAGCCGCGGCTGGCCTCCAGCGGCACGCCGCAGATCGCGGCACCGTCGTACATCCAGCGCGGGTAGCGAAAACGCACCCAAGCCTTGCTGTCGGACTCTTCCATGTATTCGACCGCGACGCCGCCGATGCCGTTGGACAGCACGTGGTAGCGTGCGCAGGCCACCGCGTGCGGCAGCCCCTGTAGGCCCAGCTTGCCGAAGCTGGACAGGAACTTGTCCTCGTGCTGCTGGCGGAACAGCCGGAACATCCAGTCGCCCACCACCTGCGGCCCCTCGCGCGTGGCCACCATCAACTCCAGGCCCAGCAGCAGTTGGTGGTGCAGCTCGGCCTGGGCGGCGATCGCGGACAGTTGTCGGTTCATCGGGGCCTCGTCAGTGGCTATTGTCACGGCCCGCGTGGGGTGCGACGTGGCAAGATCCGGGCATGGTGCGTCACGAAGCAAAGGCTCAACTGAACCCGCAAGGGGAAGGCGGTGCT
>CAYUPF010000350.1:0-3385 GCA_964446545.1 uncultured Rubrivivax sp.
CTGCGGCTGCACAACATGCTGGTCAGCCCCTTCGTGCCCGAGCAGCTGCTGTAGCCGCCGATCAGACACGCTCGAAGCGCAGGCCGCACATGCGGCTGGTATGCACCTGCAGCGCGACGATGCGCCCGGCCGCATCGCGCTCCAGCCGCGCCAGCTGGGCCGTCGGCATGCCGGAGCTGGTGCCCGTCACATCCACCAGGTCGGGCCGCAGACCGCGCAGCTGCCAGCGCACGCCGGCCGCGTGCGGGCCGCGCAGCAGCAACGTACCGTCGGCGTCGACGTGCCAGTCGGCAGCGATGTCCGCGCAGCGGTAGTCGCCGGCCAGATCGCAGGGCAGCGGCGCCGCGTCGCCCAGCCGCTGGAAGCGCGCTTGCTGGCTCGCGCCCAGGTTCACCTGCAGCGTATGGGCATCGAGGCGGTCGAGCGTGAACTCGTAGGCGCCGCGCAGCGGCAGCCAGCTACCGTCGGTCTGCGGCTCCAGCACGAAGGGCACGCCCCATTGCGTGGCGCACAGCTCGCCGTTGCGCACGGCCAGATCGAACAGCGCCGGCGCTTCGGCGCACAGCCAGCGCCCTTCCAGCCCTTCGAGCGACGGCATGGCAACGGTCACATCCGATCCCAGCACCGCCCGTACCACCTGGCGCGCCAGCAGATAGGGGTTGCTGGCCATCGAGTTGGAGATCACCACCACGCTCAGCTCGTCCTCGGGCAGGTGCAGCAGCTCGGTGCGAAAGCCGGGCCACAGGCCGCCATGGCCGACGCAGCGCCGGCCGTCGAGCTGGCTGTGCTCCAGCCCGCGCGCATAGGGCGAGTCCGCGCCCTGCGTCAGCCGTGTCGGGCTGGCCAGCTGCGCCAGCAGCCCCGCAGGCAGCGGGCCGGGCTCATCGCGGCCCAGCGCCGTGCTCCAGATCAGCAGGTCGTCGACGCAGGACACCAACCCGCCCTCGCCGCCATGTTCGAAGCCATGCCGCGCGCGACGCCAGCCGCCGGAGCCGTCCGACACATAGGGCGTGGCCAGGCCGGGCAGCGGCTTGTCGTGCGCCACCTCCAGCAGCGTGTCGCGCATGCCGAGCGGCGCGAACACGCGCTGCTGCAGGAAATCACCCAGGCCGCAGCCGGCGATGCGCTCGACCACCAGGCCGAGCAGCAGGAAGTTGGTGTTGCTGTAGAGGAAGCGGCTGCCCGGCGTGAAATTCAGGTGCCGGTTGCCGGCAATGCAGCGCAGCATGGCGGCGCGGTCGATGCACGCATCCAGACCCACGCCGCCCAGGCGCAGCATCTCCAGGAAGTCGGGCAGCCCGCTGGTGTTGCGCATCAGGTGGTCCAGCGTCACCGCGTGCGGCAGCGGCGCCAGCTCCGGCAGGTGCACGTGAACCGGATCGTCGAGCGACAGCCGCCCTTGCGCAGCCAGCATCAGCACCGCGGTGACGGTGAACTGCTTGGACACCGAGGCCACGCGAAAGCGCGTGCGCGGGCTCAGCGGCACAGCCAGTTCCAGGCTGGCCAGCCCGTAGGCGCCGCGCAACAGCGGCTGGCCGCCCAGCTGCACGCCGACGACACAGCCGGGTGCGCCCATCGGCGCGACGGCCTGGAAGATGCGGTCGATGCGCGCTTGCAGCGTGGCGGCGCCAGAATGCTTCGAGTCAGGATGCTTCAAGGCGGTGGTCCCGATGGCAGGCAGGACATCGATGCTATCCGCCGCCGCTGGGCACAATGCAGATCCCACCGGCGCAAGAGCGCATGACTGCACAGGGGACCTCCATGAGCACCGCCACAGCCGACCCGGAATTCCGCGCCATTCCCGACCTGGTGCGCGAACACGCCGCCGCACGCCCGCGCCAGGCCGCGCTGGTGCAGGGCGACGCGCGCATCGACTACGGCACGCTCGATGCGCTGATGGACCGCGTGGCAGTGGCGCTGCAGCGCGACGGCGTGCGCCCCGGCGAGGCCATCGCCATCTGCGCCCACAGCTCGCCGCGCTATGCGGCCGTGTTCCTGGGCGCCTTGCGCGCCGGCGTGGCCGTGGCGCCGCTGGCGCCCTCGGTCACGGCCGAGCAGTTTGCGTCGATGATCGGCGATTCGCAGGCCCGGCTGCTGTTTGCCGACGCCGCCGCGCAGCCGCTGCTGCAGGGCGTGGGCGTGCGCACCATCGCGCTGGACGCAGCGACGGCCGGCACCGCGCTCGACGCCTGGCTGGCGCCGCCGGGCGCGCGGCCGGCGGCGGTGCAGCTGCAACCCGCATGGCCCTTCAACATCATCTACTCCAGCGGCACCACCGGCACGCCCAAGGGCATCGTGCAGTCGCACGGCATGCGCTGGACGCACGTCATGCGCGGTTCGACCTACGGCTACGGGCCGCAGACGGTGACGCTGCTGTCGACGCCGCTGTATTCGAACACCACGCTGGTGGTGTTCTTCCCTACGCTGGCCTACGGTGGCACGGTGCACCTGATGGCCAAGTTCGACGCCGCCGCCTACCTTGCGCTGGCCGAGAAGCAACGCGTCACGCACACCATGCTGGTGCCGGTGCAATACCAGCGCCTGATGGCGCTGAGCGACTTCGACCGCCACGACCTGAAGTCCTTCCACATGAAGTTCTGCACCAGCGCGCCCTTCAACGCGGCGCTGAAGGCCGACGTGCTGAAGCGCTGGCCCGGCGGGCTGGTGGAGTTCTACGGCATGACCGAAGGCGGCGGCAGCTGCATCCTGAACGCGCACGAACATCCGGACAAGCTGCACACCGTGGGCCGGCCGGCGGAAGGCCATGACATCCGCCTGATCGACGAGCAGGGCGTCGAAGTGCCGCCCGGCGAGGCCGGCGAGGTGGTGGGCCATTCGCGCGGCATGATGATCGGCTACCACGGCCAGCCGGAGAAAACGCGCGAGGCCGAGTGGTACGACGCCGGCGGCAAGCGCTTCATCCGCACCGGCGACATCGGCCGCTTCGACGCCGACGGCTTCCTGATCCTGTTCGACCGGCGCAAGGACATGATCATCAGCGGCGGCTTCAACATCTACCCCAGCGACCTGGAAGGCGTGCTACGCGGTCATGCGGCGGTGCACGAGGCCGCGGTGGTGGGCGTGCCGTCGGAGCAATGGGGAGAGACGCCGGTGGCCTACGTGGTGCGCGAGCCGGGCAGCACGGCCAGCGCCGGCGAGTTGCTGCAATGGTGCAACCAGCAGGTGGGCAAGACACAGCGCCTGAGCGGCCTGCAGTTCATCGCCGAGCTGCCGCGCAGCGCCATCGGCAAGGTGCTGAAGCGCGAACTGCGCGAGCAGCACGTTGCAGACAAGACCAACCGCATGACTTGAGCATCCAGGCCGGCTGCTTGCGGCGCAAAGCTGAACTTCAAGGTCCGCTGTGCGCGGGTATGTCAGCGAGCAA
>CAYUPF010000351.1:0-3320 GCA_964446545.1 uncultured Rubrivivax sp.
CTAGGAGTTCATACGCGTGAAGGGCGTCAGGGCGGTGCGCTTACGGCGGCAAGTTCCGGAATTGACCGGCCCGATCGACAAGGCTGAGCATTTCCGCTGCTGCATTGATCGTCAGGTGGTGAAGCGTAAAGCCGTGCCGCGGCGAAATGTAGGTTGCCATTTCGCGCACCAGGTCGAGTTGCCGGCCGGACGCCTGCGACAGCAGCGTGATGACCACATTTTCGAGCGCGATCACGCGAATCTGGAGTTGAACCAACTCGGCATTTGCCAGCGGCGGAACGTCGGACGCCATGTCGTCCGAATTCGAACCCGAGCGCGGGCGGCCGGTTCCTGCGCCGCCCTCGTTTTCCCACCTCGAAAGCGCCATTCGGAGCAGGCGTGAGCGATCCAGGGAATCCGACGTTTTGTCAAACATGTGGGGCCCCACGCATGGACTGAATCCGCAACCGTAAGGCGTCGTCGCCAGCCTTGTCAACCGCATCTCGGCTCCGCAGTGCATCGGGAGAGGTCAGGTTGAAGCGGCAGCATCGAGCCCCAGAAGTGCACCTTGCCGTGGGCCCCGCGGGCAAGGTGTGTGGGAGGGTCATGATCATCTCCAAGACATACGGTTCGAGAGCAACTTCAGCGCGGCAGGGCGGGCAACGCGTCAATATATATCACAATATGATATAGTCATGTTGCGAGGAGCCTGGCCCGGATGCCCAAGCCCAAGATGTCGAAGGCCGATTTCGAAACGTTGGCGAACTTTCGCTATCGGTTGCGCCGCTTTCTGCGTTTCAGCGAAGAGGTGACGCACGAGAACGGCGTCAGGCCGCTGCAGTACCTGCTGATGCTGCAGATCAAGGGCTTTCCCGGTCGCGAGTGGGCGACGGTGGCGGAACTCGCGGAGCGGCTACAGGCGAAACACCATGGCGTGGTGGCGCTCGTGTCGAGGTGCGAGGCGGCGGGGTGGGTGCGCCGAAAGGCCAGTCGCACCGACCTGCGCAGCGTGGAGGTTCACCTGACGCCCGAAGGCGAGGTGTGTCTCGAGCAGCTGGCGCGCCTTCACCGGGACGAGCTGCGGTCGGTGAAGATGGGTTTCGCCGTGCCTGGCCTGCGCGACGGGGCGTCGTAGGTGCTCCGCTCGACAGCCTGCTCGAGGTGGTGCGGGCCTGCCGTGCGTGCGAAGCGCATCTGCCGCTTGTCCTGTGCCCGTGCTGCGGCATCGCATCCGCCAGCTCGTTGGCGGCTGAACTCAGCTGGCGGGCGGATCCAGCCGCGCACTGCCGTGGCTCAGCACCACCACATCGCGCTCCACGGCCCGCGTGCGGAACTGCACCGCCTCGCCGCGCCGCCACATCTCCACGCGCAGCGTCTCGCCCGGGTACACCGGCGAGGAGAAGCGTGCGCCGATCTCCTTCAACCGCGCCGGGTCGTGGCCGCACAGCGTCTTCAGCAGCGCGTAGCCGCTGACGCCGAAGCTGCACAGGCCGTGCAGGATGGGCCGCTCGAAGCCGGCGGCCTTGGCCACGGCAGGGTCGGCATGCACCGGGTTGTAGTCGCCGCTCAGGCGGTAGATCAGCGCGCTCTCGGGGCGTGTCTTCAGTTCGCAGACGAAGTCCGGCGCGCTGTCCGGCGTGGCGGCGCGCGGCGGCGGCGCCGGGTCCGACGGCTGCCCCGCCGCGGCGAAGCCGCCGTCGCCGCGCATGAAGGACACGCTGCGCGACACCGCCAGCAGTTGGCCGCTGGCGGCATCGACGATGTCGCGCTCGCTGACCATCAGTGCACCCTTTCCCGCACCCTTGTCGACGATGGCGGTGACGCGGCTCTTGCCGATCACGCTGCCGGCCGCCGGCAGCGGCTCGTGCAGTTCTAGGCTCTGCTCGCCGTGCAGCAGCTTCACCCAGTCGATACCGGTGGCCGGGTCCTTGGCCCAGAAGCCGGGGTAGCCCAGCACCAGGCCAAAAGTCGGCAGCGCCTGCAACCCGTCTTCGTAGACGAAGCGCAGCGCGTCGCGGTCCATCGGGTCGTGGCCGACGCCCACGCCCAGCGCATAGAGGATGGTGTCGCGCTCGCTGTAGCGCTGCTCGATGTCCTTGAAGGGCCAGGCCTTCAGCTTGGTGACGTCGATGGCCATGGTGCGTGTCCTACAGGCTGATGTCGTCGGGCACCGGCACGTCCATGCACAGCAGCACCTGGGCGTAGCACTTGGCCAGGTTGTCGGTGCGCAGCGAGGCCATGCCGCCACCGCCCAGCACGTCGTGCAGCAGGAAGTTCATCGCGTTGCAGCCCGGCAGGTCGAAGCGCTCGACGCGGCTGGGCGCGTTGTGCTTGAAGTGCGCGGCCACGCGCTCGGGCGTGAGCCACTGGTTCAGCAGCGGCAGGTATTCGGGCCGGCGCGCGATGATGCCGATGTTGGCCTTGTCGCCCTTGTCGCCGGAGCGGCCGTGCGCCAGGCGCAGCAGCGGCACGCTGCTGAAGCCTTCGATCGCCGGCGTCAGCGCATAGCGCCGCGCCTCGCCGATGTCGGCGCCGTCGAAGCTACCGGACACAGGCACGTCCACCGGCACGCTGCCGTCGTCCACCCGCACCTGAGCCATCACCTCGCGCTTGGGCACCAGGAAGGAGAACAGGCGGATCACCGGCGTGGCCGTCGGCCGCCCGCCCACCAGGCCGGTGGTGCCGGGCGCCATCGAGGTGCCGGCCGCGGCGAACTCGCGCGCGAACAGCTCCATGCTGGCCTTCGACGCCGACTTGGCGGCCATCTTCAGAACCACCTCGCGCGAGGTGGGCCGCGCGTGGGCGCCATACATGTCCTCGGCGCCGATGATTTCTATACGGGTCTCGGTGAACTGCGGCAGGCCCTGTTCGGCCAGCATGCGCGCCATGCGCTTGAACAGCGCCTCGCCGGTGCGCCGCGCCTTGGCGGCGGCCTGCTCGCCGGCGATGGTCAGGAAGGCCATGTTGCGGAAGCCGTCCATGAAGGTGGCGCTGACCTTGTAGGTGTCGGTCGGCGGCCGGCCCCTGGCGCCGCTGACGCACACGCGGTCGGCGCCCACCTGCTCGAAGCGCACCTCGGTGAAGTCGCAGGCCACGTCGGGCACGTGGTAGGCGCGCGGGTCGCCGATCTCGTAGAGCATCTGCTCGGCCACGGTGGCCGGCGTCACCAGCCCGCCGCTGCCGTCGATCTTGGTGATGACGAAGCGGCCGTCGGCCTTCGCTTCGACGATCGGGAAGCCGATGATGTCCCAGTCGGGCACGCTCTCCCAGTCGGTGAACAGCCCGCCGTTGCACTGCGCGCCGCATTCCACCAGGTGGCCGGCCAGCGTGCCCTGCGCGAG
>CAYUPF010000352.1:0-3312 GCA_964446545.1 uncultured Rubrivivax sp.
GGCCTGCGCATCGTGCACCAGCACAAGATGCTGCACCTGGACATCAAGCCGGCCAATATCTTCGTCACCAACGACAACAAGGCGGTGATGCTCGACTTCGGCGCCGCGCGCGAGGTGCTGTCCAAGGAAGGCAACTTCATCCGCCCGATGTACACGCCGGGCTTCGCCGCACCCGAGATGTACCGCCGCGACGGCACGCTGGGCCCCTGGACCGACATCTACGCCATCGGCGCGTGCATCTACGCCTGCATGCAGGGCTACCCGCCCAACGACGCGCCGCAGCGGCTGGAGAAGGACCGCCTGGCGCTGAGCCTGTCGCGGCTGCGCAATGTCTATTCGGACAACCTGATCGAGGTCACCGAGTGGTGCATGTCGCTGGACCCGCTGAGCCGGCCGCAGAGCGTGTTCGCGCTGCAGAAGGAACTGGCGCGCGAGACCGAACGCCGCTACACCAAGCTGAGCTTCAGCGAGCGGCTGAAACTGCAGCTCGAAAGCCTGAAGACGGGCGCCAAGGCATGAAATTCGGCGCCGGGCCGTCCCAAGCCGAACGCCCCGGCCGCGGGGCGCGGCCGGCCTTCGAGCCGTCCAAGTCCGCGCAGGTGGACTTGGAGCCGCGGCTCTCAGCCCCCTCGGGGGGGCGACGCCGCAGGCGTCTTGGGGGCCGTCAATGAGGTTCGTCGTCTATCAGGTCAGCCGCAAGGGTGGGCGTGAGAAGAACGAAGACCGCATGGGCTATTGCTACACGCGGGATGCCGGACTGTTCGCCTTGGCCGACGGAATGGGCGGCCACCCCGAAGGCGAGGTTGCCTCGCAGCTGGCGCTGCAGACCTTGGCGGCGCGTTTCCAGCGCGAGGCCAAGCCCTCGCTGGCCGATCCGCTGCGCTTCCTGCACGACGCCATGGTCGCCGGCCACCACCAACTGCTGCGCTATGCCACCGAGCGCGCGCTGATCGACACGCCGCGCACCACCATCGTTGCCTGCGTACTGCAGGACCAGGCCGCGTACTGGGCACATTGCGGCGACTCAAGGCTGTACCTGGTGCGCGGCAACAAGCTGATTGCGCGCACGCGCGACCACTCCTATACCGAGCTGCAGCAGACGCTGTCGCCGGTGACGCCGATCGCCGAGCGGCTGAACCGCAATGTGCTCTTCACCTGCCTGGGCAGCCCGGGCAAGCCGGTGGTCGACACCGCCGGCCCGCTGCGCATGCAGCCGGGCGACCGTGTGCTGCTGTGCAGCGACGGGCTGTGGGGTGCGCTCAGCGATGCGGTCATCTGCGAGCAGATGGCGCGCCAGCCGCTGTCGGACGCGGTGCCCGAGCTGGTGGAGCAGGCGCTGCGCAGCGCCGGGCCGAAGAGCGACAACGTCACCGTGCTGTGCGTCGAATGGGAGGCCGCCGAGGACGGCGATGCCCACAGCGGCGTGTCCACGCGCAACCTGGGCGACGAGGTCTTCGCCTCCACCATCCAGGCCAGCATGCTCGGCGATGCCGCGCCGGACGAGTTGGACGACGCCGAGATCGAACGCTCGATCCGCGAGATCAACGAAGCCATCCAGCGTTCCGCGCAACGCAAGAGCTGATGTGACCCACCCCCGAAGCGGCTGCGCCGCTCTCCCTTGAGGGCGACGCGAGCAGCACGGCTTCAGCCGGTTCCGCCGCCTCCGCTCGATGGACCGCTGGCGCGCTTGCCCAACTTCCTTCAAGGACTCGAATGACTGACTACTTGCGTACCGCCGATCGCGCCCATGACGCCCTGCGTCCCGTCACGCTGACCCGCGGCTACACCGTGCACGCCGAAGGCTCGGTGCTGGTGGCCTTCGGTGCCACCAAGGTGCTGTGCACCGCGTCGGTGGAAGAGAAGGTGCCGCCACACAAGCGCGGCAGCGGCGAAGGCTGGGTCACGGCCGAATACGGCATGCTGCCGCGCGCCACGCACACGCGCGGCGACCGCGAGGCGGCACGCGGCAAGCAGAGCGGGCGCACGCAGGAGATCCAGCGCCTGATCGGGCGCTCGATACGCAGCGTCTTCGACCTGCAAGCGCTTGGCGAGCGCACGATCCATCTCGACTGCGACGTGCTGCAGGCCGATGGCGGCACGCGCACGGCAGCCATTACCGGTGCCTACGTGGCCGCGTACGACGCGGTGCGCTGGCTGCTGCAGCAAGGGCGCATCGGCGCATCGCCGATCCGCGATGCGGTGGCCGCGGTGTCGGTGGGTATCGTGCAGGGCACGCCGCTGCTCGACCTGGAATACACCGAGGACTCGGCCTGCGACACCGACATGAACGTGGTCATGACCGGCAGCGGCGGCTTCGTCGAGGTGCAGGGCACGGCCGAAGGCGTGCCCTTCTCGCGCGTCGAGATGGACGCGCTGCTGGCCTTGGCGGCCAAGGGCATCGCCGAGTTGGTGGCGGCGCAAAGGGCGGCGCTCGGGGCATGAGCGCGCCGGGCCGTTCCCAAGCGCTCATCCTGGAGCGCTCTGCGCGGAGGGTAGTCCAGTGAGCGCGCCGGGCCGCTCCCAAGCGTTCATCCCGCAGCGCGTAGCGCAAAGGGTCTTCCAGTGAGCCAGCGGCTGCGCCTGGTGCTGGCCTCCAACAATGCCGGCAAGCTGGCCGAGCTGCAGGCGCTGTTTGCGCCGCTGCCGCTGGACCTGGTGGCGCAGCCCAGCCTGGGCCTGGCCGAGGCCGAGGAGCCGCACCCCACCTTCATCGAAAACGCGCTGGCCAAGGCGCGGCATGCGGCGCAGGCCACCGGGCAGGCCGCCTTGGCCGACGATTCCGGGCTGTGTGTAGCTGCGCTCGACGGTGCGCCGGGCGTCATCTCGGCGCACTATGCCAGCGTCGCGCCGCTGCCTGGCGAGCGCGAGGCACAGCGCAGTCAGCAGGACGCCGCCAACAACGCGCTGCTGCTGCAGCGCCTGCAGGGCGTGGCCACACGGCGCGCCAGCTTCGTGTGTACGCTGGTGGCGCTGCGCTCGGTGGACGATCCGCAGCCGCTGGTGGCCACAGGCCGCTGGTTCGGCGAGATCCTGGCCGGCGCACGCGGGTCCGGCGGCTTCGGCTACGACCCGCTGATGTTCATCCCCGCACTCGGCGCGACCGTGGCGGAGTTGCCGCGCGAACTGAAGAACGTGCACAGCCACCGCGCGCTGGCGTGCCGGCAGATGCTGCAGCTGATGCGCGAGGTCTGGGGGCTGACGTGAATCCGGGCACGGTCGAGCACTACCTGCGCCCCGGCACGCTGCAGCTGCAGTCGCTGCCGCCGCTGTCGCTGTACGTGCACCTGCCGTGGTGCCTGAAGAAGTGCCCGT
>CAYUPF010000353.1:0-3280 GCA_964446545.1 uncultured Rubrivivax sp.
ACGACGCGGCGCTGGCGCAGGCGCTGCGCGAACGGCGCATCGCCGCGGCCGGGCTCGACGTGTTCGAGGGCGAGCCGGCCGTGCATCCTGACCTGCTGACGTTGCCGAACGTGGTACTGACGCCGCACATCGCCAGTGCCAGCATTCCCACGCGGCGCGCGATGGCCCACCTGGCGGCCGACAACCTGATCGCTGCGCTCGGCGCCGGGCCGATGGCCGGCAAGCCACCGACGGCGCTGAACCCGCAGGTGCTGGGTCAGCGCTGAAACTGGGGCGGCTTTGCCCGGCTGCTCCGCGGCTGGCGGGCCGGGGCGATGAACACAATCAGCGTCCATGAACGTCCTGCGCCTGAGCCTCGTGATTGTCGGCCTTGCCGTTGTCGCGGCCTGCGCGGGCCCTCAGGTGCGCGTTCTGGGCAATGGCGGCGGGCCACCGGCCTACGAGCTGCGCGGCAGCAGCCTGGCCGCGATCGATGCCGAAGCCGGCAAGCTGTGCGCGCACGGCTACGAGCTGCTGCGCCATGGGGCCAACTTCGCCCGCCCCGAGCCCGACGACAACCCCGCCACCCAATGGCTGCAGCAGGCGGGAGACTGGCTGTCGGGCATGCCGGGCAACCAGGCGCAGGTCACCATCGTCTGCCGTAGCTGAGCGCGCCGGCGGGCGACAATGCCCGCCATGAATCCATGGCTGGTGCCCGGGCTGCTGGGCTTGATCCTGCTGCTGCTGTTGTGGCTGTTGCTGCGGCGCGGCGACGAGCGCCTGGAACGCAGCCTGCGCGCCGAGGTGCAGGACAGCGCGCGCGGCACGCGGCAGGAACTGGCAGGCTCGCTGTCGCTGTTCCAGCAGGCGCTGCTGACGCAAAGCGGTGATGTCGCGCGCACCCAGAACGAGCAGATCGATTCCTTCCGTACCCAGCTGGCGGCGATGCAGCAGCAGGTCAGCGACGCGCTGCAGGGCGCGACGCAGGCGCTGGCGCAGCAGAGCCTGGCCGCCCGCGAGAGCCAGGACGCGGCCCTGAGGCGCCTGTCGGACAGCCTGGGTGAGCAGCTGCGCGCCTTGTCCGAGGCCAACGAGCGCCGCCTGTCGGCGCTGCAGGAAGGCAACGAGAAGAAGCTCGACCAGATGCGTGCCACCGTCGACGAGAAGCTGCATGCCACGCTGGAACAGCGCCTGGGCGAAAGTTTCAAGCAGGTGGCCGACCGGCTGGAGCAGGTGCACAAGGGCCTGGGCGAGATGCAGACGCTGGCGCGCGACGTGGGCTCGCTGAACCGCGTGCTCACCAACGTCAAGACGCGCGGCATCTTCGGCGAGGTACAGCTTGCCGGCCTGCTGGAGCAGGTGTTCACGCCCGAGCAGTACGCGACGAACGTGGCCACCGTGCCCGGCAGCGGCGAGCGCGTGGAGTTCGCCATCCGTCTGCCGGGGCAGCGCGACGATGGCGCACCGCTGTGGCTGCCGATCGATGCGAAGTTTCCGCGCGAGGATTACGAGCGGCTGCTCGACGCGCAGGAGCGCGCCGACCTCGTCGCCATGGAGGCAGCGGCCAAGGGCATCGAGACGCGGCTGCGTCTGGAAGCGAAGAGCATCCGCGAGAAGTACGTGGCGCCGCCGCACACCACCGACTTCGCCATCCTCTTCGTGCCCACCGAGGGCCTGTATGCCGAGGCGCTGCGCCGGCCGGGGCTGGTGGAGGCGATGCAGCGCGAGCACAAGGTCATGCTCGCCGGCCCGACCACGCTGCTGGCCACGCTGAGCAGCCTGCAGATGGGCTTTCGCACGCTGGCGTTGGAACGCCGCAGCGCCGAGGTGTGGGAAGTGCTGGGCGCGGTGAAGACCGAGTTCGCGCGCTTCGGCGGCTTTCTGGCCAAGGCCACGGCGCAGACCGAGACCGTGCTCAAGACACTGGGCGAGGCAGGCACGCGCACGCGGCAGATGAACCGGGCGCTGAAGGAGGTCGAGGCCCTGCCCGAGTCCCAGGCGCAGCTGCTGCTGCCCGGCGTGCCCGACGAGGATGAGCCCGCCGAGGCACCGCGTGCCTGAGGGCCGGGGCAGGGCGCCGGCAGACTTCGGCCGCGTGCTGCTGGCATTGATCGTCGGCCAGATCGGCCTGCATGCCACCATGGCCGGTGTGCGCATGGCCGCGCCGCTCCAGGCGCTGCGCCAGGGCCACAGTGCCTGGAGCGTGGGCGTGCTGATGGCGCTGTACGCCGCGGCGCCGGTGCTGCTGTCGCTGCACGCCGGACGCATGGCCGACCGGCAGGGCTACCACCGGCCGGTGCATATCGCCATTGCGCTGTCGCTGGTCGGTGCGCTGCTGGCGCTGGCCTCTACCTTTGCCGGCGCTGCGGCGAGCTTCCCGCTGCTGTGCCTGTCGGCGGTGTTCGTGGGCAGCGGCGCCAACCTGGGGCTGATCGTCATCCAGCGCCGCGCCGGGCAGACAGTCAGCACCAGCGCCGAGCGCGTGCGCATGTTCAGTTGGCTGGGCATCGCGCCTTCGCTGGCCAATGTGGTCGGGCCGGTGACGGCGGGGCTGATGATCGATGTCGGTGGCTTCGGCGCCGCCTACGTACTGATACTGGCGCTGCCGCTGCTGACCGGCGCCTGCGCGCGCTGGGTGCCGCGCGAGCGGCGCGATGCGGCGCCGCCACGGCCCGTCGCGGCGCAGAGTTCCTGGTCGCTGCTGTCCACGCCCGGGCTGAAGCGGCTGCTGTGCCTGAACTGGCTGCTCTCGGCCTGCTGGGACGTGCACACCTTCGCGGTGCCGATCCTCGGCTTCGAGCGCGGCTTCAATGCCACCACCATCGGCCTGATCGTCGGCACCTTCACGCTCGCCGTCAGCGGCGTGCGCCTGCTGATCCCGCTGTGGGCGCACCGCATCAGCGAGCTGGCGGTGCTGCGCGCGGCGATGCTCGGCACCGGCGTCGTGTTCGCGCTGTACCCGCTGGCGCACTCACCCTGGCTGATGGGCGGCTGTGCCGTGCTGCTGGGGCTGACGCTGGGCTCGGTGCAGCCGATGATCATGTCCACGCTGCACCAGATGACGCCGGACGGACGTTATGGCGAGGTGATCGCCATGCGCTCGATGGTCATGAACGCGTCGAGCACGGCGATGCCGCTGTTCTTCGGCGCGGCCGGCACGGCGCTCGGGGCGGCCGCGCTGTTCTGGCTGATGGGCGCGGCGGTGGCCTCGGGCTCGCGGCTGGCACGGCGCCTGCCGGGTGCGAGCTAGAAGCGGATGCCGCCGGGCGCCGGCGGCAGCACTACCGCCGGCGTCGGCACC
>CAYUPF010000354.1:0-3275 GCA_964446545.1 uncultured Rubrivivax sp.
AGCAGGAGGCCGTGTTGCGCCGGGCGGCCGAGGTCTCGAACAAGTCGATGACGGACTTCATTCTCGACAGCGCGTACCAGGCGGCTGAGCAGACCTTGTTGGACCAGAGGCTGTTTCTGGTGACGGGCAGTCAATCTCAGGCCCTGCTGTCCTTGCTGGACAGGCCGGCACGAGACAACCCGGGCTTGAAGGACTTGTTCTCCCGCCGCGCGCCGTGGGCTAAGTGATGTCGCTGGGTGCGCCACGGCCGCTGGATGCCGGGCACCCGCTGGACACCTTCGATTGCGGCAACCCTGCGCTGAACGAGTGGTTGATCCGGCATGCCAGGCAGGCCCATGCCAGCGGCTCGGCCCGAACCTATGTGGTTGTCGACGGGCAGCGCATTGCCGGCTACTTCAGCCTGGCCGTGGGGCGGATCGACAGCCTGGATGCGCCTGAACGCGCGCGCAAGGGCATGGGCAACGATCCGATCCCGGTGGTCATCCTTGCACGGCTTGCCGTGTCGGTGGCCGACCAGGGCCGCGGCCTCGGCGTGGGCATGCTTCAGGACGCGATCCGTCGCACGCTCGTGGTTGCCGATCAGGCCGGCGTCCGCGCGTTGCTCACCCACCCGATCGACGAAGCCGCAGCGCGCTTCTACTTGCGCTTCGGTTTCGAGGCGTCTCCGGCGCGCGAGCAGCAGTTGATCTTGCTGCTCAAGGATGCGCGCCGCCTGCTCGTGCCCACTTCCACAACGAGATCCGCCAGGTCTTCGAGGCCGAGGACTTCGGCGAGGTGCTGACGCCCGAGTTGCGCGCACAGGAACAGCGCTTGCGCGACCGGGTGGCCGGGCAGGGCCGAGGCCCCGTACAGTCGCGGTTTATCCCAACAAGACGGAGACGAAGCGATGGACCGACGACACACCCTGGGTACCGCGCTCAAGCTCGGCCTGAGCCTGGCGCTGGCGGGCGCCGGCGCGCCCGCGCTGGCGCAGGCGCCGACCACCCGCGTCGTCGTCGGCTTCGCCCCCGGCGGCAGCGTCGATGCGCTGGCGCGGCTGGTGGCCGAGGCGCTGCAGACCGGCATGGGCCGCACCGCGATCGTCGAGAACCGCACCGGCGCCGCCGGCCGCCTGGCGGTGGAGCAGGTCAAGGCGGCGCCGCCCGACGGCAGCATGCTGCTGCTGGCGCCGCAGGGGCCGATGACGCTGTTCCCGCATGTCTTCCGCAACCTGCGCTACGACCCAGGCAAGGACTTCGTGCCGGTGACGCGCGTCGCCTCGGCCGACTTCGCGCTGACCATCGGTCCGATGGTGCCGGCCAAGGACATGAAGGGTTTCCGCGCCTGGCTGGCCACGGCCGGCGACAAAGCCAGCTACGGCTCGCCCGGCGCGGGCACGATCCCGCACTTCGTCGGCGTGGCCTTTGCGCGCCAGGTGGGCGTGCCGATGACGCATGTGCCTTACCGCGGCTCGGCGCTGTCGATGAACGACCTGGCCGGTGGCCAGATCGCCGCCGCGGTGAGCCCGGTGACCGAGGCGCTGGAGCTGCACAAGGCCGGCCGCGTGACCATCATCGCCACCACCGGCGGCACACGCTCGCCCTTCGTCGACGGCGTGCCGACGCTGAAGGAGCTGGGCATCGCGCTCGAGGTGCCGCTGTGGTTCGCGGTCTATGCGCCGGCGGCCACGCCGCCGGAACTGGTGGACAAGCTGCGCCAGGCCATCCATGCCGCGCTGGCCACGCCGGCGGCCAAGGCGCAGCTGGCCCGCCTGGGCCTGGTGCCGTCGCCCAGCGGCAGCGCCGAGCTGCTGGTGGTGCAGCGGCGCGAGAGCGAGATGTGGGCGCCGGTGGTGCAGGCCTCGGGCTTCACGCCAGGGGACTGAGCATGGGGAAGAAGCCCAACCTGATCTTCATCGTCGCCGACGACCTGGGGTATGCCGATCTGGGTTGTTACGGCGGCCGCGCGGCCGAGTTCGGCCCGGTCTCGCCGGTGCTGGACGGCATGGCGGCCAAGGGTCTGCGCTTCACGCAGGGTTACGCGAACTCGCCGGTGTGCTCGCCGACGCGTTTTGCGCTGATGACCGCACGCTGGCAGTACCGGCTGCGCGGCGCGGCCGAGGAGCCGATCAACAGCCGCAGCCGCGGCAGCAGCACGCTGGGTCTGCCGCCCGAGCACCCGACGCTGCCCTCGCTGTTGCGCGACGCCGGATACCACACCGCGCTGATCGGCAAGTGGCACCTGGGCTATCCGCCGGCCTTCGGGCCGCTGGCCTCGGGCTACGAGGAGTTCTTCGGCCCGATGAGCGGTGGCGTCGACTACTTCACCCATGCCGATTCGGCGGGCCGGCACGACCTGTACGAAGGCGAGGCGGAACAGGCAAGGGACGGCTACCTCACCGACCTGATCACCGGCCGGGCGGTCGACTGGGTGCAGCGCGTGGGCCACGAAGACAAGCCCTTCTTCCTGAGCCTGCACTACACCGCGCCGCACTGGCCCTGGGAAACGCGCGACGACCGCGAGCTGGCCTGCAACCTGAAGGGCAGCCTGTTCCACCTGGCCGGCGGCAACATCCACACCTACCGGCGCATGATCCACCACATGGACGAAGGCATCGGCCAGCTGCTCGATGCGCTGCGGTGGGCGGGCCGGCTGGACGACACGCTGGTGGTCTTCACCAGCGACAACGGCGGCGAGCGCTTCAGCGACAACTGGCCGCTGGTCGGCGGCAAGATGGACCTGACGGAAGGTGGTATCCGCGTGCCCTACATCGTGCAGTGGCCGGCGGTGGTCCGGCCGGGTGGCGTCAGCACGCAGCATTGCCTGACGATGGACTGGTCGGCGACGCTGCTCGATGCGGCCGGCGTGGCCGCACATCCGGACTACCCGCTGGACGGCGTGTCGCTGTTGCCGGTGCTGCGCGACCCGCTCGCCAGCTTCCATCGGCCGATGCACTGGCGCATGAACCACCGTGGCCAGCGCGCCTGCCGCGACGGCGACTGGAAGTACCTGCGCGTCGACGGCCACGACTATCTGTTCGACATCAGCGACGACGAACGCGAGCGCGCCAACCGTGCCGACCTGGAGCCCGAGCGGCTGCAGCGCCTGCGCGCCGGCTGGGAAGCCTGGAACGCGACGATGCCGCCGATCCCCGAAGACGCCACCGTCAGCCTGGGCTATTCCGTCAAGGACATGCCGCAACGCTGAGCGGCACCGACCTGACAGAATCGCTGCCATCGCCTTGCCGCTTTCCGCAGAGAGTGCCCATGTCCAATGCCAATGCCAATGCCAATGCC
>CAYUPF010000355.1:0-3242 GCA_964446545.1 uncultured Rubrivivax sp.
TAGAATTTCATACACATTGTTTCCCCGCTCCTCCCCCTCCCCACAGGAACCCACCATGAACAAACATGTGATTGCCCTGGCCTTGACCGCCCTGGCATCCAGTGCCGCGTTCTCCCAGGCCAACGACACGCTGGCGAAGATCAAGTCCAAGGGCGAGATCACGCTCGGCACGCGCGACTCGTCGGGTGCGCTGGCCTTCACCATCGGCGACGGCAAGTACGTCGGCTTCCACACCGAGATGTCCGAGGTCATCGCGGCCGACATCCAGAAGCAGCTGGGTCTGCCCAAGCTGACCGTCAACAAGCAGCTGGTCACTTCGCAGAACCGCATTCCGCTGGTGGTCAACGGCACGGTCGACCTGGAATGCGGCTCGACCACCAACAACGTGACGCGCCAGAAGGACGTGGCCTTCGCCGTCACCACCTTCGTCGAGGAAGTGCGCATCGCCGTGCGCGCCGACTCCGGCATCGCCTCGATCAAGGACCTGAACGGCAAGAGCGTCGTCACCACCACCGGCACCACCTCCGTGCAGACGCTGCGCAGGAACGAGCGCGCCACCGGCGTCGACTTCAAGGAGGTGATGGGCAAGGACCACGCCGACAGCTTCCTGCTGCTGGAATCGGGCCGCGCCGACGCCTTCGTGATGGACGGTCAGATCCTGGCCGGCAACATCTCCAAGTCGAAGAACCCGGCGGGCTTCAAGATCGTCGGCGAGGTGCTGTCGGTCGAGCCGATCGCCTGCATGCTGCGCAAGGACGACCCGGCCTTCCTGAAGGCGGTGGACGACAGCATCAAGCGTCAGATCGCCGACGGCTCGCTGGCCAAGCTGTACGACAAGTGGTTCATGCAGCCGATCCCGCCGACCAACACCAAGGTCGGCCTGCCGCTGTCGGAGGCGACCAAGGCCGCCTGGGCCAACCCGAACAACCGGCCGATGGAAGACTACGCCAAGAAGTGAGCCGGCCACGCTGAGCCACGCTGCGCCCGCCCGTATAGGCGGGCGTTCTTTTTCAGGTAAGCCGCGGAACCGCAGACCGAGGAGCGCAGATGAGAAACTGGGACTGGCAGGTCTTCTTCGAGGACCCAGGCGGCAAGATCCCCACCTACTGGCAGTGGATGCTGTCGGCCTGGGGCTGGACGGTATCGGTCTCAGTCTGCGGCCTGGTGCTGGCGCTGCTCGTCGGCTCGGTCATCGGCACGATCCGCACCTTGCCCGACAGCCCGTGGCTGGTGCGCTTCGGCAATGCCTGGGTCGAGCTGTTCCGCAACGTGCCGCTGCTGGTGCAGATCTTCCTTTGGTACCACGTGGTGCCGAAGCTGTTCCCGGTGATGGCGGGCGTGCCGCCGTTCCTGCTGGTGGTGTTCGCGCTCGGCTTCTTCACCTCGGCGCGCATCGCCGAGCAGCTGCGCTCGGGCATCCAGGCGCTGCCGCGCGGCCAGCGCTACGCCGGCATGGCGCTGGGCTTCACCACGCCGCAGTACTACCGCTACGTGCTGCTGCCGATGGCCTACCGCATCATCATCCCGCCGCTGACCAGCGAGTCGATGAACATCTTCAAGAACTCGTCGGTGGCCTTCGCGGTGTCGATCCCCGAGCTGATCCAGTTCGCGATGCAGGCCGGCGAGGAGACCTCGCGCGTCACCGAGATGTATGCCGCGGTGACGGTGCTGTACATCGTCTCGGCGATGGCCATCAACCGCGTCATGGCCTGGGTCGAGAAGAAGGTGCGCGTGCCGGGCTTCGTGGTCGCCGGCGGCACGGGGGGCCATTGACATGATGGGCCTCGACTTCTCGTTCTACAACTGGGACCTGGTCAGCAAGTTCCTGCTGAAGGGCCTGTACTTCAGCCTCTTCCTGACGGTGGTGGCAACCCTCGGCGGCATCGTCTTCGGCACGCTGCTGGCGCTGATGCGGCTGTCGGGCAAGAAGTGGCTGGACCTGCCTGCGGCCATCTACGTCAACGGCATGCGCAGCATTCCGCTGGTGATGGTGATCCTGTGGTTCTTCCTGCTGGTGCCGATCATGATCGGCCGGCCGATCGGGCCCGAGTACTCGGCGGTCATCACCTTCGTCGCCTTCGAAGCGGCGTACTTCAGCGAGATCATGCGTGCCGGCATCCAGTCGATCCCGCGCGGCCAGGTCCATGCCGGGCAGGCCATGGGCATGACCTACAAGCAGAACATGACGCTGGTGGTGCTGCCGCAGGCCTTCCGCAACATGCTGCCGGTGCTGCTGACGCAGACCATCATCCTGTTCCAGGACACCTCGCTGGTGTATGCGATCGGCGCCTACGATTTGTTCAAGGGCTTCGACATCGCCGGCAAGAACTTCGGCCGCCCCGAAGAGGCCTACCTCATGGCCGCTGTCGTCTACTTCATCCTGTGCTATTCGCTATCCTGGATGGTCAAGCGCCTGCACAAGAAGATCGCCATCATTCGTTAGGAGTCGAACCATGTCCGAACACATGATCCGCATCAAGAACGTGTCCAAGTGGTACGGGCCGGTGCAGGTGCTGAACGACTGCAGCGTCGACATCGACAAGGGCGACGTGGTGGTGGTGTGCGGGCCCTCGGGCTCGGGCAAGTCCACGCTGATCAAGACCGTCAACGCGCTCGAGCCCTTCCAGAAGGGCGAGATCAGCGTCAACGGCATTCCCTTGCACGACCCGAAGACCGACCTGCCCAAGCTGCGCTCCAAGGTCGGCATGGTGTTCCAGCACTTCGAGCTGTTCCCGCATCTGTCGGTGACCGAGAACCTGACGATCGCGCAGATCAAGGTGCTGAACCGCAGCCCCGACGAAGCCAAGGCGCGCGGGTTGAAGATGCTCGACCGTGTCGGCCTGATGGCGCACAAGGACAAGTTCCCGGGCCAGCTGTCGGGCGGCCAGCAACAGCGCGTAGCGATCGCGCGCGCGCTGTCGATGGACCCGATCGTCATGCTCTTCGACGAGCCGACCTCGGCGCTCGACCCCGAGATGGTCGGCGAGGTGCTCGACGTGATGGTCGGCCTGGCCAAGGAAGGCATGACGATGATGGTGGTCACACACGAGATGGGCTTCGCGCGCAAGGTGGCCAACCGCGTGATCTTCATCGACGTCGGCGGCCGCATCCTCGAGGACTGCGCCAAAGACGAGTTCTTCGGCCACCCCGAGAACCGCCAGCCGCGCACCAAGGACTTTCTCAACAAGATCCTGTCGCACTGAGCGCCAAGTCAGGGTCAAAGGTAGAGGTTCTGAGGTCGG
>CAYUPF010000356.1:0-3225 GCA_964446545.1 uncultured Rubrivivax sp.
TCCGGAGCCAATTCCCATGCGCCTTCTCGGCAAAGCGCTCACCTTCGACGACGTGTTGTTGGTGCCCGCCTATTCGAAGGTGTTGCCGCGCGATACCAGCCTGGCCACCCGCCTGTCCCGCAACATCACGTTGAACCTGCCGCTGGTGTCCGCGGCGATGGACACCGTCACCGAGGCCCGCCTGGCGATCGCCATCGCCCAGGAAGGCGGCATCGGCATCGTGCACAAGAACATGACGCCGCAGCAGCAGGCGGCCGAGGTGGCGCGCGTCAAGCGCTACGAATCCGGCGTGCTGCGCGACCCGATCACGATCACGCCGGACGTGACGGTGCGCCAGGTGATGGCGCTGTCCAAGCAGCACGGCATCTCCGGCTTTCCGGTGCTGCAGGGCAAGGCGGTGGTGGGCATCGTCAGCGGACGTGACTTGCGTTTCGAAACGCGCATGGACGCGCCGGTGAGCGAGATCATGACGCCGCGCGAACGGCTGATCACAGTGGGCGAACACGCCACCATCGAGGACGGCAAGGCGCTGATGCACAAGCACAAGCTGGAGCGCGTGCTGGTGGTCAACGACGCCTTCGAGCTGTGCGGCCTGATGACGGTGAAGGACATCACCAAGCAGACCAACTTTCCCGATGCCGCGCGCGACCGCTTCGGCAAGCTGCGCGTCGGCGCCGCGGTGGGCGTGGGCGAGGGCACCGAAGAACGCGTCGAACTGCTGGTGAAGGCCGGCGTCGATGCCATCGTCGTCGACACCGCGCACGGCCACAGCGAAGGCGTGATCGAGCGCGTGCGCTGGGTCAAGCGCCACTACCCGCAGGTGGACGTGATCGGCGGCAACATCGCCACCGGCGCGGCGGCGCTGGCGCTGGTCGAAGCCGGCGCCGACGCCGTCAAGGTGGGCATCGGCCCGGGCTCGATCTGTACCACGCGCATCGTCACGGGCGTGGGCGTGCCGCAGATCATGGCCATCGAATCGGTGGCCAAGGCCATCCAGGGCAGCGGCGTGCCGCTGATCGCCGATGGCGGCATCCGCTATTCGGGCGACCTGGCCAAGGCCATTGCCGCCGGCGCGCACAGCGCGATGATGGGCGGCGCCTTCGCCGGCACCGAAGAGGCGCCGGGCGAGGTGGTGCTGTACCAGGGCCGCAGCTACAAGAGTTATCGCGGCATGGGCTCGCTGGGCGCGATGCAACAGGGCTCGGCCGATCGCTACTTCCAGGAAGGCGGCTCCGACGGCGCGAGTTCGGCCAAGCTGGTGCCCGAGGGCATCGAGGGCCAGGTGCCGTACAAGGGTTCGCTGGTGGCCATCGTCTTCCAGATGGCCGGCGGGCTGCGCGCGGCCATGCACTACTGCGGCTGCGCGTCGATTGCCGACATGCACGAGCGCAGCGAGTTCGTCGAGATCAGTTCCGCCGGCATCCGCGAGAGCCATGTGCACGATGTGCAGATCACCAAGGAAGCGCCGAACTACCGCATGGAGTAGCAGGGCATGTTCACCCTGCCGAAGGGAAGGCCCGCCGGCACGGGCCACTCGTCGTTGCAGTGCTTGCCCGCACGTCAGTGCGGGCAAGCGCTGCGCCTAGATTGGCCCGTGCCGGCGGGCCTTCGCGGCTCTTCCGGTAGGGTGAACATGCCCTGATCCATGCACGACAAGATCCTGATCCTGGATTTCGGCTCGCAGGTCACGCAGCTGATCGCGCGGCGCGTGCGCGAGGCGCATGTCTATTGCGAGATCCACCCGAACGACGTCTCCGACGCCTTCATCCGCGAGTTCGCGCCCAAGGCCATCATCCTCAGTGGCAGCCATGCCAGCACCTACGAGGAGCACGAGTTGCGCGCGCCGCAGGCGGTGTGGCAGCTCGGTGTGCCCGTGCTCGGCATCTGCTATGGCATGTTCACGATGGCGGTGCAACAAGGCGGCCAGGTCGAAGCCAGTATGCACCGCGAGTTCGGCTATGCCGAGATGCGTGCACACGGCCACACCCGGCTGCTGAAGGGTCTCGAGGACTTCAGCACGGCCGAAGGCCACGGCATGCTCAAGGTGTGGATGAGCCACGGTGACAAGATCACCGCGCTGCCGCCGGGCTTCAAGCTGATGGCCAGTACGCCGAGCTGTCCGATTGCCGGCATGGCCGACGAGGCGCGTGGCTACTACGGCGTGCAGTTTCACCCCGAGGTGACACACACCGTTCAAGGCCGGGCGCTGCTGGAGCGCTTCGTGCTCGGCATCGCCGGCGCCAAGCCCGACTGGGTGATGCGCGACCACATCGCCGAGGCGGTGGCGCGCATCCGCGAGCAGGTGGGCAGCGAAGAGGTGATCCTGGGCCTGTCCGGCGGCGTCGATTCCAGCGTGGCCGCGGCCCTGATTCACCGCGCCATCGGCGAGCAACTGACCTGTGTGTTCGTCGACCACGGCCTGCTGCGCCTGAACGAGGCCGAGCAGGTGATGGCCATGTTTGACGGCCGGCTGCACGCCAAGGTGGTGCATGTCGATGCGCGCGCGCAGTTCATGGGCAGGCTCGCCGGCGTGACCGACCCCGAGGCCAAGCGCAAGATCATCGGCGCCGAATTCGTCGAGGTCTTCCAGCGCGAGGCGAAGAAACTGTCGAACGCGAAATGGCTGGCGCAGGGCACGATCTACCCGGACGTGATCGAGTCCGGCGGCGCCAAGACCAAGAAGGCCACCAGCATCAAGAGCCACCACAACGTCGGCGGCCTGCCCGAAACGCTGGGGCTGAAGCTGCTGGAGCCGTTGCGCGACCTGTTCAAGGACGAGGTGCGCGAGTTGGGCGTGGCGCTCGGCTTGCCTCACGACATGGTCTATCGTCACCCCTTCCCCGGCCCCGGGCTGGGCGTGCGCATCCTCGGCGAGGTCAAGCCCGAGTACGCAGCTTTGCTGCAGCGCGCCGATGCGATCTTCATCGACGAGCTGCGCGGCACCATCGACGAAGCCAGCGGCAAGAGCTGGTACGAGCTGACGAGCCAGGCCTTCGCCGTGTTCCTGCCGGTGAAGAGCGTGGGCGTGATGGGCGACGGCCGCACCTACGACCACGTGGTCGCGCTGCGTGCGGTGCAGACCAGCGACTTCATGACCGCCGACTGGGCCGAGCTGCCCTATGCGTTGCTCAAGAAGACCAGCGGCCGCATCATCAACGAGGTGCGTGGCATCAACCGCGTCACCTACGACATCTCGAGCAAACCGCCGGCGACCATCGAGTGGGA
>CAYUPF010000357.1:0-3215 GCA_964446545.1 uncultured Rubrivivax sp.
CTCGGCGACTGAGCTACAGCGCGCGCACCATCTCCAGGTGCGGGATGCCCGCTTCCTCGAAAGGCTCGCCGCGCGGCGCGAAGCCGGCGCGGGTGTAGAAGCCGGCCGCGCTGCTCTGCGCGTGCAGCAGCACTTCGCGCTCGCCGCGTTGCCGGGCGGCGTCGATCAGCGCATCCAGCAGCGCGCGGCCGACAGCGGCGCCGCGCATCGCCTGCAGCACCGCCATGCGGCCGATCTTGGCCACGCCCGGCTCGTGTTCCAGCAGCCGGCCGGTGCCCAGCGCCATGCCGAAGCGGTTGTAGGCCACCGCATGCACGCAGTTGGCGTCGGCGGCATCCCATTCCAGCTCGGCGGGAATGCGCTGTTCCTGCACGAACACGGCAGTGCGGATGGCCTGCGCCTCGCGGCCCAGCTGATCCCAGGTGCCCACGCGCAGGTCGAGCATCGGCTTGCCGGCTTCGAAGTCCTGCAGCAGATCGCGCAGCTGCGCCGGCACCGGCTGCGAGCGCTGCGTCTTCGGGTCGGCGAACACATAGACCAGCTCGCCGCTGACCAGCAGCGCGTCGCCGCGGAACACCGCCGCGCCGAAGACGATCGACGAGTTGCCGATGCGGCCGCAGCGGATGCCGACCTCGAGGCTGTCGTCGTACTGCGCCGAGGCCAGGTATTCGAGCGTGGCCTTGCGTACGAACAGGTCGCCGTCCAGGTAGGCCATGGCCTCGTGGTAGGGCATGGCCATCGCGCGCCAGTAGCCGGCGACGGCGGTGTCGAAGTACATCAGGTAGTGGCCGTTGAAGACGATCTTCTGCATGTCCACCTCGGCCCAGCGCACGCGCAGCCGGTCGAAGTAGCGGAACTCGCTTCGTTTCATGGATTCCATGCCCCTTTCATGGCTTCGGCCGCGGCCTGCTGTGCCTCTGCGGCTTCCTTCAGCACCCGGCCCATCTTGATGAAGTCGTGCGTCAACCCGCGGTACAGCTCCAGCGCCACCGGCACGCCGGCGGCGCGCAGCCGGTCGGCATAGGCGATGCCTTCGTCGGCCAGCGGGTCGCATTCGGCAAGGATGACACAGGCCGGCGCCACGCCTTCCAGCGCGTCGTGGTTCAGCGGCGCGAAGCGCCAGTCGGCGCGGTGGTGGCGATCGATGTAGTGGTCGAAGAACCAGTCGATGGTGGCGGCGTCGAGCAGGAAGCCGTTGGCATAGAGCCGGCGCGACGCTGTGTCGCCCATTGCCGAGGTGCCGGGCGTGATCAGCAGTTGCAGGGCCAGCGGCAGGCCCCGGTCGCGGGCACGCAGCGCGCACACCGCTGCCAGCGTGCCGCCGGCGCTGTCGCCGCCCACGGCCAGGCGCTTGCCGTACAGGCCCAGCGTCGCGGCGTGCGCGGACAGCCATTGCAGCGCCGCCCAGGCGTCGTCGACGGCGGTGGGAAAGCGGTGCTCGGGCGCCAGGCGATAGTCCAGCGCCACCACCGCCGCGCCGCTGCGCAGCGCCAGCTGGCGGCACAGGCTGTCGTGTGTCTCCAGCGAGCCGATGACGAAGCCGCCGCCATGCAGGTACAGCAGCACCGGCACCGGTGTGTCGGCATCGCTGTACAGCCGCGCCGGCAGCGGCGTGCCGTCGGCCGCGGGCAGGTGGAAGTCGACGATGCGGCGCAGCGGTGCGCGTGGCAGGTCCAGGATCTCGGCTGCCGCCTCGTAGCTGCTGCGCGCCTGCGCGGGTGACAGGGCGTGCAGCGGCGTGCGCTGTGCGCGCTGGATGCGCTGCAACAGCCCTTGCATGCGCGGCGTGAGGATCTGCGTGGAGGCGTTCATCGAAGGGCGGCGACGGCTTTGTAGAGCTGTGATCCCACCGAGCATAGCCGCCCCACCCTGCACCGATGAGCACCAGCCTGAGCAACCCGGTGGTCCCGGCAGCACGTTGGCAGCGGGCGCGCTTGATCCTCGTCAGTCCGGCCAGCGGCCCCGGGTGCTGCAATTGCGGTGAGAGTCCCGTTTCCCAGTTCCTCCGAAGGAGTTGCCATGTCCGCGCGCATGAAAGCCGCCGTGTTCGTCGAGCCCGGCCGCATCGAACTGGCCGACAAGCCGGTGCCCGATGTCGGGCCCAACGACGCGCTGGTGCGCATCACGCTGACCACCATCTGCGGCACCGACGTGCACATCCTGAAGGGCGAGTACCCGGTGGCCAAGGGCCTGACCGTGGGCCACGAACCGGTGGGCGTGATCGAAAAACTCGGCAGCGCCGTGCAGGGCTACCAAGAAGGTCAGCGCGTGGTGGCCGGCGCCATCTGCCCGAACTTCAACTCCTATGCCGCGCAGGACGGCGCGCCCTCGCAGGACGGCAGCTACCTGGTGGCGTCCGGCCGCTGCGGTTGCCACGGCTACAAGGCGACGGCCGGCTGGCGCTTCGGCAACCTGATCGACGGCACGCAGGCCGAATACGTGCTGGTGCCCGACGCGCAGGCCAACCTGGCGCCGATCCCCGACGGCCTGAGCGACGAGCAGGTGCTGATGTGCCCGGACATCATGTCCACCGGCTTCGCCGGCGCGGAGAACGCCAACATCAAGATCGGCGACACCGTGGTGGTGTTCGCGCAGGGCCCGATCGGCCTGTGCGCCACGGCCGGCGCCAAGCTGCGCGGCGCCAGCACCATCATCGCGGTGGACGGCAACGACCATCGGCTGGGCATCGCCAAGCAGTTCGGCGCCGACCTGACCTTGAACTTCAACAACGCCGACGTCGTGGCCGAGGTGCTGAAGCACACCGGCGGCCGCGGCGCCGATTCAGCGATCGAGGCGCTGGGCCTGCAGAGCACCTTCGAGCAGGCGTTGCGCGTCATCAAGCCGGGCGGCACCTTGTCGAGCCTGGGCGTGTACAGCAGCGACCTGAAGATCCCGCTGGATGCTTTTGCCGCCGGCCTGGGCGACCACAAGATCAACACCGCGCTGTGCCCCGGCGGCAAGGAGCGCATGCGCCGGCTGATGAACGTGCTGGCCTCGGGCCGGCTGGACCTGCGGCCGATGGTCACGCACCGCTACGCGCTCGACGACATCGTCGCGGCCTACGACCTGTTCTCGCACCAGCGCGACGGCGTGCTGAAGGTAGCCATCCGGCCCTGAGGCGCCTGCGGCGGCTACCGTCTGGCGCATACGCGCCCTTCTCCCCTCCATGGCCCGCATCGCCGGCAAGATCACCGAACAGACCGTGCTCGACATGA
>CAYUPF010000358.1:0-3194 GCA_964446545.1 uncultured Rubrivivax sp.
GTTCGAATCCTCTCACCCCGACCAGTTCTTTGCGCTTTGCAGCCCGACTCGCGCATGTTTGCGACACCTTGCCGCCGGGCAGCGCACCGCATGCATGAACGAATGCACGCGCTGCCGCCACTTCAGTTTACAGCGCTGGGGCTATCGGCGATGATGCAGCGGATCGTCACGAGGGAACATCCAGCCGATGGCCGTTGACACGCTCGTCGAGTCGCCCCAGTCGGCTCTTTCCGGGGTCGCCCGCGTGCTCGTGCATGCCGGCAAGCTCAGCGCCAAGGCCGCCGAGGATCTGGCCCGCAGCGCCAAGGAACGGCGCGGCAGTTTTGTGTCCGCCGTGGTGGCCGCAGGCGCCGTGCCGCCGGCCGATCTGGCACACACGCTGTCCACCGCGCTGGCGTTGCCGCTGCTCGACCTGAACGCGGTGGACCTGACGCGGCTGCCTCGCGGCATCGTCGAGCCGAAGCTTGCCACGCAGTATCAGCTGATGGTGCTGGGCAAGCGCGGCAGCCGGCTGTTCATCGGCGCGGCCGACCCCACCGACCAGGAAGCGGCCGAGCGCATCAAGTTTGCCACGCAGCTGTCGCCCGAATGGGTGATCGTCGAATACGACAAGCTGATGCGCATCCTCGAAGCGCAGGGCGCCAGCGTCAACGAAGCGATGGAGCAGCTGGCCGGCGGCGACTTCGAGTTCGACGTCACCGACGAGGAAGCCGCCACCCAGGAAGGCGCCGAGGTTTCGCAGGAGGTGGAAGACGCGCCGGTGGTGCGCTTCCTGCAGAAGATGCTGATCGACGCCATCAACATGCGCGCGTCGGACCTGCACTTCGAGCCCTTCGAATACAACTACCGCGTGCGCTTTCGCGTCGATGGCGAACTGCGCGAGATCACCCAGCCGCCGATTGCCATCAAGGACAAGCTGGCTTCGCGCATCAAGGTCATCTCGCGCATGGACATTGCCGAGAAGCGCGTGCCGCAGGACGGTCGCCTGAAGCTCAAGTTCGGCAACAAGGCCATCGACTTTCGCATCAGCACGCTGCCCACGCTGTTCGGCGAGAAGATCGTCATCCGCATCCTCGACTCGTCCAGCGCCAAGCTCGGCATCGAGGCGCTCGGTTACGAAAAGATCGAGCGCGACCGTCTGATGCACGTGATCCAGCGGCCCTACGGCATGGTGCTGGTCACCGGGCCCACGGGCAGTGGCAAGACGGTGTCGCTCTACACCTGCTTGAACATCCTCAACCAGCCGGGCGTGAACATCTGCACAGTGGAAGACCCGGCGGAAATCAACCTGCCCGGCGTCAACCAGGTCAATGTCAACGACAAAGCCGGGCTGACCTTTGCCGCGGCGCTGAAGTCCTTCCTGCGGCAGGATCCAGACATCATCATGGTCGGCGAGATCCGCGACCTGGAAACCGCCGACATCGCCATCAAGGCAGCGCAGACCGGGCACATGGTGATGTCGACGCTGCACACCAACGACGCGCCCACCACGCTGACGCGACTGCTCAACATGGGCGTGGCGCCCTTCAACATCGCGGCAAGCGTGTTACTCATCACGGCGCAGCGTCTGGCGCGCCGCTTGTGCGAAAACTGCAAGACCCAGGCCGACTATCCTCGCGAGGCGTTGTTGCGCGCGGGATTCGCCGAAACCGATCTGGACGGCAGCTGGAAGCCCTACCGGGCCGTCGGCTGTCAGGCGTGCAACAACGGCTACAAGGGCCGGGTCGGCCTCTATCAGGTGATGCCCGTCACCGAGGCGATCCAACGCATCATCCTGGCGGAGGGCACCTCGATGGACATCGCCACTCAGGCACAGAAGGACGGCGTGCGCGATCTGCGGCAATCGGGGCTGGTGAAGGTACGCACCGGCGCCACGACGCTGGAAGAAGTCATCTCCGTCACCAACGAATGACGTCCGCCACCTCACCTCACGTTTGAACAGACTCGCGCCGGAGACACGATGGCAACTGCAGTAGCCACCAGGACCAAGGACTCGATCTTCGAGTGGGAAGGCAAGGACAAGAACGGCAAGCTGGTGCGCGGCGAGATCCGTGCGGGCGGCGAGTCGATGGTCAATGCCAGCCTGCGCCGCCAGGGCATCCTGATCACCAAGGTGAAGAAGCGCCGCACCAGCGGCGGCAGGGCGATCAAGCAGAAGGACATCGCCATCTTCACGCGCCAGCTGGCGACGATGATGAAGGCGGGCGTGCCGCTGCTGCAGGCCTTCGACATCGTCGCGCGCGGCAGCGCCAACCCGCGGCTGACGCGGTTGCTCAACGAAATCCGCGGCGACGTCGAGACCGGCACCAGCCTGTCCTCGGCCTTCCGCAAGCATCCGATGCAGTTCGACGCGCTGTACTGCAACCTGGTCGAGGCCGGCGAGGCCGGCGGCATCCTGGAGGCGCTGCTCGATCGCCTGGCCATCTACCAGGAAAAGACGATGGCCATCAAGAGCAAGATCAAGTCGGCGCTGATGTACCCGGTTGCGGTCATCGTCGTCGCCTTCGTCGTGCTGACGGTGATCATGATCTTCGTGATTCCGGCGTTCAAGGAGGTGTTCAGTTCCTTCGGCGCCGACCTGCCGGCACCCACGCTGGTGGTGATCGCGATGTCGGAGTTTTTCGTCGCCTACTGGTGGGCGATCTTCGGTCTGCTCTTCGGTGGCATCTACTTCTTCCTCGAGTCGTGGAAGCGCTCGGAGAAGATGCAGATGTTCATGGACCGGGTGCTGCTGCGCATGCCGGTGTTCGGCGACCTGATCAACAAGTCGGTCATTGCGCGCTGGACGCGCACGCTGTCCACGATGTTCGCCGCCGGCGTGCCGTTGGTCGAGGCGCTCGATTCGGTGGGCGGTGCCTCCGGCAACGCGGTCTACAAGCAGGCGACGACGCAGATCCAGAAGGACGTCTCCACCGGCTCGGCGCTGACCACGGCGATGACCACCACCGGTGTGTTCCCGACCATGGTGCTGCAGATGGCCTCCATCGGCGAGGAGTCCGGCTCGCTCGACCACATGCTGGCCAAGTGCGCCGAGTTCTACGAGGACGAGGTCGACGAGATGGTCAAGGGCCTGTCCAGCCTGATGGAGCCGTTCATCATCGTCATCCTCGGCGTGCTGATCGGCGGCATCGTGGTGTCGATGTACCTGCCGATCTTCAAGCTGGGCGCGGTGGTCTGAGCGCCGGCATGGCGCA